>NZ_SMMF01000522.1:0-1554 GCF_009711355.1 Roseibium sp. RKSG952 | reverse complement strand
GAGCGGGCCCAGGAGAGCTACGAGCACTTCATTTTTTCAATATTTTCAAAGGCGAATGTTGTCATGGTTGTCTCCGTGTGTTTCGACCCTGAATTTTCAGTCGTTTAGTGATGTTGCTTCTGCGTGCAAATGAAGAATTAGGGTTCTAACGTCATGGGGGGTGTTCTCGCGTTCGAATTTTTCTTCGATCTCTTCTTTTAAGATCGAGCCGTCATCGCTTTTGTTCATCTCCATCGGGCTATCTGCGGAGAGCAGGTTAACAAACTCGCTCTCGGCGAGCGTCTCGGTTGCCTGTTCGCTCACCTGTTCCTGTGCAATCGGATCGACAAGCTTTCCTGTCAGATCGAAAACACCTTTTTCGTGCGGAATCCGTATTTTGTTGAACTTGCTGTCGGCCGTGAGTTCCCAGACTGCTGGATCGTGATCCATGGTGTCGACCGTCTGCCGCGTGATGTTCCCTGGGTTCATCCATAGCGTCTTCAGGACCCGGACGGGGTTCTTGTGAAGGTGGATGTGTCCGTTGACGACGAGGCGGCACCCCGCGATGGATGTCGGCGCTATCGATCCCGGATAAGGATTTTCGAAAGCGATGTCGTGGTGCGTCAGCCAGATGATCGTGTCGACCTCCCCGAAAAGAGGTCGCGCGTCTGTTGGCCACGACTGGCCGTAAGGTGTCGCGCCGATACCAACGACTTTGTCGCCGATCATCACCGTTTCAACCGGGCCGGATTTGTCGGCGACGACCAATACGCCTGCCTCAGCGTACATTTTCAGGGTGTCCCCTGTTGTTAGCGTTGTGTTTCGAATGTCGTGATTACCGACGTTCGAAATCGGCTTCGTCCATGCATCACATAGAATCCGGATCAACCTCGTCTTCACACCCTCATCGGTTTCGACGGCGCTGTCGTGCATGTCTCCCAGGAAGATTGGAATTAGTTTCCGTTCATTCGCGACCGAGATTGCGTATTCGACCTTGCTTAAAATTGTGGAGGCGTATTTCTCGTCCCGACGTCGGCCGGGTTTCCGGGAGCTGACGTGCGGATCGCCGATAAAAAGAAGTCCATTTGCCTTACGCATGGCCGCGGTCTCCTTCGTGAGCCTGATGGTAGAGCAATTCGTTCGCGTCTGAGATGTGATGTCCGCAGACCGGGCACGAGTTATCCATCTCAGCGACGAGCGTTTTCATCTGTGAACGCACCGTTTCAAGTTCCTCGTCGGTTTTCTTGACGGCCGTCTCCGCGATTTGGAGGCGTTTCTTCGCTTCGACAATATTTCTGCCAGCGGTCTCGGACTCTTGGTGATCGATTACCGTCGGCGGCTCGACCGGCAGGCGCTTCAGGATTTCCTGAGCTTTCGTCATCGTCGCTAATCGCGTCTTCGCTGACCTCACGGCTCGACCGACTGTGATCTTGTCGTTGTTGTCGATGATCTCCGGAACTTGTTCTGGAAGCTTCGAAAGGACCTCCGAGATGGCTCTCGCCTTATTGCCACGGGCGATGATCGTCTTGGTGTCTTTAAGGTGTCTTTCGAGTTGGCTTCTGGCATCCACTCCGG
>NZ_SMMF01000171.1:0-326 GCF_009711355.1 Roseibium sp. RKSG952 | reverse complement strand
CCGCAGGACTTGCAGTGAAAGAGCGCTTGGGTTTCGCGGCTCTTCTTGTCGATTCTACCGCATTCGGCGCAGGTTTGTCAGGCAACATATTGAAGAACAATGGACTAAATCTTGACGCCTCGCTACGTGAGGTGCGCTCTTACCGCCTGAAGGAGGGGTGCTGCGCTTTTGAATCAAGAAGAACGTCGTCATCTGAACTGTGCGATGGAAATCCCTCCTTCAGTAGGGAGAAACACGACCGTCCCCGCGATCACGGAAGTTTGCTTTCGGCATTCGGAGCTAACCAGCCAGCCGTCCTCGCTTGTTTTTTTCGGTTTGGCAGTGTC
>NZ_SMMF01000567.1:0-1932 GCF_009711355.1 Roseibium sp. RKSG952 | reverse complement strand
GCGACACGCAGCTGTTGCGCGTGAATGACGAATTCACGGTGTCGGTCGTTCTGGCCCGCTGCCAGACGACGGCAGCTGGCTCCTTGCGCTGGCACATCCGGCTCGACACCGGCCTCGTTCCGGACATCACGATTGCCGTGAGGATGAGCGCAACCAACGACGCCCCGCGCGATTTCTACCTTCTGCCCAGCATCGACATAACCGGCGCTCGGCTGAAGATGGCCGAGCAGAACGGGCTTTGGCTCGATGTCTATCGAACTGAGACACTTGAAGATTTCTACGCCCTCGCTGGGCGGGCGAAGGTGACGGAGGTGGCATGATGGCCAATAGCACGGAAGAAAAACACCCCACAGAAGTCACCCTGGTTCCGACCGACCGCATTCGGGTTCTCAACCCGCGGGTCCGTAACCCGAGGACGTTTGCCGACATGGTGGAGAACATTGCCAAGATCGGCTTGAAGCGCCCGATCACGGTCACCCGCCGCACCGATACAGATCCGCATGAGTATGATCTCGTCTGCGGCCAGGGGCGGCTCGAGGCCTTCATAGAGCTGAAACAGAAAGCTATTCCGGCGATTGTGATTGACGCTGATGAGACCGACTGCCTCGTGATGAGCCTCGTTGAGAATTGCGCGCGTCGCCAGCATCACCCAATCGATCTAATGCGCGAGATCGGCACGCTTCGCGAGCGCGGCTACAACGACCGCCAAATCGGCGATAAGATCGGTGTCTCGCCGGACTATGTCGGCATGATCGCTGGCCTTTTGGAGCGCGGTGAAGAGCGGCTGGTTATGGCCGTCGAAACTGGTTTGCTCCCCCTCAACCTCGCTATCGATATATCGAAAACCGATACAGAGGGCGCACAGCGAGCGCTGATGGATGCCTACACGCAGAAGAAACTGCGAGGGAAGAAACTCGCCGCAGCCCGACGCCTGATCGAACAGCGCGAGGTGCGTGGAAAGAAAATCCATCCCAAACAATACGGGCGCGAGGGCCGTAACCGGCGGCCGCTGACAAGTGAGGCGCTGGTGCGTGCCTACCAGAAGGAAGCCGACCGTCAGAAGTTTTTGATCAAGAAAGCGGAACTGACGCAAGGGCGTCTCCTGTTCATCTGTCAGGCAATTCGAACTCTCCTCAAGGACGACCATTTCGTGACGCTACTCCGGGCGGAAGGTCTGGAAACGATGCCTGACTACCTACAGGACTCTATCACTGAGGGAGCTGCGCCATGACCAAGAAGGTTCAGCTCGGCTTCGAAAGCGATTGCGTCACGATCCCGGTCGCGGACATCCTGCCTGTCCGCGCCCTTAGCAAATCGATCAAATCCAGCCGAAAATACACCCAGATCACAGCGTCGATCCGCGAGATCGGATTGGTCGAGCCGCCAGTGGTTGCACGAAATGGGGATGTCGGTGGCAGCTGGTTACTGCTGGACGGGCATGTCCGGATTGAAGTCCTGAAGGATCTGGGTCGGGAGCACGTCGAATGCCTTGTGTCGACCGATGACGAGGCATTTACCTACAACAAGCGCGTCAGCCGTATCGCTGCCATTCAGGAGCACCGGATGATCCTGAAGGCTATAGAGCGCGGTGTTCCGGAGGATAAAATCGCGGCGGCGCTGGACCTCAATCCGCGCAGCATCAAACGAAAAGTCAAGCTGCTCGACGGCATTTGCCCAGAAGCTGTCGCGATCCTGAAGGACAAGGCTTGCACGCTGGCCGTTTTCACCACACTGCGCAAGATGATCCCCTTGCGCCAGATCGAAGCCGCCGAACTCATGGTCAACGCCAACAACTACTCTGTCGCCTACATCTCGGCAATCCTCGCGGGGACACCGCAGGCGCAGCTGGTCGAGGCGAACAAGCCCAAACGGGTCAATGGCCTCACGCCCCAAGCAGTCGCTCGGATGGAAAAAGAGCTTGCCCGACTTCAG
>NZ_SMMF01000885.1:0-30139 GCF_009711355.1 Roseibium sp. RKSG952 | reverse complement strand
TGTTTGTGCTGATCGCTGGGTTATTCTACGCGCCCGGAGGCATGTAATGCGCAAGGTAACAATCCTGGGTGCGACCGGATCAGTCGGACAAAATACGATTGATCTGATTGCGCGCGATCGCGATGCATATGAAGTTGTCGCATTGACGGGTGGTGCAAACACCAAACAACTTGCCGATGACGCAATTCGGCTAGGCGCAGATTTGGCTGTAACGGCTTATGATGATCGTCTGGATGACTTGCGGGCAGCACTGTCCGGCAGTGGTGTGAAGGCCGCGGCTGGTCAGGCCGCAATTAAAGAAGCAGCCGCACATCCCGCCGATTGGGTGATGTCAGCAATTGTCGGATCAGCAGGTCTTGCGCCGGGAATTGAGGCGTTGAAGCAGGGCGCAACGCTCGCACTTGCAAATAAAGAGACGCTGGTCTGCGCTGGACAATTGGTCCTTGAGACCGCGCAACAACATGATGCGCGGCTATTGCCGGTAGATAGCGAACATTCGGCTGTGTTTCAGGCGCTTGTTGGTGAAGATATGGCGGCCGTTGAACGCATAATTATCACCGCAAGCGGTGGGGCCTTTCGCGACTGGCCTATTGGCGATCTTGCAAATGCAACTGTCGAACAAGCCTCGAGCCATCCCAACTGGGATATGGGGCAGCGGATCACTATCGACAGCGCATCGATGTTCAACAAGGCGCTTGAGTTGATTGAAACCAAAGAATTCTTTGGAATCGACCCGACAAAGATCGAAGTTTTGGTTCATCCGGAATCGATTGTTCATTCGCTGGTTGGGTTTAACGATGGCGCGGTGATGGCCCATCTTGGAGCGCCAGATATGCGGCATGCAATCGGCTATGCGCTGCACTGGCCTGATCGGCGCGAGCTGCCGGTAAACCGGCTGGATCTGGCGAAACTCGGGCAATTGCGCTTTCAGGAACCTGACGAAGCTCGCTATCCGGCATTGCGCCTTGCGCGTGAGGTGATGGAGCGGGGCGGTTTGTCCGGCGCTGTATTCAACGCTGCAAAAGAAAGGGCACTCGATCTTTTCATAGATCGACGTATCCGGTTTCTGGACATGGCCGATGCGGTGGCTGCAGTTCTGGATCGGTTTGAAAGCGAGTCCCATCTGCTTGATGCCACTCTGACCCTTGATAACGTGCATCAAACGGACCATCTGGCACGGCAATGGGTGGATGACGCCGTATTGCAAAGAGCAGGATAAAACTTTGGATATACTTTCTCTGATCCCTCAATTCGGCAATTTGCTCTATACTATACTGGCTTTTGTCATCGCGCTGTCAGTCATCGTCGCGGTGCATGAATATGGTCACTACATCGTAGGGCGCTGGTCGGGCATCCATGCTGAGGTGTTTTCAATCGGATTCGGCCCGGTTCTATGGAGCCGCGTAGACAAGCGGGGAACGAAGTGGCAGATCGCATTGCTGCCCTTTGGTGGCTACGTCAAGTTTCTGGGGGACGCCAACGCTGCTTCGGGCAAGGATGAAGAGGCGATGGCTGAAATCGTCGAACAAAGCCCTGAAGAGCTGCGTCGAACGATGCACGGCGCACCCTTGTGGGCCCGTGCTGCAACTGTGGCAGCAGGTCCGATATTCAACTTCGTAATGTCGATCCTGGTGTTTGGCCTGATTTTCTGGTCGGATGGAGTATCCCGAGAGCCGTTGACAGTGGGATCACTGCACCCACTGCCGGGAACGGCTCAGGAATTGCAGGATGGTGATGAAATCGTAGCCATCGCAGGCATACCAGTACCCGATTTTGATGAAGAAGGCGGGTGGCGCAATTTTACCCGCTCGTTGCCGGTGGAACCGGCGCTTGATTACACGATCATTCGCGATGGCGAGACGTTCGATGTGACTGCGCCATGGCTTTTCCCTCCGCTGATTCAGCAGGTTGCGCCGCGCAGTGCGGCGATGGACATCCAGCTAGAACAAGGTGATGTCATCACCGCCGTCAATGGTGATCCGATCTTTGCCTTTTCACAGTTGAAAGAGCACGTGGAAAGCTCCGATGGTAAGGTTCTGTTGCTGGATGTCTGGCGTGATGGGGCAGAACTGGAGTTTGCACTTGCCCCACGAAGAACGGATGAACCGCAAACGGATGGTGGCTTTGTTACGCATTGGCGTATCGGCATCGTGGGCGGCATGATGCTGGAGCCTGCGACGGAACCGGCCGGTATTGTTGATTCCTTATCCGGGGGGGTCCGTCAGACTGTCCGCATTATAGAAGGGTCATTGTCGGGTATCTGGCACATGGTTACCGGTGCTATCAGCACGTGCAACATGTCTGGCCCAATCGGTATCGCCGAAACATCGGGCGCAATGGCAAGCCAGGGCGCGCAGAACTTCATCTTTTTCATTGCTGTTCTGTCTACGGCGGTCGGGCTGTTGAACCTGTTTCCAATTCCGGCGCTTGATGGAGGTCATCTGGTATTTTACGCCTATGAGGCCGTGGCGGGTAAGCCGCCGAGCGACAAGGCGTTACGGGTGCTGATGACTGTAGGCATCACCCTGATTCTGTCGTTGATGCTATTTGCGGTCAGCAACGATCTGTTCTGCTAAATGTGACACCTGCGGCACCTTAAAGCCGTAAAATTGCCCTAATTCGAGTTCATAGAATTGGGGCAATTTTTCTATGTCCGGAACCGGCATCATGACCAAGGCACTGCAAAAATCTTATCAGGGATTTCGCTTCCTGTTCGTCCTGAATTGGGATGTTTTACTGAGCTTTGGGGTCACTGCGCTTGCTCTGACGGTTGGCGCGTATCTTGCCACGGTCGCAATCGTTCTGGGTTTCTGATTCTTCTCACGCTATCGAAAATTTACATCACGCGGCCCATTGGGTCGCGTTTGTGTTTGGTCTTTTGACAACGCGCTCCAATGCCGTTACTCAACTTCTAAAGTCCGAAAATTCTAGGTAGAGAAAAATATGGCTTACAGGAGAGGCGCGGGCACATCCTGCGGTATGCAAAAGCCGCAAGGCAACATTTTGTGGCAGACACTAACGATTTTTTTCCTCTTTGCAGCAATGAGTTTACTGGTTTTGCCACAAGCCGCACAGGCGCAAAACTATAGCTTCAGTTCATTTCAGGTTGATGGAAATCAGCGGATCGAAAGTTCGACAATCATTGCCAGAACGGGAATCGCACCTGGTCAATCTGTAACAGCGGGCCAGTTGAACGACGCTTACCAGCGTTTGCTTGACAGTGGCGTTTTTGAAACAGTCGAACTGACACCTCGAGGGAGCACATTGGTTATCAATGTGCAGGAATACCCGACAATCAACCAGATCAGCATCGAAGGTAACCGTCGCGTAAAGGACGATTTGCTGCTTGATGCCATAACCTCCGAACCAAGGCGTGTCTTTACGCCTCAGGTTGCGGAAACAGATGCTGACCTGATCGCCGAAATTTACTCGGCCCAAGGCCGTGTCTCGGCCACCGTGATACCGCGGATTATTCGGCGCAGTGAAAACCGCGTCGACCTCGTTTTCGAAGTTTCCGAAGGTACCACTATTGAGATTGAGCGCGTCAGTTTTGTTGGAAACCGTGCTTATTCTGACCGTCGTCTGCGCCGCGTACTTGAGACCAAGCAGGCAAACATTCTTCGAACCTTTTTGCGCGGTGATACCTTCATTGCGGATAGGATCGAGTTTGATAAGCAGGTCTTGCGTGATTTTTACTTGTCTCGTGGCTATGTCGACTTCCGAGTGAACAGCGCGAATGTCGAGTTCACACGTGAGCGAGATGCTTTCTTCCTGGTTATGAACATCACCGAAGGGCAGAAATTCAAGTTCGGCAAAATCAGTACTGTCAGTGAAATCCCGGGCGTGGACGCTGCAGCATATCAAGCGGCGCTCAAGATCAAGCCGGGCGTCACGTATTCTCCAACCCTGGTTGAGAACTCAATCGCGCGGCAAGAACGTTTGGCAATCAAGCAAGGCGTGGATTTCCTTCGCGTCGAGCCCCGGGTGACACGCAACGAACGCGATCTCACGCTGGATGTCCAATTCGTTCTTACCAAGGGCCCTCGCATCTTTGTTGAGCGCATTGATATTGAAGGCAACACAACCACACTCGATCGTGTAATTCGACGCCAGTTCGATACGGTTGAAGGTGACCCATTCAATCCTCGTGAGATACGACAGAGTGCTGAACGCATTCGGGCATTGGGTTTCTTCGCGGTCGCTGATGTGGAACCACGCGAAGGTACAACACCGAGTCAGGTCATCGTCGATGTCGATGTCGAAGAACAGCCAACCGGCTCATTGAGCCTTGGCGGTAGCTATTCGGTCTCGGATGGTTTTGGTATTGCGATCGGATTGCAGGAATCTAACTTCTTGGGTCGTGGTCAAACACTTGGTGTCAATCTTTCGACCGCGCAGGATGCTGAAGAGTATAGCCTGAACTTCACCGAACCATATCTACTGGGGCGTAAGCTGCGTTTTGATTTGGGATTGGGATTGACCAGTACCAACTCAAGCTTCGCCAGCTATGATACTAAATCGGTATTCTTTAGGCCGCAGCTTAGCTATGCAATTGGCGAGTTGTCCGCATTGAGACTTCGCTATGGCTGGGATCGCAGTGAGATGTCCCAGCAAAGTGGTGAAGTAAACGGAGCGGTTATTACCTCTGAAATTGCACAAGGCGAACGTGTAAGCAGTTCGTTGGGGCTGACTTACGTATATGATAGCCGATTGGGCGGTCTGAATCCGAATGCGGGTGTTCTGTTCGAAGTCGGTGTAGATGCTGCAGGACTCGGTGGTGACAACCAGTACTTCAAGACATCCGCGCGAACGATTGCACAGACCAAAGTTCTGAACGAAGAAATGACCTTACGTGCGAGCTTAGAACTAGGCGCATTGCACTGGAGAGGAGATGACTTCAGCCGGACAATTGATCGTTACGTGCTTGGTCCCAGCACATTCCGTGGTTTTGAGCCAGCTGGTCTTGGTCCGCGAGATTTGTCCAACGGGCAGGATGACGCTATTGGCGGTAACTACTACTGGGTTGCAAGGTTCGAGACAGATTTCCCATTGGGTCTGCCTGAAGAACTGGGTTTGCGTGGTGGCGTTTTCTATGATGTTGGTAACCTCTATAACATCGACAACGTGAACACAGCTGGAGCTACGATTGTTGGTGCCAACGGATCTATACGACACGTAGTGGGGGTATCGGTACTCTGGGAAACGCCGTTTGGGCCCTTGCGGTTCAACTTTTCCAAAGCTCTCAAGAAGGAAGATTTCGACAAGGAGCAGAACTTTGACCTGACCATTCAGGCACAGTTCTGATTTCCATGATCAAAGTTCCAATGAAAATACTACAGGGCTCGCTCAGAGCCCTGTTTGTCTTTTTTCTGATGTTAATTGCCAATCCGGCATTCGCTCAACAATTGGGTGTTCCTGAATCCGGAGTACTGACGATCTCTAGCGAAAGGCTGTTCGCCGAATCCGCATTCGGACAGCGTATATTCGGAGAAATCGAAGCCGAAAGCGCATCGCTTGCTGCCGAAAACGAACGGATCGTATCTGAGCTGAGCAATGAGGAAAAAGAACTCACGGAAAAAAGGGCACAAATTGAAGCGTCTGAATTCCGCCCATTGGCCGAAGCATTCGACCGGAAAGTGCAACAACACAGAGATAGCCAGCGCGCAAAGCTGGACGCATTGGCCCGACGCAGCGAGGAAGCGCGTGGCCGATTTTTTGAGTTGGTCCAACCGGTTCTCATTGATCTTCTGCGTGAATACGGTGCGTCGATGATCATTGAACGTTCCAATGTTTTTCTCAGCTCAGATGCTTCTGATATAACGGATGCCGCTATCGCTAGGATAAATAGCGCGATTGGTGACGGGACCGGTTTGGAAGACAATGACAGCCAATAGGCTGTCTTGCTCTTACCCAGCGGTATTGCTAACCACTCGAAAACGAGAAATCCAGAACAGGAAATCTGCACAATGACCACAGAAACCAAGAGTGCCGACATTCAGTTGATTCAGCGCATTCTGCCGCATCGCTACCCGTTTCTGCTGGTCGACAAGGTGGTGGATATCTCGGGCTACAAGTCTGCGGTTGGCATTAAGAACGTCACCATGAATGAACCCCATTTTCAGGGTCATTTTCCAGGCACGCCAATCATGCCGGGTGTCACCATTGTCGAGGCAATGGCTCAGACTGCAGGTGTCATGCTGGGTGTCGGCATGGACGTCATCGACAGCGAGTTGCTGATCTACTTCATGAACATCGACAAGTGTAAGTTCCGTCGCAAGGTTGTGCCTGGCGACATACTTGAAATGCATGTGGAAACCGTTCGTGGTAAAATCGGCGGTAAGATCTTTAAATTCAGTGGCCGGGCGACCGTAGACGGTGAAGTAGCGGCTGAGGCCGAGTTCTCAGCCTACGTAGACTGGGACATGGAAAAGACGACATGAGCGGTATTCATCCCAGCGCAATCATCGAAGACGGCGCGCGGATCGGCCAGGATTGTGTAATCGGGCCGTTTTGCTATGTCGGTGCGCAGGTTAGTCTGGGTGACCGGGTCGAGTTGAAGTCACATGTGGTTGTCACCGGAGACACTTCGGTTGGTGAAGATACTGTGATCTTTAACTTCTCGGTCATTGGAGAGATCCCCCAGGATTTGAAGTTTGGCGGCGAAGATACACGTCTTGAGATCGGCAAACGAAACCGCATCCGCGAACATGTGACGATCAACACCGGTACCGAAGGTGGTGGTGGTGTAACCCGTATTGGCGATGACTGCCTGCTGATGGCGGGTGTTCACGTTGCGCATGATGTACAGATCGGCAATCGGGTCATCATGGTGAACCATGCCGGCGCAGCGGGGCATTGCGTCGTTGAAGACGACGTGATCGTCGGCGGCATTTCAGGTCTGCATCAATGGGTTCGTGTTGGTCGTGGCGCGATCATTGGTGCACTGACGATGGTCGCCAATGACGTCATTCCCTACGGCCTGGTACAGGCCCCTCGTGGTGAGCTTGATGGTCTGAACCTTGTAGGGCTGAAACGACGCGGTGTTTCCCGAGAAGATATCTCGGCTCTGCGTGCAGCCTTTCGTGAGTTGTCAGAAGGTGATGGTACATTCATGGACCGGGCCAAGCGACTGGGTGATTCTGACAGCGAATATGTTCGGAGGATCGTCGATTTTGTCACCGGCGAATCCGACCGATCTTTCCTGACACCAAGGAAGTAAGCAAATGCTGGCTCTGATCGCAGGAACAGGAGCGTTGCCGGATGAACTGATTGCTCGGTTGGCCGAGCGCCCTTTGATCTGTTCCATGGAAGGGTTTTTGCCCGACAATCTGGCTCCTGAGATTGAATTTCCTCTCGAGCAGTTGGGCAGTTTCGTTTCAGAGCTGAAGAGCCGAGGTGTGACTGAAATCTGCATGGCAGGCGCAGTACGACGCCCTGCAATTGATCCAAAGCGCATCGACGCTGCTACGATGCCACTGGTGCCAATATTGCAGAAAGCCATGATGTCAGGGGATGATGGTGCCTTGCGCGCAGTGATCGGCATTTTTGAGGATGCTGGCATGAACGTGCGCGCAGCCCACGAGATTGCACCAGACATCCTGCCTCCGCTCGGGTGCCTGACACAGGCGCAGCCATCGGACGCTGATCTTGCAGACGCCGATCGGGGTGCCGGTATTCTTCGCAGTATGGGCGCTGCTGACATCGGACAGGCCTGTGCAATTCTCAAAGGGCAGGCACTGGCCGTTGAAGGTATCTTTGGCACTGCGTGGATGCTGCAGTCTTTGACCCAGCGACCAGATGCGGGCGGAGGGATCCTGTTCAAAGGCCCAAAGCCGGACCAGGATAGACGTGCTGACCTGCCTGCGATCGGGCCGGACACTGTTGCAGCGGCCGTAGCAGCTGGCCTGACAGGTATTGTCATCGAAAAGGGCGGCGTCATTGTTCTCGAACGCGAGCGTGTCATCGAGGAATGTGACCGGCTGGGACTGTTCCTGTTCGTCCGCGAGCGGGCGGTTTGATGCGTGTTTTTCTGGTCGCCGGAGAACCTTCGGGCGATCGGTTGGGGGGCGCATTGATGGAGGGTTTGAAAACCCTCGTTCCCGGAGTTCAGTTTGACGGCGTTGGCGGCCCTCTGATGCAGGAGCAAGGACTGGTCAGCCGGTTTCCCATGTCGGAACTCAGCGTCATGGGGCTGGTTGAGGTATTGCCGAAGTTCTTTCACCTGAAACGGCGCATTTCCGAGACAGCACAGGCTGTGTTGGACACGAAACCAGATGTACTGATTACGATCGATAGCCCTGATTTTTCACTGCGCGTGGCTAAAATCGTCAAGGCTGGCAGTCATATCCGCACAGTACACTATGTGGCGCCTAGTGTTTGGGCATGGCGGCCCGGACGAGCGGACAAAATGGCGAAAGTCATTGATCACGTTCTGGCGCTGCTGCCGTTTGAACCGCCCTACATGGAACGCGCTGGGATGGAATGCGACTTTGTTGGTCACCCCGTCGCCAGCGAACCAATAGCGACCCCTCAGGACATCTCGGTATTCCGTCAGACATTTGATTTAGGGGATGCACCGATTTTGCTGGCCTTGCCGGGCTCTCGTAAAGGCGAGATTGAAAGGCTGGCCCCGTGTTTCGGCGAGGCGCTGCAGCTTTTCCTGGCCGAGCGACCAGATTTTCGGGTTGTTGTTCCAACTGTCGGGCCAGCCACAGATCTGATCAATTCGATCGTGCCAAACTGGCCTGGCAATGCGCTGGTGTTAGACCCCCGAAAGGTAAGCGCATCGCAGGCCACGGCCCATAAACGGGCGGCCTTCGGCGCGGCTGATCTGGCACTTGCAGCGTCGGGCACAGTTTCGTTGGAATTGGCAGCACAGAACACACCAATGGTGATTGCCTACAAGCTGAACTGGCTGACACAAAAAATGGCCGAGCGCATGGTCAAGTTGGATACCGTGACACTGGTCAACCTCGTATCAGACACACGTGCGGTTCCGGAATGTCTGCTGGATGATTGCCAACCCGATAAGATCGCATCGGCATTGAAACACGTTTCCGAGAACCCGACCGAGCAATACGATGCCATGTCAGTCACAATGGAGCGCTTGGGAAGAGGCGGGGAGGCCCCGGGCCTGCGGGCAGCCCGGGCGGTTCTTGAGCGAATGAGGGCCTGATGCTGGATCACGTGGTCTTTGCTGCATCCGCTTTCATGGCTCAGATATTGACCAATCTGGACAATCTGGCGGCCTTGCTCGCCTTGATGTTGGTATCCGGGCCGCGTCGGGCTGTAACGGGATTTCTTCTGGCGCAGATGATCGTGATCAGCGCCGCATTGTTGCTTGCATTGGGCGTAGATGATGTCGTGCCTCACTGGGCCGGATATCTGGGCGTGTTTCCTCTGACCCTCGGGCTGTTTGGAGTAGTGCGGCAGTACAGGGGCACTGGCTCCGAAACCGACCCGCACATATCACCCAGCGCATCAACGCTGGTGACTATGATGCTTTTCATCAGCTTATCGATGGATACATTCGCCGTTCTTGCGCCTTTGCTCGCCGATTCCGCCCCGAGTTTCCGGGTGGCGGGCGTGATTGGCGCGTCCTTGGCAGCTTTAGGATTGGCTTTTTTGGGTTTTCTGGGTGCGCGAACACCGGTCATGACCGGCGGATTGGCCCGCCGGCTGGAGAAACTGGTGCCCTATGTGATGATCTGCGCCGGGATCTATATCCTCAGCAACTCATGGACTGACGCGATCTAGTAACCGCGCCAGATCCAACCGCCGCCGAAGATGCGGCTGCCCTCTGATTCATAGAATACACAGGCCTGACCGGGCGAAATGCCTTCTTCTGCCGTAAACAGCTCTACTTCGGCAGTAGTGTCCGACAGTGGACGAATGATTGCCTCGCGCGGTGGCCGGGTCGAGCGGACCTTGACCGAGACATGCCATTCTTTCTGAGACATGAATGGCGCATCACCCAGCCAGTTAATCTCACGGACAGGAACCGTGCGGGTGGCCAGCATCTCTTTCGGACCAACCACAACCTGCTTTTTATCGACGTCGAGCTTTACCACGTACAAAGGCTCGCTCAGCCCGCCGATGCCAAGACCGCGACGCTGACCGATCGTGTAGTGAATGACACCGTTATGTTGCGCCAGAACTCGACCGTCCGCATGAACGATCTCACCCGGTTCTGCTGCACCTGGACGCAATTTTTCAATCACGCTGGCATAATTGCCGTTCGGTACAAAACAGATGTCCTGGCTGTCAGGCTTATCTGCGACTGCCAATCCATACTGCGCAGCCATTTCACGCGTTGCGTCCTTTGAGGGCAGGTGGCCAAGCGGAAAGCGAAGGAAGTCCAACTGCTCTGGCGTGGTCGAGAACAAGAAATAGGATTGATCCCTGTTCGCATCCTCTGCGCTATGCAGCTCTGGCCCGTTCTCTCCCATCTTGCGCTGAATGTAGTGGCCGGTTGCCATGCAGTCGGCATCTAGGTCCTTTGCCGTTTCCAGCAGATCCTTGAACTTCACACGCTCATTGCAGCGGATGCACGGTACCGGTGTCGCGCCAGCCAGATAGCTATCTGCGAACTCATCAATGACCGCATCTTTGAAGATGTTCTCATAGTCCAGAACGTAGTGCGGGAACCCGCGCTCTTCGGCGACGCGACGTGCATCGTGAATATCGATCCCTGCGCAGCATGCACCTTTTTTGGCCAATGCAGCGCCGTGATCATAAAGCTGCAGAGTTACACCCACGACGTCATACCCCTGATCCGCGAGGTAGGCCGCAACGACCGAACTGTCCACGCCACCGGACATGGCAACAACCACCCGCGTTTCCGAAGGCGGTTTGGCAAAGCCAAGTGAGTTCAGCGGGGTCTCGGTATCGAGGGCCATGGCGGTTCCAGTCAGGGTTAAGAAAGACCGGCAGAATATAGGAAAATTCTACACACTCTCAAGGGGCGGTTTCACTCAGCATTAAGTAGGCTGGGTTCAGCTTTGTCGCAGCAAGAAAAGGGTTGAGAAGATGTATTTGCACAAAGTTGAAGGACCACGGTCGGTAACCCTGCCTGATGGAACGATTTTAACGCGTGCTGATCTGCCACCTGCAGACACGCGACGCTGGGTTGCCTCGCGAAAAGTGGTGGTCGTACGCGGGGTTTTGTATGGGTTAATAACGCTGTCCGATGCCAAAAAGCGATATGGCATCAGCGAAGAGGAGTTTAATTCCTGGGTTTCCGCCGTCGCAGAGCATGGTGTGGATGCGTTGAAAGTGACGGCTATAAAAAAATATCGACAACCTAAGGTAGAAAGTGAATAACTGATTCAACGGTAACGTCAGATTAACCATTTTTGTTCAGGTTCAATTTGAACTGGAATATTTGACCCGAATTGGAGCAGTGATTATGCGCATACTTCTTGTCGAGGATGATCCGACCACGTCGAAAAGCATCGAGCTGATGCTGACGCATGCCAACCTGAACGTTTATGCGACGGACCTCGGTGAAGAAGGCATAGATCTGGCCAAACTCTATGACTATGACCTCATCCTTTTGGATCTCAACCTGCCTGACATGAACGGTCATGAGGTTCTGCGCCAACTCAGGATCTCTCGTGTCGAAACACCAATCCTGATCCTGTCCGGAGCGGATGATACCGAAAGCAAGATTAAAGGCTTCGGATTTGGGGCGGATGACTATCTGACCAAGCCGTTCCATCGTGAAGAACTTGTTGCAAGGATTCACGCTATCATTCGCCGGTCCAAGGGACATTCGCAATCGATCATTCAGACAGGTCGGGTGGCAGTAAATCTGGATGCCAAAACCGTTGAGGTGGAGGGTAAAACCGTTCATCTAACCGGTAAGGAATACCAGATGCTGGAGCTTCTGAGCCTTCGCAAGGGCACCACTTTGACTAAGGAAATGTTTCTGAACCACTTGTACGGTGGCATGGACGAGCCTGAACTAAAAATCATCGATGTGTTTATCTGCAAACTGAGAAAGAAACTCAGTAATGCAACAGGCGGCGACAACTATATCGAGACGGTATGGGGCCGGGGTTACGTTCTGCGCGATCCTCAGAACAATACGGTCGATGAGACCAGAATGGCGGTCGGCGCCTGACTTGAACAGGGGGCTGCCATTAATGGTTCGGGATGGCAGTTCCCACACTCACGGCGCAGTACGCCACTGGACCTGACCATGCCCCCGTCTTATCACTGGTTCCAAGAATTCGTGACAGGACGTGGGCATGAGCAACACAATTTCGGTACAAGAGCTGACTGAGGATCAGGCGCGGGAAGAACTGGCGCGCCTTGCCACATTGTTGCTGCGGGCAAACGATCTTTATCACACCAAAGACGCACCAGAGATTTCGGATGCCGAATACGATTCCCTGAAGCGACGAAATATTGAGATTGAGGCGCGATTCCCCAAGCTCAAGCGTGATGACAGCCCGTCCGAACATGTAGGTGCACGCCCGGCCGATGGGTTTGCGAAAGTCTCTCATGCCGTTCGGATGATGTCGCTGGGCAATGCGTTCGATGATGAGGATGTGGCCGATTTTGACCGGTCGATCCGCAAGTATCTGGGCCTTTCAAATGAGGCACCACTGGCCTTTACCGCCGAGCCGAAGATCGATGGCCTTTCGCTCTCACTACGTTACGAAAATGGCGAATTGGTTCGGGCTGCAACTCGCGGTGACGGCGAGGTGGGCGAGAACGTAACAGCGAATGCGCTGACCGTCGCTGACATTCCCAGACGGATCAAAAATGCTCCCGACATTTTGGAGGTTCGCGGCGAAGTTTACATGTCGCACGAGGATTTCGACAAGCTGAATGAACGACAGCTCGAGGCCGGAGGCAAAACCTTTGCCAATCCGAGGAATGCGGCTGCTGGATCATTGCGACAACTGGATTCAGAAATTACTCGGGCGCGACCTCTCAGATTCTTTGCTTATGCCTGGGGAGAGTTGTCGGAGCCGCTGGCAGAAACCCAGATGGGTGCAATCCAGCGTCTGAAATCTTTTGGGTTCCAAACCAATGAGTTGACACGCCTTTGCGAAACAACATCGCAGATGTTGGACCATTACCGCGATATCGAAGCCCAGCGTTCAATACTGGGATATGACATCGATGGCGTGGTCTACAAAGTGGATGATCTGGCGTTGCAGGCGCGGCTTGGGTTTCGGTCGACGACGCCGAGATGGGCAATTGCCCATAAGTTTCCTGCTGAGCTGGCATGGACACGATTAGAGGCAATCGACATCCAGGTCGGGCGCACAGGCGCGCTGAGCCCCGTGGCACGTCTGCATCCGGTGACGGTTGGGGGTGTCGTCGTATCGAATGCGACGCTGCATAACGAAGACTACATTGCCGGTCGGGATGCCAAAGGTGGTGAAATTCGTGGTGGTAAGGATTTTCGTATCGGGGATTGGGTTCAGGTTTATCGGGCAGGGGATGTGATCCCAAAGCTTGCAGACGTGGATTTGTCGAAGCGCCCGGAGGATGCAGCGCCTTACGAGTTTCCCACCAAATGTCCGGAATGCGGTAGCGATGCGATCCGTGAGGATGGTGATGCTGTGCGGCGCTGCACCGGTGGTTTGATCTGCCCGGCGCAGGCTGTTGAGAAGCTCAAACACTTTGTTTCGCGCAGAGCCTTTGACATTGAGGGCCTTGGGGCAAAACAGATCGAGATGTTCTACGATGATCCGGTTTTGCCGATTAAAACTCCGGCAGATATTTTTACCTTACAAGACCGAGACGCCGGAAGTGTTTCCCGCCTGAAAAACCGGGACGGGTGGGGCGATACATCTGCCAACAATTTGTTCGCGGCAATACAGGAAAAGCGGACCATCCCTTTGGTTCGCCTGCTCTTTGCACTTGGCATTCGTCATGTGGGTGAGGTTGGCGCGAGGGATCTGGCGCTTTACTACCGTGACTGGGATGCAATGGCGCGAGCCGTAGATTTGGCGCGCCCTGCTGCGCTGGCGCAACGCGCAGCGGATGAAGCGGAAGAGGTCGAACGTATTGCAGCGCAGGCTGAAGGGCGACGGGCAAGGCTCAAAGATGTCCGTGATGCCGCCATTGCCTCGCATGATGTACCCACCGAAGCTGCAACGGCGTGGTCTGATTTGATCAGTATTGATGGAATTGGGGCGACGCTTGGTCTGTCTCTGTCAGATGCATTTGCGAACAAAGATGAGCGCAAGGCTTTCGACGATTTGCGTGCACATCTGGAGATCACACCACCAGATGCCCCAAGTTCGGATAGCCCTGTGGCAGGCAAAACCGTCGTCTTTACCGGAACTTTGGAAAAGATGACGAGAGCAGAAGCGAAAGCCAGAGCCGAGGCGCTTGGGGCAAAGGTTTCCGGTTCGGTAAGTGCTAAAACTGACCTGCTGGTTGCGGGGCCCGGAGCCGGGTCTAAGGCCAAGAAAGCGGCGGATCTTGGGATCGAGACACTGGATGAAGACGGCTGGCTGCAGCTGATCGGGGATGCATGAGCGGTCGCCCCGAACTACTTTTCCCGCTGTTTGCAAAGCTTGAAACCCTAGATGGGGTGGGTCCTAAAACAGCGCAATTGCTGACTCAGATTGGAGTCGAGTCACCTCGTGATGTGTTGTTTGGTCTGCCATATGCTGTCATAGATCGAAGGCGACGCGACACTATTCAGGGCGCTGATCTTCCAACAACCCTTACGGTTGAAGTCACTGTCGGAGCGCACAGGCCACCCCGCAACAAAGGTGGCGCCTATCGTATTCATGTCGAGGATTCTCAAGCTGATTTCCAGTTGGTCTTTTTCCATGCGCGAGGGGACTATTTGAAGAAAGTCCTGCCTGAAGGCTCGCGCCGTGTTGTGTCCGGAAAGTTGGAACTGTTTGATGGGATGGCCCAGATGGTCCACCCTGACCACATCGCCGCCCCCCAGGAAGCGAATGATATTCCCGAGTTCGAACCCGTCTACCATCTCACGCAAGGCGTCACGCAAAAGACTGCGTACAAGGCGGCCCAAAGCGCACTATCAAAGGCACCGGATCTTGCTGAATGGATCGACCCCGCGCAGGTCAAACAAAAGAAGTGGCCGTCCTGGAGCATGGCGATCGAGGCGGCACACCATCCACAAGGGGCGGATGACGTCGCCTCATTCGCGCCAGCAAGAGAACGCCTGGCATATGACGAGCTACTTGCACACCAACTGACTTTGGCGCTGGCTCGACAACGTGAAAAAAAGGCGCGCGGGATTGTTAGCAAGGGCACAGGCAAGCTTCAGACCAAGGTACTGGCCAGTCTTCCGTATCGACCGACCAATGCGCAGTCCCGCGCAATCGATGAGATTGCTGCTGATATGGGATCAGATGCACGGATGAACCGGTTGCTGCAGGGGGATGTGGGCGCAGGGAAGACGCTGGTTGCTTTCATGTCGTTGTTGATCGCCGTCGAGGCGGGTGCACAGGGTGTCATGATGGCCCCAACAGAAATCTTGGCGCGCCAACACCTTGAAGGGCTGCGGCCTTTGGCTGAAGAAGCCGGAGTGGTTCTGGAAATTCTGACGGGACGCGACAAAGGTGCCGAGCGGCGGGCTAAACTGGCGGCTTTGAAAAAGGGCGACATTCAAATCCTTGTCGGCACGCATGCGGTATTCCAAAGCGACGTTGAGTTTCGCGACCTGCGCCTTGCGATCGTGGATGAACAGCACCGGTTCGGCGTACGCCAACGGATGGAACTGTCAGAGAAAGGGCAGGGTGCAGATGTGCTGGTTATGACTGCGACACCGATCCCTCGTAGTCTCGCCCTTGCGCAATACGGAGACATGGACGTTTCTGTGTTGGACGAAAAACCGCCCGGGCGAAAGCCGATCAAAACGGCCATTGTAAGCACGAAGCGCATGGATGAAGTCGTGTCGCACCTGCGTCGCGCAATCGATGAGGGCAAGCAATGCTATTGGGTCTGCCCACTGGTCGATGAGTCCGAGGTTTCCGATCTGACAGCTGCGGAGGAGCGATTCAAACGACTGCGTGCTTTGCTGGGCGACGAAACGGTAGGCCTGGTCCACGGTCAGATGCCACCAATGGATAAGGACTCGGCCATGGCCGCGTTCCAGTCGGGCCAAACAAAGGTTCTTGTTGCGACGACCGTGATCGAAGTCGGGGTAAATGTTCCCAACGCCACGATCATGGTGATCGAACGCGCCGAGATCTTTGGGCTGGCACAATTGCACCAGTTGCGTGGTCGCGTAGGGCGGGGCGAAGATGCTTCAACCTGTTTGCTGATGTATCAGCCACCGCTCAGCGAAGGTGGGCGCAAGAGGTTGGAAGTGCTGCGCGAAACCGAAGATGGTTTCCGGATAGCTGAGACAGATTTGCAGATGCGAGGCGCGGGAGACCTCATTGGAACCGCACAATCCGGACTGCCGAAATTTCGGATAGCTGATCTTGAGCGGCAGGCGGGTCTGATGGCGGTGGCGCAATCGGATGCGCGCGCATTGCTGAATGCAGACCCAAAACTAACCTCAGAGCGCGGGCAGGCGGCACGCGTTCTTTTGTGGCTCATGAAACAGGATCAGGCAATTCGTTTGATTTCAGTGGGTTAAGCAGCATGTTCCGGTAAGTTCACAAATGTTCTCAAAAAGTTCTTTACCGACTCGCGAAAATATGAGAACAAAAGGTCAACAAAGGATTAAAGCTCTGACCGGAGGTGAGACCATGCTGACCCAGATCAAGACCGCTTTCAGCCGTTCGCAGGCTACCATTCTGCAAGATGCTGCGGGTGTGATGTCATTGGTGGTTATGCTGGTCGTTGCCCTTCACCTGCCGGTAGGGTTCTGAGCCTTTCTGCCTGCGATCTCGTGCCGATCAAACCGCGCTGTCATCCCCATAGCGATCAAGGGTGACCTGCCTGTCCCAATTCCCTTGAAGGGGCCAGCCTCGGCCCCGCGTGGCTATCCGGACCCCACACGAGAAACGCATGTCTTGCCGCCGCCCTTTCCGCCCGGAAGGTGCGGCGGTTTTTTTATAGCTGACCGGTCTTCAATATTTCGAGCATTGCAGAGAGAACCGAGTTCACCGCGACCGAAGCAAGGATCATGCCCATGACGCGGCTGATGATGGCCGCACCGGAATGGCCAATCAGGCGAATGATGGGTTCTGCAAGCAGCATGAGCACAAAGGCAATGGCAAGAACCGACAACATTACCAGAGCGGTGATCCCCTGATCCGCAGCGCTGTAGCGATGATTGTCGGTCAGAATGACGATCGCCAGCATAGCACCGGGTGAGGCCAGAGATGGAACCGCCAGCGGAAAGATGGCCGGATTGTGCTGATGTATCGTGTCTTCTTTATCTTCTTCGGCTTGTCGCTGCTCGATGTCCTGTTTGCTTTCACCGAAAATCATTGTCAGGGCGAACAGGAACAGGATGATACCGCCTGCGACCTGGAATGAGTTCAACCCGATATCCAGCGCTTCGATCAGAAGCTGTCCAAAAACAAGGAAGAAGAGCAGGATACCTGCGCTGATCAGCGCGGCCATCAGTGCTGTGCGACGGCGCGCAGCCGCTCCAAGACCTGCAGTTACTGCGATGAAGACAGGGATTGTACCGATGGGATCGATAACTACCCAAAGCGTTACAAAGTGTTCCAGTAAATTGTTCAACGCATCTCTCCCCTAAAATTGTCGTGAGACTAGACGCGTTTAACCGTAAATACCATGTTTACGCGCAATTAGCTTGCTCGGCCTGAGCCATAGCTTCTGCCGTAGCGTCCAGAGCCAACAGGATTGACGCATGGCGGTTTTTATAATCACGAGCTGGCATTAGCACTTCGAGACCGTCGAACGGCGCATCCGGTGCTGGGCCGTCCTTCTTAAGCATATCAGAGAGCTGATCCCTTGCAGCTTCGACCTGAGCGCGGGTTGCGCCGAGAATGGCCGCACCGACAACCGCAGCTGAAGCCTGTCCCAGAGCGCAGGCTTTGACATCCTGGCCAAACTCAGAGATTCGACCGCCATGCAGTTTGACATCAACGGTTACGGTCGACCCGCAAAGAGGCGAGCGCTTCTTGACGCTGGCATCGGGGTTTTCAAGCCGGTCGAGATGCGGAATGTCCGCAGCAAGGGCCAGAATGCGACCGGAATAGAGCTTGATCAGATCGGTTTCGCCCGACATGGCTTTCCCTCGTTTGCTGTTCCCCATACATAGTGGCCATGATCCGGGATGCAAAAGGTTTTTACCATGTCACACACCGTCTTGTTTGACCCATCGACTCTGAAATTCAACGAGGCCGGTTTGGTCCCTGCGATTGCTCAGGATGAACATACGGGCGAGGTGCTGATGATGGCATGGATGAATGCCGAATCCATCGCCCAGACGTTGGAAACGGGACGGGTCACGTATTGGTCGAGGTCTCGACAGGCATTCTGGATCAAGGGCGAAAGCTCAGGCCATGTTCAGGAACTGGTGGATTTTCGCGTTGATTGTGACCGGGATTGCCTGCTGGTCGTAGTCAACCAGACAGGCCCGGCTTGTCACACCAATCGGCGCAGCTGCTTTTATACTGCAATACGAGATGGTGAAGAAGTTGAGCTGATGTCACCGATGGAATGACCGGAAGACGTCGCCCTAATTACACTAGGGCGGCGTCTAATCCGACCATACGTCGGATGTCTTGCGGTGTCGCGCCTTCCTGACGATACTTCGAAATGGCACGCGCATCGTCGCGTTTCGCAAGTCGTTTGCCTGCATCATCACGGATCAGGTTATGATGATAGTATTCTGGTGTAGGCAGACCCAGAAGGGTTTGTAACAACACATGAATCCGGGTCGCCTCGAACAGATCCTGCCCGCGAATAACCCGCGTGATACCTTGCTCAGCATCATCCAAAACGACAGAAAGATGGTAGGACGTTCCCATCCCGCGCCGCGAAAGAACCACATCGCCGATGGTTTTTTCCAACTCGTCGGGAGTGAATTCGATCAATCCGGTTTCGCCATTCGGGCCTAGGCCAAGTTCGATGAACGTCGCGCGGGATCGGAACAAGTTCGCTGCCTGACGCGTTGCCTCGGCCATGTTGAGCCTTAAGGGAACCTCTTTTGGCCGTTCGGGCAGATCAGTGGTCGCCCAGTTTTGTCGGCAAGTTCCCGGATAGATGATCCCGTCAGGACCATGAAGCGGGGAACCTTCTTGTGGTGCGCTTGCGGCGGCTGCAATGTCTTTCCGATTACATGTACAGGGGTAGAGCAGACCTTGTTCCCAAAGCCGATCCAGGGCCCTTTCATATACATCCAATCGCTCTGACTGACGCATAACCGGTTCAGGCCAAATGAGACCTAACCAATTGAGGTCATCATAAATCTGTTCTTCCCAGTGCGTGCGCGAGCGAGACTGGTCGATATCTTCTATCCGCAGCAAAAACTCGCCACCCTGAGCGGTTGCGATATCGTGGGCTACTATCGCCGAATAGGCATGTCCCAGATGCAGCGGCCCGGTTGGTGATGGCGCAAAACGAGTGATAAAGGTCACGTCTTCTCAACAACATATACGTCAGACTTAAGGTCAAGCCCGGGTAGGTGGGGGCCATATTCCCGAAACAGCAGCCGGGCGGACCCCATATCCAGCCAGTCGTTCAGGCGACCAGAGTATGCGCGATCAGCAAGGGCATGATCGTTGAAAGAAAACGCCAAAAGGCCGCCTTTGGGCAGTGCATTCATCAATAGATCGAATGTCTCTGGCGGTGCGGCTCCGACCCCAATCACTCCGATTGCGGTTATCGCCTTATATGCGTCTTGCTGTAGCGGGTCAGGATCCGTGATCTCAAAAGTAGAAAGGTTTCGATAGACACCCTTGGCCGCGGCACCCTTAAGCATTTGCGAGGTAGGATCCACACCGTCGATGATCTGGAAACCTGCGGCGTTCAGCGCAACACCCGAAAGCCCAGTTCCACAGCCATAATCTAGGATTGGCGTCTGCGCCTCAGGCATTTTTAACCATAATGCTTCGGCGACGCGGCCCGGCGTGGCATAGCCATGCTCGCCAACCTCGTCGTCGTAGGAACCTGCCCATTTCTGATAGTGTTCGCAGGTTTCCTGAGGCGTGTTCAGGTTATAGGTGTCTTTCAGAAACTTCTCGCTCATACAGCTATGTTAGGCGCTCGCCGCTGGCCTCGTCCAGTCAGCAATGCGCCAGCCAGTCGGTCCATGCGGCTTTGGCGCGATCTGTGTATGCTTTATAGCGATCCTTACGGCCGCGACGCCCACCTTTCAGGCCATCAACAGGTTGGAACAGTCCGAAGTTCACGTTCATAGGCTGAAAGGTCTTCGCTTCGGCCCCACCGGTTATGTGATGGATCAAAGCGCCCATTGCGCTGTCCTGCGGAACCGAAGGCAGGGTGCGCCCCAGTATCTCCGCTGCAGCCATCCGGCCAGCCAAAAGCCCCATCGCAGCACTTTCCACATATCCCTCAACACCAGTAATCTGACCGGCAAAGCGAATGTTTGGCTTGGATCTCAGACGCATTTCTGAGTCCAGCAAGGTCGGCGAGTTGATGAACGTATTGCGGTGGATGCCACCTAACCGGGCAAAGCTTGCGTTTTCCAGCCCCGGAATCATGCGGAACACTTCGGTCTGCGCCCCGTATTTCATCTTGGTCTGGAAGCCGACGATATTGAACAAGGTGCCCAGGGCATTGTCGCGCCGCAATTGAACAACCGCATACGGTTTGACATCGGGCTGATGCGGATTGGTCAGACCTACAGGCTTCATCGGGCCGTGGCGCAGGGTTTCTCTGCCTCGCTCTGCCATGACTTCGATTGGCAGGCAGCCATCAAAGTAACCAGCAGTTTCGCCTTCATGAAACTCGGTTTTGTCTGCTGCAAGCAAGGCATCAATGAACGCTTCGTACTGATCGCGGTCCATGGGGCAATTCAGATAAGCCGTTCGCTCTTCTTCGGTTTCGCCCTTGTCGTACCGCGATTGCATCCACGCCTGGCTCATGTCGATGCTCTCGGCATACACAATGGGTGCAATTGCATCGAAGAATGCCAGTGACTCAGCGCCGGTTTCGGTTCGGATGGCTTCGCCCAAAGAGGGGGAGGTCAGCGGACCGGTGGCAAAAATCCAATGACCTTCACCGGGAAGCGCATCGACTTCCTCATTTGTGACACTGACCCGGGGGTGATCATGCAGCTTGGCTGTCACTGTCTCAGCAAATGGATCACGGTCAACCGCCAATGCGCCGCCAGCAGGCAGACGATGCGCATCTGCGGTAGTCATGATCAGACCATTGGCTGCACGCATCTCCCAGTGCAGCAGCCCGACGGCGTTTTGCTCGTCATCATCTGAACGGAAGGAGTTCGAGCACACCATCTCGGCCAGGTTTCCCGTTTGGTGTGCGAATGTCTCAACCTTAGGCCGCATTTCATGGATGACGACATCCACGCCCATTTCTGCGGCTTGCCAAGCAGCCTCGGACCCGGCCATGCCGCCGCCCACGATATGCAATTTCTGTGTCATAAGCTGCCACATAGGGCAGAGTGCAGACATGCGCAATGACGCAGTGCAAGAACCATATTTGTCATGAAATCTTGGGGTCGCCGCTGCGGGGATGTCTGTGCCGGTGAGAGAGACCAGCCTGGAGGGACCTTCCGCCCACGGCGACCCAAAAGTGTTTCAGAGCCTCAGCCCTGTCTCAGCATTGCCACAGTGTCGCCCTTTTGAAAAGTGCAAAAATGCGAACACTTGATAAAATTATGTATCATCTTTTCGCAATTGAGACCAATTTGGTGATCGTTTCTCAATAAATGCAGAAATTCCTTCTTCGGTATCCCGATGCAGCATATTCTCGGCCATTACGTCTCCGGTATAGGCATAAGCCTGGTCTATTGGCATCTGAAGTTGCTGATAAAACGCTTGTTTTCCGACCTTGACGGCCGACCCCAATTTTGTCGCTAGCTGTTCTGCCAACGAGACCGTTTCATGTTCCAGCAGCATTTCGGGCACGACGCGATTGATCAGACCCAATTCGGCTGCACGCTCGGCTGAGATAAAATCGCCTGTCGTCAGCATCTCAAATGCTTGTTTACGTGGAATGTTGCGGCTTAGCGCGACCATTGGCGTTGAGCAAAACAATCCGATGTTTACGCCATTTACGCCAAATCGCGTACCTTCGGCAGCCACCGCCAGATCACAGGTCGCAACCAATTGGCATCCAGCGGCTGTGGCGATGCCATGAACCTGAGCAATCACAGGCTGGGGCAGGGACTGTATGGACATCATCATTTTTGCGCAGCGGCTGAAAAGGTCCTGAAAGTAGGCAAGCCCACCGTCTTCACTTTGACGTCCCGCAGTCATTTGCTTGAGATCATGACCGGCACAAAAGGCCTTGCCCTCACCCGCAAGGATTACTGCTCGGATCGATGGGTCGTCCCGCAATGTGTCGAATTCGCTTTGAAGTGCTGCAAGCATCTCGTCACTCAGGGCATTCAGGCGCTCCGGAGTGTTCATTTTTAGCTGAGCGACCGCGCCTGTGTCGTTACGTTCCAGAATTGCCATCTTGCCCTCCCGCTGGCTGTCGGGCCAACTCTAGGTCGGCAAATCGATGAGGGAAAGCATGTCGTTGGCGATGAACAAACAGGAATTGTCGGATTATCTTGCGCAGGTTTTTCCGCAAGTGCGCGAAGACTTTGTCGTCGAAGAGTTAACCGACGACACAATTACAATTCGGCTAGTGGTGCAAGAGCGCCATTTGCGTCCCGGTGGCACCGTATCAGGCCCTTCGACATTCTCGTTGGCTGATGTAAGCGTCTATGCCATGGTACTTGCCCGAATGGGTCGTCAGTCGCTGGCCGTAACGACCAATAGCTCTTTGGATTTCCTGAGAAAACCAGATGGGGGCGTTGATATGATCGCCAAATGCAGATTGCTGAAGCTCGGCCGAACTCTGGCTGTGGGAGACGTGCTGATGTATTCGGATGGGTCAGACAAGCCAGTCGCAAGGGCGACCATGACTTACTCACTTCCACCTGCAGGATCAGCAGCAGCAGCGTTCGGATAAAAATGGCCGGGGACAAGCCCCGGCCCAGGAAGAGGTCCCGAAATGGGACTGGGGATTAATCAAGCTAGCCAAAAGTAACGGCGCTTCTCGCGATCGGCCTGATAACGTGTCAGTCCGACGTCACGCAGCAGCCTGTCGTCCAATTGGCCAAGGTTTACGCGGCTGCGGCGCCGGCGCTCCCATTGTGTGACAGTCGCCGCAAACCGCACGGCCAGTGCGGCGATAATCGGCAGTCGGGGACTGTCGATCAGCAGCATGAGGGCAGGGTTATGCATTGCGCGTGTCATGTCATAGTCCTTTCAAATTGTATTGACACAAAGTATAAATGCTCGGTACATATGCTTGATACATTCGAAATTGTGTCAAAATCAAAGGAAGAATTGTAATGGATACAATTTGGCCCGAGGCGTTACCCAAAGCAAAGGGTCCAAAGTACACTTTGGTTGCAGATACGATACGAAAAGCTATCGAAAACAAAACACTGGAGGTGGGGGTTAAGCTACCTCCGGTACGGGAACTTGCGTATCGACTGAAGATTACCCCCGGGACAGTCGCGCGGGCTTATACGATTCTGACAGACGAGGGTTTGCTACAAGCCGAGGTCGGGCGTGGTACATTTGTGGCGCCACCAAAATCCCCGATCCTGGATGATGTGTGGTCGCGCCAATTGCATCTGCGCGATGACAAGTATGATGCGAATGTAAGCTTGTTCAGCCCTCGATTGCCTGATGCAGGGCAGGTGTCACTGATCCGAGAGTGCATGGCTAAAGTTGCGAAGGGCGATCCGCGCATGTTCATGAACTACCCAACGCGAGATGCCTATCAGCCCGTTCGGCAGGTCGTAGCTGACTGGCTGTCTGATTTGCCTTTGGGGGTGGTGACCGCTGATGACATTGTTCTGACACATGGGGGACAAAGCGGTATCTGCGTCGTTTTCCAAACAGTCTTGAAGGGGCCGAAACCCATCGTACTGGTCGAAGACCTGTCTTACGCAGGATTTCGGCGGGCAGGGGAGTTAATGAGGGCAGAGGTCGTCGGCGTCAGAATGGACAAGTGGGGCATCAGTGCCGAGGCGCTGGATCATGTGCTTCGCCAGACCCCCGCTCAAGCAATCTGTGTCTCACCTGAAGTGCAGAATCCCACTGGCGGTCACACTCCGCTGGAACGTCGGAAAGAAGTGATCGAAGTTGCGCGGCGCCATGACGTACAGATCATTGAAGACGACTGTTATCGTATGGGTGATGCGCGGGCTCCAAGTTATCGGGCGCTTGCTCCGGAAAGGGGTTGGCATGTCTCGTCGATCTCGAAAACACTCACGCCTGCTTTACGTGTTGGGTTCGCGATTGCGCCAAAGGAGCGAAGCGGCGACCTGCGTCGCTCAGCGGAATATGGCTATTTCGGACTGGCACAGCCATTAGCTGAATTGACCCGGCTGTTACTCAGTGATCCTCGGGCTAGGCAGCTAGCTCAGGATGTCCGTACAAAAATGGGCGAGTATGTACGAGTCACAGTTAATGCTTTGGGCGGGTTTGATCTGAACTGGGATTCCGAAATACCCTTCGTCTGGCTCAACTTACCATCCGGCTGGAGGTCAGCAGCATTTAGCCGGGCAGCAGAGAGAGAGGGCATTCAACTTAGATCAGCGGATGAGTTTGCTTTGCGTGACGGTCGTGCCCCAAATGCCGTGCGCATTGCAATGAATGGTCACGTCACTCTGGATCAGTTTGAAGATGCAATGCTTCGTTTGCGTGCCCTGTTGGATAATCCACCTGAGCAAATCAGCGTTTGAATGTGGGGTAAAATAATACCTAATTTGTAAGTGGTTGTTTGTGCTGAATAATATCAATATTGATGCGCTTGACGTGCGCAGCGGCACACTCTAAATACGCTCCATCGAATTCGGACCGGTCTGCATTCAGGCCGGTCTTTCACATCAAACAGGACTATCCTGCCATGAAAACCTTTTCTGCAACACCTGCAGACATCGACAAGAAATGGATCCTGATCGACGCCGAGGGCGTTGTTCTGGGCCGTCTTGCGTCGATCGTCGCCATGCGCCTGCGTGGCAAGCACAAAGCGTCGTTCACCCCGAACATGGACATGGGCGACAACGTCATCGTGATCAACGCTGGCAAAATCCAGATGACCGGCAAGAAGCGCGAAGAGAACTTCTACTGGCACACTGGCCACCCGGGCGGCATCAAGTCGCGCACCAAGCAGCAGATCCTCGAGGGTGCACACCCCGAGCGCGTTGTGACCCAGGCGGTCAAGCGTATGCTGCCGGGCAACCGCCTGTCGCGTCAGCAAATGACCAACCTGCGCGTTTACGCCGGTGCCGAACACCCGCACGAAGCCCAGGCCCCCGAAGTTCTGGACGTTAAGTCCATGAACAAGAAAAACACCCGGAGCTAATGACCGATGGCTGATCAGATCAATACTCTCGAAGAGCTGAGCGCCGTCGCAGGCGTTGAAACCGTGGCCGAAGAAGTCATCGTGCGTGAACCCGTACGTGACGAGCTGGGTCGTTCGTACGCCACCGGCAAGCGTAAAGACGCTGTTGCCCGCGTTTGGATCAAGCCGGGTTCCGGCAAGGTCACCGTGAACGGCAAAGACCAGGACAAGTACTTCGCTCGTCCCGTTCTGCAGCTGATCCTGCGCCAGCCGTTCCAGGTTGCTGGTGTTGAAGGCGAATTCGACGTTGTTGCAACCGTCAAAGGCGGTGGCCTGACCGGTCAGGCCGGTGCGGTCAAGCACGGCATCTCGAAAGCACTGCAGCTGTACGATCCGTCGCTGCGTGGTGCTCTGAAAGCTGCTGGCTTCCTGACCCGCGACAGCCGCGTTGTGGAACGTAAGAAATACGGTAAGCGCAAAGCGCGTCGTTCGTTCCAGTTCTCGAAGCGTTAATTCGCTCCGAAGCAAATTTACATTGGCGGTCGCGCGATGGCGCGGCCGCTTTTTTTTGAATGTTTCGGAAAGCGCTCGCCTCTAGTTCGAGTAGTTCGAAACCAATGGCTCCAGCGCATCATAGGCTATATCGGCGACGACGCGATTGCCTTCTGCATTCAGATGCCCATCAAATCTGTAATAGAGCTCGGCCTTGTTCTCCGCATAGTTTTGCGCAAGCACAGGTAGGGTAGCAATCCAATCGATCTCATTCTCCGATGAAAATTCTTCGAACATCTGATCGGGCAGATCTGGATTTACATCTGGAACAACTTCACCACTTGCCTTCTGCAAGACCTGAAACAATTGCGGCACAGACAGCACAACAAAATCAGCACCGTGTTGCGAGGTGAATTGTTTCGCTCTCATGAGTATATCTTTGGTTGTGTCCGCTTTTGTCTCCATTTTCTCCGAAGGTGGATTCTCAAAGAATGCCTTTCTCGGAGTCATAAGATAGAGACGTCGATAGGCGGCGTCGGTCCCCATCATCATCCGCTTCAACAAAGTGACGGATTGGAAAGAAGACTTCTTACTACCGCCGGTCTGGACGACAGCACGGGCATCACCACGCGCCTGATCCTGACCATCGACATTCTGAATAGGTCGATTAGCAAACAAGTCATTTGGCAGGAATGTGAGTAGGACGATATCTGGTTGATAGGTCTCAAACAGGCGCTCCAGATACAGGACCTGTTGAGATGTATCGAATCCCGGCACGCCAGCATTGATCACCTCGACGTCCAAGCCTTCCTGTTTGAAACGGTTTGCAAGCAGCTCTGGCCATATGTCGTCGAAGTGATTTGCTGCCCCAAAAACAAAGGAGTCCCCGACCAAAAGTACTTTGGTTGCAGTGGCTTCTGAGCTCGGTCGACTGTCTAAAGACGCATTTCTGAAACCACGTTCGTCCACGATATATTCCACGCTGAATTCAGGGGCGGTAACTGCGGCATGAGTGTTCGGCCGGTTCAGGTGGCCTGTAACGGGGTCTTTGATGCCCAGAGTTTCACCTACCAAATAGGTGGTTCTGACCGTTTGTGGAAAGAACTGGCGGACAATCACCTCAATAAGAGCGAATAGAACCGCGGAAAAAATCAGCACCAAAACGGTGTTCTTCAAAAACTTAACCATTTGAACTCGCAACCTGGAAAAAACAACAGGACTTTGACTTTATCATATCTACGGACACACTTTGTATCACTTGCCCGAATTCATCGGGTAAAGCGTGAACCGAATGCTCCTGTAAAGATTCTTGGGGCGTGAGCGACGCCTCGTCAAGTGCGTAGGATGCTTGCCCGCCGAATAAAACCGTGGAGGAGGATGAGCGCCCTGCAGAATAAACAGGGCACCCAGAAAGCTCATTCTTCGTAAACCATCTTCCAAGCACCGTTATCCACGACGCTTACATAGACTGAATCAGCACCCTGATGGTCGTCTGGACCAAATGTCATGTGGTTTCCGACCAAATCATCCTGATAGTCCAATGTTTCCATTGCGGCGATAAAACTCTCTTGCGTCAGATCCGGTCCAGCAGCCTCTAGGGCTTTGACCATCATTTCAGCGGCCGCATATCCGAGCATCGAGAAACCAACAGGGTCTTCTCCGGTCGCCGCCTTGTACTCTTCAATGAACGCTGCCGGGGCGGGTTCATCCGCACGAGCCCAGAGATCCTGCCACGAGGCGGCAGCATAGAAGCCGTCCGTGACACCCCCTGGAACTTGCGCCACAACTGTCAGGAAGCTGGCGGAAGTTCCGAGGAACTTCATGTCTTCCAGTCCCATCTTCTTGGCGGTTCCGACGACAGTGATCGCCTGACGAACGCCAAGGGCTATTGTGACGATATTGCAGCCTTCCTCTTTTAGCTTACTGAGAGAGCCGACAAAATCAGTCTCGTCCGGCTTGTGCGTTGTCTCTGCTGCAAAGGTAATTCCGGCCTCTTCTGCACCTGCATGACTACCTTCCAGAATCTCTTTTCCAAAATCGGTGGGCAGATACATTGTACATACACTTTGGCCACCGAATTCGGCAGCGAGATACTTCACCCCGACACGGGCTTGGTCGTAGTAGCTGGAGAACGACGTAAACTTGTTATCCATCGGTTCCTGCAGCATCTGACGCGCTGCGGAAAGGGGGGCGACATTGGGAATACCTTTGGGATCCAATAGCTTGAACCCGGCCACGTTCATAGGAGTTCCAAGCGATTGAAGCATGGCGAAAACCTTGTCGCGATTCAGAAGCTTGTTATAGCCCTGCATCGCGCGCGGCATCTGATAACCATTGTCTTCGACCACATAGCGGATCGTACGACCGTGTACGCCGCCTTCAGCATTGACCCGATCGAAAACGACATTCGCGCCCTTGATCGCCGGAACACCGACCGCCGCGAAAATACCACTCAGATCATTGACAGAACCGATGACGATTTCATCGTCGGTGACGCCTTGGGTTTCTGCCATTGCTAGCCCTGCTGTTGCGGTCAAAGCGGTCGCAGTCACCAGTCTTTTGAAGACGTTCTTCATGTTATTCCTCCCTTTGGGTCATCCCTTATCTAGTCGTACATCTCCTCGATGAGATGTCCGTGCTTCTTTTCAACGAAGCTGCGTTTCAGTTTCATGGTTGCGGTTAGCTCGTCATCTTCTGCCGTGAGCAATACATCGATCAGACGGAAGTCCTTGATCTGCTCGACCCGGGCGAACTCGTTGTTCACGGCCTTAACTTCTTGCTCTACAAGGTTTTTGATCTCCTGCGCGGCACACAATGAAGCAAAGTTGGAGAAGGGAACCTTTCGGTCCTGAGCAAATTTTTCGACGTTTTCCTGATCGATCATAATCAATGCGGTAAGGTACTTACGACGATCACCTATGATGACTGCATCTGAGATGTAGTGACTGAATTTCAGTCGGCTTTCGATTTCGGCAGGCGTGATGTTCTTACCACCAGCTGTGATGATGATGTCTTTTAGCCGTCCGGTGATCGTGACGAATCCATCGTCATCGACGTGCCCCATATCTCCGGTTCGCAACCATCCATCTGCGGTAAATGTATCCGCAGTCTTGGCGTTATTGCGCCAATAGCCTTGAAACACATTCAGGCCTTTGACCTGGATTTCACCCTCATCAGAAATACGCAGGTCGTTGCCAACCACAGGTCGGCCAATTGTGCCGATCTTATTGTTTTCGGTGGTGTTAATCGTTGCGATCCCAGCGGTTTCCGTCATCCCGAAACCTTCGATCAATGGCACACCAATCGCCCAGTACCATTTCAGCAATTCAGGTGAGATCGGAGCTGCGCCAGTCCCGCCGCGGCGCAGTTTGTCCATTCCCAGCATCCGCCTTAGATTGCGTAGAACTAACCGATCCCAGAGCCAGAATTGGGCTGAAACGGTGGCGGGAACGGTTTTGTTTTCCAGAATATACTCCGCACGTTTCATACCAGCCCTGAGCGCCATTCCAAACGCTGCACGACCTGCCGGAGTGGCTTCTTGCGCCAGGATCAATACCTGTGAATAGATCTTTTCCCAAACCCTTGGCACAGCGGTGAATGTTGAAGGGGAAACCTCTTGCAGATTGGTAAATACTGTTTCGGGGCTTTCCGCAAAATTCACAGTGCATCTGGCAGCGAGTGGGAAGTAGATTGAGACATCACGCTCAAGGATATGACACAGCGGCAGGAAGCAAAGCTGCTCATCAGAGGCAAATGTAGACAGGCAATGTGCGCCCGCTTCGATTGCGGCCATGATGTTTTCATTGCTCAGCATCGCGCCTTTGGGCTTGCCAGTCGTACCTGACGTATAGATCAGCAGCGCAGTATCCTGTGGCGATGCCAGCGCTATTTCAGCTTCAAATAGCCCGGGCTGTTCGGCTTCTGTCTGCTGGCCAAGAGCATAGAGATCGTCGATCATCATGCAGCGGGGATGATCAAGGTCATGCAGACCTTCATCTTCGAGAATGATCACCTTGATAAGGTCAGGGACCTCGCTTTCAATCTCAAGAAACTTATCCAGTTGCTCTTCGTCTTCAACGATCAGAAACCGGCTGTCGCTGTCATTGATCAGATACTGAAGCTGATTGGCTGAATCAGTCGTGTAGACACCCGATGCGATCCCGCCGACGCATTGAATGCCCATATCAAACCAGGCCCATTCCTTGCGATCTTC
>NZ_SMMF01000258.1:0-449 GCF_009711355.1 Roseibium sp. RKSG952 | reverse complement strand
CCGTCCTTCAGGGCGGGGAAGACGTTAAAAAAATAAATATGTCGGTCAATCGGCTTTAATTGAAAACTACGGACTTCAAGTACCATCCCCCCCTTTATGTCTGTTGTCGGCCCAGGGGCTAGAAAAACAATTATAGAAAATGGAACAACAGTCGAGAAGTACACAAATAGCTATGCCCCGGAAGATACTTTAGCTGGAAACCTAAAATTTTCGCTCCGTTATGAGCCATCAGATCTTGGTGTCTTGTCAGCTCTTTTTAAAGTTATTGACCACCGTGAACTTGAAAATTGGATTCGCTCTGAACCCAATGGGGTATATTCCCGAAGGGCATGGTTTTTATATGAGTGGCTGACTGAAAAGACGTTGGACATTCCAGATATTGGAGCCGTCACTTATGTAAACGCGCTGGACGAGAAAATTCGAGAGCGATGAAGTCTGCCTGCTTTTCC
>NZ_SMMF01000497.1:0-1370 GCF_009711355.1 Roseibium sp. RKSG952 | reverse complement strand
ACTTCTTTTCGTTCAGGCTCTCAGGGCACACAGCCGCGATAGGTGAAGCTGGCCGCCTGAACCGCGTCGATCATTACCGGCAATTGCCGCCAGTCGGTGAAGACCAGAAACGGCGCACCCGAGGCGTATGCAATCCTGAAGGTTGAAGGCGTAAGTTGGCACAATATTGCGGCTCCCGAAGTGGCGGACAACATCACCTTCCTGATCCTCCCCTCAATTCACCGGAACTCAACCCCATGGAAAATGTCCGGGCTGACCCGCGTGCAAGCAACCCGCCAACACCGTGTTCAGCGGCTATCAGCTTTTAACCGGCAACTGTTGTGACCCATGAATACTCTTTATCCAAGACGCAGGCCGCACAAGATCCGTCCCAACAAGGAAATGGGACAAAGCGCCAAATAGTGACGGCGCCTTGCATGAGCCTCCCCGGGCGGCAACAATTTGCACCCTAACGTTTTTGTGATGCAGACGTGTATCCAAAACTTCAAAACCGTAATCAAACTAATGAAATTAATAGGTTTTTCAGTAATTATCGATCGCCAGCGCAGTGTGGTCATTTTTTGTTCTTCCATCCGCACCAAGCGCTGGACATGCCACACAGCTGTAGCCTCCGCACCGGATATCACATGGGCACATTTTCACATCGCGCAGCGCAGCCTTCCAGAAAAACGCGCGTTTCAAAACACCCGTTGAACCGGACATACACCCCCAGTCTCCAGATATTAACATGCTGTAATCTATGAAAATGAACAGGTAGTAGTTTGAAATGCCTGCCTCTTTTCGCAACGCATCAAAATGCTCCCTTTCCCTGCATTTTCCAAGCCTGCAACCTTCGACTGATCCGGGCCAACTCGACGCTGGAGCTCACCCTCCGTTTGGCCGTCCCGCCATTGTCAAGAATATTTGGCGTTAGAAACTGTCAAAAATACCCATCCAAAATTTGCCAATATTCGATCAATGATCTGTTGCTGCGAGACAACAGGAGAAGAAAAATGATTGGCAATGCTATGCGAATGGGCCTGCCGATTAACCCCGCGGCGGAGGACGAGAACACGCAAGGAGCAGTCCCGCTTGGGGCCTTCCGGCAGAACCTTGATCAGCTCATGGAGGAAATGAACGCTTTCGAAGCGGCCAATGCTGTTCCTGATCAATCTGACGCTCTCCTGGCAGAGACGGCCGATACCGCAGCTGATGGACTGAACGCCGATGGTCCCGGACCTGGCGGTGGCGGTGCAGGTGCTGGCGGCGGCGCAGGCGCTGGTGGCGGCGCAGGTGCTGGTGGCGGCGCAGGTGCCGGTGGCGGTGCTGGTGCTGGCGGCGGCGCAGCTGCTGGTGGCGGCGCAGGTGCTGGCGGCGGTGCAGGCGCAGGC
>NZ_SMMF01000173.1:0-328 GCF_009711355.1 Roseibium sp. RKSG952 | reverse complement strand
GCGCCTCACCCTCTTGCCTCACCGCTTCAAAACACATCTGCTCGGTCCGGAAGTTTCTCGGCACAAAGAAAATCGCCATACCCTTCTGCCTCACCGCTTCGCGGCACATCTGCTCCGTCAGGAGGTCTTTCGGCACATGTTGCAAGGCAGCTCCGGCTTGCCTGACCGCCTCAAGGCAGATCCCCGGAAACCGAGCGCTCTCCGGCACAAATCGCAACGCCCGGCCGTTTTGCCTCACCGCATCGTAGCATATCTCCTTCGTCATAAGATGTCCCGGCACATCCTCCAACGCCATACCGTTTTGCCTCACCGCTTCAAGGCAAATCTC
>NZ_SMMF01000302.1:0-536 GCF_009711355.1 Roseibium sp. RKSG952 | reverse complement strand
AGATCACATTAGTCATGCGTCAGTCCCTCAATGCTCGCTTTTGAGTTGATCGACGGCAGCGGCAAGGGACGTGACTTGAACTTCGGTTTCCAAGACGCGAGAGGTCAGAATGTTCACGCTTTGATTCAGATGCGTTGTATCCGCGCTAGTCACGTTTACATGGCATTCAAGAAATTCAACCTGAGACGTGAGCGCGGCTACACGCGTTTCAACCATTGACACTTGCGTCGACAGCGCTGTGATAGCGTCTATGATTTTCTGGATATCGTTTTGATCAGTCATTGCTTTCTCCATGGAAAGCCCCTTGCGGGGCCGGTTGATTTTCAGATTCTCGGTTCGAAGCAAGGGCGAAAATCCTAATGATCCGCCTTTGCAGAAACCATCTGGATAAGCCGGTCCGCGATCATTTTTGCCTGCGCTTCGTTCTGAGCTTCCGACATCTCTGGCGGCGTGAACCGCCGCTCCAGTTTTTCAATCCGGGCTTCGAGTTCTTCCAGTTTTGTGGGCATCGTTTTCTCCATGAAAAAAGCCCGCCA
>NZ_SMMF01000603.1:0-2433 GCF_009711355.1 Roseibium sp. RKSG952 | reverse complement strand
TCACTGCAAGTCCTGCGGCATGAAGCCAGTTCAAACGGAGGGCGAGAGAACGGTTTTGCGCGATGTTGACTATTTTAATCTCGATGCCATCATTTCGGCGGGGTGTCGAGTTAGCTCCAAGCAAAGCATCCACTTTGGACGGTAGTCGACCAAAGTGCTGAATGACCATCTAATACGCTCCACGTCCAACTAACGAACAGACAAGTGACAGCTGCCGGGCACCTGAAGGTTCGGCATTTTCCGATATGTTGAGCACAGTGGGCGGCGCCCAGGAAATTAGCGAGAGGTTGCAAGCCCGGGTCACCGACGAATTGTCGGGCAGGCCTGAAAGCAGGCCACTGGGTGACGATCTAGATCCTGGCGACACACGGAAACCGCAGTATTTAACTCTACCGCTCGCTCTTTTAGGAGATTGACCGGGACAGGGGTAATAGGCCTCTGTGTTAGATCTATCGAATCGCACCGCCCCTACATTCAAAAGTACGATCTTTGATTGCGCAAGCGGCCAACGGAAAAACGCTATATGTTGTGGCACTCAACATCTTCCCGGTCCTTCAGGGTGGGGAAGATGTTGATCGCGGCAGACAAAGAAAAAGGGCGCCGCGATGCGACACCCTCGGGATTTCCCGGTGTCGGAAACCGATTACCAGGTGGTGGAGACGCGGAACATGGTGTTCCAGTCGTCGTCGTTGCCGTCGTCTTGGTAGCCGACTTCGCCCTGAAGGTCGAGATTGGCGAGCGGGGAGTAGACCAGACCGACGTTGCCGCCGTAGATGTCGTCTATGTCGTTGTTAGCGTTATACACCCCACCGACGTAGCCGTTGACAGTCGGGGTGAAGTGGTAGCCGGCGGCCAGGCTCAGCAGGAAGGTTTCGTCGGCTGCATCGAAGTATCCGACGGTCGCGCGGGCATCGACGTTCTCGATCACGGCTATTTCACCGGTGCCCTTGATCGCCCAGGCCTCCGAGGTATCTGAGTACATGGTAGACAGGTCGACCGTGCCCCAGCCCTGGGTTACACCGACGCGGCCGATGATGTCCGGTAGGTTATCCCTGTCAAAGGATGCGCCGAATTTATCGCGGTCGGAAGCTTCGAGGGACAGGCCCGCGTAGTACCCCGGACCGAATCCGGTGTGCAGGACGCTGATCTGAAGCGCGTCGTCGATAGCCAACTGGCTATCATCCAGGCCCGCGATGCCGGTCGCGTCGCCATAGAGAACGTTGGTATTGAACAGGGTTTCGTTGAAGCCGACGGTAGCCGGGCCCAAGGAGATGAAAGCGCGATCAAATTCGGCATCGTGCTTTTCGGTGTTGTCGGCTTCTACTTCGCTGCGAACGTAGGCGCGCAGCATGCCATACTCGGTGGCGGTGCGTGCCTCCAGGCCGATGCGGGCATCTATGCTTGCGTTGACTTCGTCGTCGCTGTTCTCGTTGAAGACGCTGGCGCGAATGCGGCCGTCGGTGCCTAGGCAGGTGTCGGTTCCCGGGATCTTGAAAAAGCCGGGGCCGTATTCGGCGCAGACTTCGACGTATGCGGCCGGGGCGGATGGGATGTCCGGGGCGGACGGAGCCGGAATGTCGGTGGCCATCGCCGGAGCGGCGACTGTAATTGTGAGAGCGGAAGCTGCGAGCGCCAGCCGGGTGAATTTCATGAGGGGTCTCCGAAGAATGGAATTCGCACAAAGGTTCGCTGGAACCTGATAGAAGCTAGGCATCGAATCCTTATTCCGTAAACAGCCGGCAACAAGGATTCGAAACCTTGTTACTCAAATGCCACACCGTCATGCTGTTTCCTCGGTTTTGTGGGGATGAGAATGTCTGTTGCGCCGGCCTCGAGGTGTTCGATCTCGGCTATGTCGAGGGGACTTTCGTTGTCGTAGGTCTCAACGGTGCCCTTGGTGAGTCTGACGTGGCGAGCGATAAGGCCCTGACCGCTCTTTCGCTTTCGGCGACGAACCGGAGCGATGCCCGTCGCCTTGGAGTGCTCCATCACAGCATCGATGGCAGCCTTGGCGGTGGCGAGATTGGGGAGAATGTGGATGAATTCGTCGCGGATGTTGTCCGGACCCTTGTAGTCGCTCGTCCACCAGATGCCGAACTGGACCGGGGTTGAGGGATCATCAGGGCATTCCTCCAGCTCCGGCGCGCCGCGATGGCCGGCGGCCTTTTTGGCCCAGGCGTCGAACGCCTCCTTCATGGCTTCGATTGCGATTGCGTCTATGTCGGAAACGGTTGAGGCGCTCATACTGAATCCCTCCGGATGTCATGTTGACGTTGTTGCGCTGTATCTCATTCAAGGATTCGCTTGTCAACGTCCGAGCGCTCTATAAAGGATTCGATTCACCCTCGGCGACTGTCGCCCGCGCTTTTTCCGGGGAGCGTGTGTATTTTAATGTCTTCGCCGCCCTGAAGGAAGGGGTTTGTCGCGCTTCTG
>NZ_SMMF01000249.1:0-428 GCF_009711355.1 Roseibium sp. RKSG952 | reverse complement strand
CGCTCAACTTCTTTTCGTTCAGGCTCTCAGACGCTACCTACGTGTTCTGACAATTTCGAAGCCGCTGATTTCCACGGTTCGTAGCCGGTCTTTGCAGTGGTTCACCGTAAATCACCGTAAATTGCAGTTGTTTTCTGTTTTTTACTTAACATCACGGCACGGCCCATTTTTACAATTTTTCGATAGACAGCCGCTATTTTTCCGTAATTGCTATTGCAATTGATTCGCATTGCCTTCGGAAACACCATCTAATTTTGATAGCTTCCCTTTTTAGTTGTGTCGAATTGACGGCAGGAAGAGAGAGATTTGCTGCCTTGAAAAGGCAGGCCAACACTAGACCTCAACAAAAGAAGGGCTTCACGAACGAGTGACCTGCCCCTGATAAATCGGGGGTCGGCTCCGGCTGAGGGCGGAATGACACTCTAAGC
>NZ_SMMF01000067.1:0-235 GCF_009711355.1 Roseibium sp. RKSG952 | reverse complement strand
GGTCCAGCGGCTGGTCTGGTATGAAGACCATGCAACCGCCCTTGCAGCCATTGCCCGCGAGAAGGCCATCAAACGCTGGCCGCGCCAATGGAAGATCGCGCTGATCGAGGCCATGAACCCGGAGTGGTTTGACCTCGGCCGGGATCTCAACAGCTGATGTCCGTTTCCCGCCTGCGCGGTTTTGCCGATTGGTGGCGTCACGGAGTGGATCCCATGGTCAGGCCATGGGATGACG
>NZ_SMMF01000032.1:0-213 GCF_009711355.1 Roseibium sp. RKSG952 | reverse complement strand
AGCTGCACAGACCAGCAATATGCAGAGGTCTCTCCAAGGGAAGCAGGGCTTCAGTCCAAACAGCCTGCATCAGGTTGGATGTCGCGCCTGTATTCACCGGGCAGGAGATAAAAAAACACGCCGCCTGTACGCGCTCGGTTGAACCGAAACCCGGGCCTCAAGGCACTGAACTGTCGAGAGACGTGGAGCGGGTGAAGGGAATCGAACCCTCGT
>NZ_SMMF01000055.1:0-228 GCF_009711355.1 Roseibium sp. RKSG952 | reverse complement strand
CATATAGCTTGACCGGACAGATCTCCGGCGCAGCACAGGGCGTGTCTTGACAGGCGGTTCAGCGCTTTCCCCGCAGACGGCTGGTGCCACCTGTCTTTCCAGATCAGCCCACCGCGCCTCCGGCCATCGGTCCGTGCCCGCAATCCAGGCGGCCGCGCGGGCATAAACCCGGCAGTCCAGCGCCTCGTTGCGTTCGCGCAGCTTCTGCCATTCGAGTTTCGCGAAGCC
>NZ_SMMF01000120.1:0-274 GCF_009711355.1 Roseibium sp. RKSG952 | reverse complement strand
TGGCTCTCCAGCTTTCGACAACTTGCGGATTGAGCCAGATCCTGACGTCGCCACGGCGTCGAAGGCTCTCACTATACTCCCGCCAATTCGTCACGGGGCGCTTCTTTCTGGACGATTTGCCGGACAATACCTGTTTCAAGCAGACTGTTATGTCGGTATTGGATCTCGGAAATGATCAGGCCCGGTACGCTATCAAGTCAATTTGTGCAACAACGTCACGGCGCGCGCGGTCTTAAAATTCGACGCCATGTGAAGTTGCGCGATTTGCCATCTG
>NZ_SMMF01000020.1:0-208 GCF_009711355.1 Roseibium sp. RKSG952 | reverse complement strand
TTGCCTCACCGCCTCGAGGCACACCTCCTTCGTCCGGAGGTTTCCCGGCACATATTCCAGCGCCCTGCCGTGTTGCCTCACCGCTTCGAAGCACATCTTCTTCGTCCGGAAGGGCTCCGGAACATGTTGCAATGCCCAGCCGTCTCGCCTCACCGCCTCGAGGCATATCTCCGGCATTCGGAGGGCTTTCGGCACATATTTCAACGCC
>NZ_SMMF01000147.1:0-293 GCF_009711355.1 Roseibium sp. RKSG952 | reverse complement strand
ACAGCACGGTGTCCGGCAACTCCGCAGGAAACATAGGCGGTGGGATCAGTGGGCCGGGCACCATTTCTCTGACCAACAGCATTGTCCTGGGCAACAGTGCGGCTTCTGACGCCGAAATCATCGGGACGGTGGACACGACCGGCGGTGGAAACATTGTTGGGGAAGGCACTGATACAGATGCCTCCGATGGCATGATCAATGCCTCTGCGGAAGATGTGTTTGCGCAGACGTATGAACTTGCAGACGGCACTTTGGCCGGGGGGCTGGCCGACAATGGCGGGCCGGTCGAAACC
>NZ_SMMF01000006.1:0-203 GCF_009711355.1 Roseibium sp. RKSG952 | reverse complement strand
TGGCCGGGTCACGCGGGAAACCATACTTCAGTATATTCGAGCGCCCTCGGATAAACCTACCGACGCCAGTCGGTAGTTGTTTAGTTGTGATTCACCGTTACAGGAGGAGGTGGATCATGGACAAACCCTTGTCGGCGGATTTAGGCAAACGCATTGTCGCGGACGTAAATGGCGGCAATACACGGCGTTGGGCAGCATCCCGG
>NZ_SMMF01000079.1:0-240 GCF_009711355.1 Roseibium sp. RKSG952 | reverse complement strand
CATTGTGTTGCCTTGAAGTAGTTCCAGCACTCATGTGGGGTGAATTGGTCGCAGACATGGCCGATGGCCTTCCACAAATCGTCATATGTTCTGGCCTTTGCCTGTCTGAGCAAGGCCTTGAGTTTTGAGATCGCCTTCTCAATTGGATTGAGGTCGGGCGCGTATCGCGGCAGGAACAGCACCGATGCACCGCGTTCCCCAATCGCCCTTGCGGCTCTCGGGCTTTTGTGGACGTTGAGA
>NZ_SMMF01000473.1:0-1210 GCF_009711355.1 Roseibium sp. RKSG952 | reverse complement strand
AAAAAGGCCGGGTTTACCGGACGGACACGAAAATTGCTAAAAAGAGTGGGATTAAACTGTCTGCAGCGCCACCTAATGTGATTAATAAGCGTTTCTCAAATGGCCAGCGCCTCCCGGTACCTCATACGAGCTTTATAACAGGAAAAGTCTATGACGTTTTGTTGTATCACTCAGATTGGCCAGGAATTGCCTACTATGCATATAGGGATACTGGAAAAAATGTTCTCGATAATGCGTCCGAAAATATTTCAAATGTTGCGAATAACGTAGACAGTCTCTTGCGTCAAACGAAGCCACCAAACTTCATTCCTTTGCCAGGACGTGGGTTGATCCCACGATAACAATTGGAAGAACAAATATGCGCGACTTTCAAAAGGACTACCCTGATTTGGAACAAATCGAACAGCTGCGAATAATATGGGAAAATATATTTTCCGACTATGATAGTCATCAAGGTGAATTTTCAAAAATAGACTATAAAGGACCACTTGATTTTGTCGGTCAGAGATGGGCTTCAGAAATTGGTGTAGAATATGACATGTTGAAAAATGCTCTTACAAAAACAAGAGAGGTTTTTTTTACAAAGAGTAAAATCGATACTAGTTTAGTTAGAATTGAAAATGAATTCATAGACCGGTTCAAAGACTGGAAGACTAAAGAAGTTATTGAAATACCCCCAACAAGCGAACTAGACCACATCGGGAAAAAGTACAATAACAAATATGCCTTACAAACATCGTTACAAAAACTAAAATCTATTGGAATAGAAAATATTATCCACGAAAGTAATAAAAGGCAATTGCGCATATCGGGTAATTTCAAAACTTCTGTCGGATTGGATGCTAGTCTATTAATGATGGCTAATTATTTTTCAGGTGGAGTGCTAGAGTTTATTATGTCATTTCCGTTGTACAATCATGATACGGAGCCAACCGTATTTAATAGCTCACACCTAATGGGTAAACTTTTCTTTTACAAACTAGAAGTACCAGCACCAAAAGGCATTAATTTATATATTAACGATGATGAATACCAGAAAGATCTTCATACATTCCTTGAAATATTATCTTCACTTATAATTTATTTCAAATGAGTGAGCCATTTGAATTATACTAAGGGATATTAGTTTAGACGTTCATTATAAAAACCTACTCTTTATCGCCATTTTTCATTACCCCATCTGTACTGAAACAGTATTGACCTGACAGTC
>NZ_SMMF01000410.1:0-876 GCF_009711355.1 Roseibium sp. RKSG952 | reverse complement strand
CGCAAATTCGATGATGGTAGCCTCATCCATAGGGGTGCGTCCTTCAATGTTTGGTGGTTTGTGTGGCAATATCGAATTAACCAGATGCTCCACCGTCATTCAAACCGCCTGAACACCAGACTCAACCATAGCTCAGTATTGGGGCCTCGGCCTCGAGAATTGTAGTGACTCAATCGGGTAAACCGATTTCGACATAACAGCATGACTTGAAACCGATTTTATTCAGCTCTACAGCTACAATTGTAGCCTATGCCAGCACCTTTGTTCCGACCACGGAAGGGATATCAAATCGTGAGCACGCAATTAACAGACGATACGCAGGTTGATTTGATTCAGCTGCGTAATATCGTGAACAACCCGAACAACAAAGAATATGCAGCACTGCGTCATCGTGCGGCTTACATGTACATAACAGGTTCTTTTCCGACGCATTTGCGAACACGAATGACGACATTCTTAAGGCTGATATCTGAGCACACAAATCAGCCATCGGCGCTCGACGGCCGGTCAGGCGCGCTCTCGGTGACATATGAAAATATTGAATCACTCAAGCTAGAAAGCCATCCGATGGTTATTCGAGTGAGGAAATTTCTCGATGACGGATGGAAAATTTTCTTCGACTATAAAGCCAAACAGCGCAGGCCATATTCAAGAGTCAGACTGTACAAAACAAGAGGCGAATACGTCACAAAGGCCATAGTCCAATCTGATGGTTCTGTTTTGGATGGCTGGAATCTGGATTAGGGCGAAACCGGCATTTTGAATTTCAGCCTACCCCCTCCCCCCCTTGTTTATTCTGCCGGGATGGATTCCTGTTTTTGGTTTTCTGGAGGGGCGGAGTGACTACTCCCCGCCCTGAAGGACGGGGCTTCCTGC
>NZ_SMMF01000291.1:0-517 GCF_009711355.1 Roseibium sp. RKSG952 | reverse complement strand
TCAAAAGCGCGAAAGATCTTTGACACTACCATGCTTTGCAAAAGGCGCGGTCCGGCATCTTCAAATTCTCAAACGATATTCTCGGAGAGGCATGCATAGTCGGAAGTGCGTTCGGCATCGATCCCTGTGCCCTCGCCGAAGCGATGACCATGCTCGAAAGCCATCTTCAGGATGAAAAAGCTTGAGCACTTGCGCCGGTCCGGAGCGGAATCTGTCAACATTCAAAATTTTCAGCAAAGCCCTTTTGTGGGGCAGGTCAAATTCCTTAATTCGATTTAAAAAACAATCCATTTCGTACAAACACGCTAACCGATATCATTTAAGTCGGACGAGGGTATTGTCTTTCATGTGCTTATCGAACCATGAAGTTAAGTGCCAAGAAAATGAATGTTATGGCTGTTCTCCCCGTCAGTAAAACGATTTGCTGCAGCAGGCGACATCCGCGCCTCGACGAGGTGGAGTGGTTGATATGAGTTCCTATACATATGAATATGACGAGGATACGGGTTACTACGTC
>NZ_SMMF01000052.1:0-227 GCF_009711355.1 Roseibium sp. RKSG952 | reverse complement strand
GGCATCGAGACAGCACACATGACCCGCAAGAGACAACTTGATCAACACGGAGGCCCTGCCTATCGCCAATTCATGTCGCTCGCAGGATAACTGCGTCTAAAGAGTAGCCGTACTTCGACCCCGATCAGAATTTGCAACAGTACCGATTAACTGTCCATTCTCAAATTAGCTGCTCGCTCAAGAGACTGAAATTGTTGGTGAGTGAATTCAAGCGCGAAGTGCAACAC
>NZ_SMMF01000548.1:0-1753 GCF_009711355.1 Roseibium sp. RKSG952 | reverse complement strand
GCCTCGACCCGTTTTTGGTTCTTCTGGCCGATTCCGGAGAGCTGTCCGGAATAGATCCCCGAGCCACCACCCCGGAGAATGCCCATGTGCTTGTATCCCGGCTGGGACTTGTAGAAGGCGGCGGTTTTCGCGGTCGGCGGCTGGCCCGTGAAGTCGTTGTCGTGCTCAGCGATAATCGATAAGTGCGGGGCAGAGACGCTCGCCCAGGACTCGGCCGTCAAACCCATTACGCCCTCGCCTTGCGGCGACATGAAAATGCCCGAGAAGAAGCGCGTGGACGACATGTCGTCCACGCCAGAATCAGCGGTTACGACGCGGGTTCCGAGAATGAGCTGAGCGACGTAGGCCCCGTAGCCGTGGCCGACGATGACGGGGCGTTCGACATTGATCTTGATGCCGCCGACCGCATCCTCGATCAGACCGATGACATCAAGAACGGATTTGCAGGCATCGCAACGCCCCTCCCAGGCGCCCCTGTCTTCCAGAAGTTCCGCTATCGGCCACTTGGAGGTCTCGCCGGGAGTATTCACGCGAATGGTTGGACCGTCTTCGATGATGGAGTCGTCATGAAGGGGTGCGACGACGATGTATCCATGCGAAACCCAGTGCCAAAGAAGGTTGCTGTAGGTAACCGGATCGGCGAGCGCTGTGTGGGAGAACACGATCAGACGAGGGTTCTTCGACATTTGGGACGCAAAGACCACCATTCGACGTCCGAGAAGCCCGGTTACGACAAGAGGGCGTTCCGGATAGATGAACGGACCGACGGTCGCGTAGGCGACGTATCTCGGATGCGCTCCGTCTATATCCGGGCGAAGGATGATCGCATCCTGAGCCGCAGCGACCGATGCACCAAGGATCGTGGAGGCGGATGCCGCAAGGAATCGTCGTCTGTCCATATGAAATACCGGGCCTTTCGCTGGAACTCGCGCCCGAAGCTTGATCGGAACGCCTTTCACCATCATTCTGAATTTCTGTGTGGATTGCAAGAAAGTCGTCGAACCCTAAGATCAACGGAGTGCTCATGAACAGGCGGGATTTACTAAAGGGACTTGTTTGTTCCGCGACAGGATTGATTGTTCCTTCCTTTGTGTCTGCGGGAACTCTCTTGTCCGATATCCCGCTTCGATTGTACAACGCTCACACGAAGGAAAGGTATGATATCGAACTGTTCGTGAACGGTGGATGGAACAAGGCTGCCCTTCTGGTATGCGACTGGATGATGAGGGACTGGCGTCAGACCGAAACGGTCCAATGTGATCGCCAACTCTACGCGGCGATGTATGTCGTTCAACGGCATTTCTCCGCCGATTCTCCCATAATCGTGAACAGCGGATATCGATCCTCGACGACAAACGAGAACTTAAGGAAAAGGGCGCTGAAAAAAACGGGCGGCAAGATAACGCTCGAGGTGCCCGCCGTGAACAGTCTTCACATCAAGGGGAAGGCTTTGGATTTCGAGATCAAGGGTGTCTCTAACAAGGCTCTTGCTAAGAAGGTTAAGGAACTTGAATTCGGAGGAGTGGGCCGCTACCCTGGATTCGTCCACATGGACACGGGACGTGTGCGACAGTGGGGTCTGCCGGTATAGAGCGGCACAGGGTGCCAGAGAGACTGAATATTTTACAATCGAACAGGGAAAATGAATTGCCTACCTGCCAACAAAGGATTCGAACGACATGGCTGGTTGGCTCGCGCAGGTCTGGACCTCAACAAGGCAGACCGGTCCGGCAAGCCCTTCGTTCGGATTGAC
>NZ_SMMF01000321.1:0-592 GCF_009711355.1 Roseibium sp. RKSG952 | reverse complement strand
ATGACTGCTGCTGCCGTGGAAACTGCCCCATTCCGTGATGTCGGTGTAGTCTGTCCCGTCTTCGACCGGGTCGGTTCCCGTATCACTTCCATCATCTGCGCCGGGGTCAGGAGAGACATCCGTATTCAGGATCTGAACGGTTGCCATCGCGTTGCCAATCTCAGCCCCATCCACTGAAGTGATCATCACATGGAACGTTTCATCGGCCTCGACGACATCATCGTCTGTAAGCGCAATCGAGATCGAAGCCGAAAGGCTTCCCGCCGGAATGACCACGGTTCCGTCGCCGGCAGCGAAATCACTGTTCCCGGCGGTATCGGCGTGGGTCTCATAGAAGAGAGTGACATCCTGATCTGATGTTTCAGACAAGGAGACCGTCACGCTGGCCACACCTTCCTCCTCCGTGGCCTGGGCATTCGTGATGCTGACTTCGGGCAGCGGCGCGGCAGGATCCGCTGGCGAATCTCCCCCGCTGCCATCTGCATCACTGTTCCCGTCTCCGGTGTCCATGGAGAGAAACGTGATCTCCGTATCCGTGCCATTGGCCTGAAACCCGAAACTGGCCGATTGACCGGCAGCAAGCGTCCCGTTG
>NZ_SMMF01000962.1:435761-436399 GCF_009711355.1 Roseibium sp. RKSG952 | reverse complement strand
ACCAGGCATCTCATAAACCTCTCTTTTAGCGAGACTGGTCACGAACGACCATGACGGTGCAATGCGCGTTGCGCACGACACGGGCGAGGTTCGGACCAATCTCATAGTTCGGGAAATCGCCTTTGGTCGATGCCATGACGATCAGATCGAAGCCGTCCTTATGGGCGAGCTTCAGGATTTCGCGGTAAACACTGCCTTCTTCTATATGCACCGGCACATCGGAGGCATTGTTCTGATCCAGAATGGCCTGAACCGCCTGGCGCACATGATCTTTGGCGCCTGCGCCATAGTTGGCGGGCAGGTTTGGCAGCTGGATGATCTCGGGGATAACGGACACCACATGCAGCTCGGCGCCGTAAAACTTCGCTTGTTCCAATGCGACCGGCAGGGCTTGCTTCCAGGAACGGTCCTCGGTGTGGTCAATGGGCAAAAGAATCTTGTTGGCCATCACGTCTCTCCTCGAGAAATGGAATTCGGTTTCAGGAAGCCGGGGGGCCAGATCAGTCCCCCGGCAATTTCAATTCCGTCGATTACTCTGCTGCGGTACCGCCCGGCTCTTCGGACTGTCCGTTGCTGGCAAAGAACTCTTTCGTCAGTTTGAAAACGACAGGGCTCAGCAGAACCAGGGCAATCAGGTT
>NZ_SMMF01000962.1:422745-435636 GCF_009711355.1 Roseibium sp. RKSG952 | reverse complement strand
GGTTGCGCCGAAATAGATCATGACGATCCACAGTACGCGGTACGGCATCAGGGATTTGACACCCAGCAGGAACTCAACACATTTCTCGCCGTAGAACGACCAGCCCAGGATAGTGGTGAAGGCAAAGATCGACAGAGCGATCGCGATCAGATAGCCACCGATACCCGGCAGTGACAGTTCGAACGCTGCCGAGGTCAGCGCTGCACCGGACTCACCCGATGTCCAGGCACCCGACGAGATGATCGCCAGACCAGTGATCGAGCAGACGATGATGGTATCGATGAACGTACCCAGCATCGCGATCAAACCCTGGTTGACCGGACCTTTGGTCTCAGCCGCAGCGTGAGCGATCGGAGCAGAGCCCAGACCGGCTTCGTTCGAGAAGACGCCGCGCGCAACACCAAAGCGGATTGCGGCCCACACAGCTGCACCGGCAAAGCCACCTTCAGCAGCGGACGGAGTAAACGCGTGTGTAAACACCAGCGACAGCGCATTGCCGATTTCGCCGATGTTGATCAGCAGCACCAGCAGACCGGCGATGATGTAAGCAACCGCCATGAACGGAACCAGCTTACCGGCAACCGCACCGATACGGGTGATGCCACCCAGGATGACGGCTGCGGTGAGAACCATAAGCACGACGCCAGTGACCGAAGTGTTCAGGCCAAAGTTTGATTCCAGAACCTGTGCCACACCATTTGCTTGTACACCGTTGCCAATGCCGAAGGCTGCAATTGCGCCAAACAGCGCGAACGCAACGCCCAACCAGGCCCATTTCGCACCCAGACCGTTCTTGATGTAATACATCGGGCCACCGACAAAATTGCCCAGCTCATCCTGCTCGCGATACTTCACGGCACAGACGGCTTCAGCATATTTGGTGGCCATGCCCACCAGGGCGGTCATCCACATCCAGAACAAAGCGCCCGGACCGCCCAGGAAGACAGCAGTGGCCACACCGGCAATGTTACCCGTACCGATGGTCGCCGACAGCGAAGTCATCAGCGCATTGAATGGGCTGATTTGCCCTTCACCCTGACCTTCGCGGCCTTTGAACAGCAGGCTGAAGCCCGTGCCAATGCGCATGATCGGCATGAATTTCAGGCCGACCTGCAAGAAGAAGCCAGCGCCCAGGATAAGCACCAGCATTGGCACCCCCCATACGACGCCATTTATGGCCCCTACGATTGAATTTAACGCTTCCATGGTATCCCTCCCATTTGCGTTAGGTTATGCCCCGTTTGCGAGAGCCCGCTGACGGGCCTGCTTGAGAGCGGCAAAATCTTCGTCCGCATGGAACGACGAACGGGTCAGCGGGGTCGCCGACACGTGCAAGAAGCCCTTGGAACGTGCGACCTGTTCCAGTTGGGCAAACTCCTCCGGTGTCCAGAAACGATCAATCGGGTGATGCTTCGGGGTGGGCTGCAGGTACTGACCCACCGTCAGGAAATCGACATTGGCAGCACGCAGGTCATCCATGACCTGACGCACATCATTCAGGCTTTCGCCCAATCCAACCATCAGGCCGGATTTCGTGAAGATCTCAGGGTTGGCGCGTTTTGCGTCGTCCAGCAAGCGTAGCGAGGTGTAGTATCGCGCACCGGGGCGAACGGTCGGATAGAGATGTGGGACGGTTTCCAGATTGTGATTGAACACATCCGGAGCAGCATCGAAAACTACATCCGCCGCATCGCCTTTACCCAAGAAATCAGGTGTCAGAACCTCAACCGTTGTGCCCGGGCTCTGATGACGTACGGCGCGGATCGTCTGCGCCATATGTTCTGCGCCGCCGTCGGCCAAATCATCGCGATCAACCGAAGTGATCACCACATGGCGCAAACCCAGCTTCTTGACAGCCGCCGCTACACGTCCCGGCTCGAATACATCCAACGCATCTGGCCGACCGGTTGCCACGTTGCAAAAAGAACAGCCCCGAGTGCAGACCTCGCCCATGATCATCATGGTGGCGTGGCGCTTAGACCAGCATTCCCCGATATTCGGACAGGCCGCCTCTTCGCAGACGGTCGCCAGATTGTGGTCGCGCATCAGGCGGCGGGTTTCGTAGTACTCAGGCCCTTCGACCTTTTTCTTTCTGATCCATTTCGGTTTGCGCGGGATGACACTGTCAGCCTTTTTGGCTTTCTCAGGGTGACGTGGACGAAGCTGAATGGTCATCTGTCTATCCCTCAGTTCACGCGTGAATGGCGCGGCCCATGGCATCAAGGCAGGCTTCTTTGACTACCTCACCCATCGCGGGATGCGCGTGGCAGGTTGCGGCAACCTCGGCGACAGTTGCGCCTTTGGTAATGGCAAGGACCAGTTCGGCGATCAGGTCGCCACCATGGGCGCCACAGATATGGGCTCCCAGAATTTTGCCATCAGGGCCTGAAAGCACCTTAACGGCACCGTCTGTTTCTCCGGTCGAGCGCGCTCGGGAATTGGCCATGAAGGCGAATTTACCAACCGAATACTCCGCTCCCGCTTCCTTCAGAGCTTCTTCGGTCAAACCAACCGAAGCGACCTCGGGATCGGTGTAAACCACGCCCGGAACGGTGTTGTAATCGACATGGCCAGCCTCACCTGCCAGCATCTCGACACAGGCGACCCCATCTTCCTCGGCTTTGTGCGCCAGCATTGGGCCGGGCACGCAATCACCGATGGCGTAGATGCCGGGGATTGAGGTTTGGAATGTACCATCAACCTCAATGAAACCACGCGAATTCACAGATACGCCCAGATCTTCCAGCCCAAGTCCGCGTGTAACCGGCCGGCGGCCGACTGCGATGAGAACCTTGTCGGCCTCAATCACTTCTTCCTTGTCCTTGCCAACACGATCCACCGCCAGCGACAAACCCTCATCGGTTTTATCGACCGACTTCAAAGCGCGACCCAGCTGGAACTTCAGTCCACGCTTGGACAACGCGCGCTGCGCCAGTTTGGCAATCTCACCGTCAATACCCGGCAGGACACGGTCCAAATATTCGACAACGGTGACTTTCGCCCCCAGTCGCGCCCAGACCTGACCCAGTTCCAGACCGATAACTCCTGCCCCGATCACGACCAGATGTTCAGGCACATTTTCCAGCGCAATCGCACCGGTCGAGCTTAGGATGTCCTGTTCATCAATCTCGATCCCGTTAAGCGGAGTAGGCTCCGAGCCTGTGGCGATCAGAATGTTCTTGGCTTCGTAAATCTCGTCACCGACCTTGACCTGACCTGCCTTTGGAATGCTGGCCCAACCTTCGATCAGGTCGACACCATTCTTATTGAACAGAAATGCAATTCCCTTGGTCAGATCGCCCACGATCTTGTCCTTGCGCCCCATCATCGCGCCCAGATCGATGCTGGCCCCCTCAACCTCAATACCGTGAGAGGAGAGATGAGAAAGTTCGGCATATTTGGCCGAGGAGGTCAGCAACGCTTTGGAGGGAATACACCCCACATTCAGACATGTACCACCGAGCGCACCGCGCCCTTCAACACAGGCCACTTTCATACCCAGTTGGGCCGCTCGGATCGCAGCGACATAACCGCCGGGACCGCCCCCGATAATGATGAGGTCGTAGGTGCTCATTGGTCTTCTCTCAGTAGATCGGGTGGTTGGAACACAGTGCGTGGACTTTAGTACGGGTCTCTTTTTCAACCGTCTCGTCACCCTCGGGCGACTGTGCCAGAGCATCCAGCACGTCACCGATCAGATGACCGATCTGTTTGAATTCTTCGGGGCCAAACCCGCGGCTGCAGCCTGCCGCTGTTCCCAACCGGATACCGCTGGTGACGGTGGGCTTTTCCGGATCACCGGGGACGCTATTCTTGTTGCACGTAAATCCGGCGCGTTCCAAAGCCGCTTCTGCGGCATTGCCTTTGACGCCAATCGGGCGCAGATCAACCAGCATCAGGTGATTGTCTGTACCGCCGGATACGATGTCGCATCCACGGGACATCATCACATTGGCCAATGCATCGGCACTGTCGATGACCCGCTGCATGTAGTCTTTGAACTCAGGCTGCAGAGCTTCTCCAAATGCAACCGCCTTGCCCGCGATCACATGCATCAGGGGCCCACCCTGAAGACCAGGAAAAACAGCTGAATCGATCTTTTTCGCCAGCGCCTCATCATTGGTCAGGATGATGCCACCGCGCGGTCCACGGAGGGTTTTGTGCGTGGTTGAGGTGACTACATGTGCATGACCGATCGGCGAGGGATGCAATCCTGTTGCGACCAAACCTGCGATATGAGCCATGTCCGCCAGCAACCATGCACCGACTTCGTCCGCAATCTCGCGGAAGCGGGCAAAGTCGATCTTGCGCGAATAGGCCGATGCCCCCGCAATGATCAGCTTGGGCTTTTCAGCGCGCGCAAGCTCGGCGACTTGTTCATAGTCAATCAGACCGGCTTCGGTCAGGCCATACTGGACCGGACGAAACCACTTACCGGATTGCGCTGGCTTCGCACCATGAGTCAGGTGCCCTCCTGCGTCCAGCGACATGCCAAGGATCGTGTCGCCCGGGCTTAGCAGCGCCAGCTTGACCGCGCCATTTGCCTGAGCACCAGAATGCGACTGGACATTGGCGAAACTGCAACCAAACAGCTTCTTAAGCCGATCGATGGCTTCGGCCTCAACCTCATCTACGTATTCGCATCCGCCATAGTAACGGCGACCCGGATAGCCTTCGGCATATTTGTTCGTCAGAACCGAGCCCTGAGCATCAATGACAGCCTGCGAAACAATGTTCTCAGACGCAATCAATTCGATCTGTTCGGCCTGACGCGTGGCTTCCCGCGAGATCGATGCCGCGATGATCGGATCTGCCTCAGTAAGCGACGTTTTGAACATGGTGTCCTCCTCCAATACCGAATCCTCAGTACGAAATTTTGTTTCCTATAGTGGAAATGATTCCCTTAAGGCAACATATTTCTCCTATTTGTGAAGTTGTGTGCGCATGGGGAAATTAGTAAACTACGATAAAGTGGAGGAATTTTCTTATGGGTGAAGGTGGCCGTAGCGAGGTTTCCGGGCAGGAAGAACTGGATGACGGCGCCGCATTGGGCCGTTCGATCCGCGATGCACGACGCGCGAAAGGATGGACGTTGGAGGAAGCGGGGCGCGTAGCAGGTATCGGCCGGTCAACGCTCTCGAAGATCGAGAATAACCAGACACGCCCGAGCTTTGACATCGTGCGACGACTGACGCAGGCGTTGGAAATGAACACTCCGCAGTTGTTTCTGCAGTCTGGCCAGACCGGTATTGCGGGGCGACGCGACTTCACACCCAAAGGACAGGGCGAAGTTCGCGAGACATCAACTTATCTGCATGAACTTTTGTGTTCGGAACTCACAAGCAAGCGAATGCTGCCCTACGTCGCGACTATTACGGCCCGTGATATCTCAGAATTCGAAACCTGGATCCGACACGCCGGTGAAGAATTCATGTATGTACTGAGCGGTGAACTGACCTTTATCTCGGAACACTACCGCCCGCTGCCAATGAAGGCCGGGGATTCCTTGTACTACGATAGCGGTATGGGCCACGGCTGCATCTCGACAAGTGAAGAAGACGCGCAGGTTCTTTGGGTATCGCTAGAGTGACGATCGGCACATCAAACAGCTTGGACTGTCCGTTTGCCAATACTGTCCATAGGGGCCTCCCAATGCCGCCCATCACGTCGACCTGTTAGCTACGGGCGATAAGCAGGATGCTTCTGGAACGACTGCACGCCAGGCATTGGTAGATGCGTAAATCAAAGCGTAACTAAGGTGCTACCATCGAAAATTTGCTGACAGAATGTACTTTCCCACTACCGCGAAATCAGCCAATGTCCTGCTCGGCCAAACCCCGTATGTGGTTGTTGTGCTAGTGGAAATTTTGGGGATTGTTCGAGAACGAAATGGTAAACTTCAGCATCGCAAACGGGAATTCCACGACGTTCGTCGACACCACCCCCGATGGTGGATTGGTTATCGATTTTGCCACCCTCGACAACAGCTTTAGCATTCAGGTCAACGGCGTAGACCTGTTTGTTGGCGGACCTCCCGGAGCACCGAACGAACTTCAGTTTCAGACGCCAGGCACCGCAGGTCAGACGGTCCGGTTTGCTGACGGTGACAGGTATGAGGTCAATACACCTGCCGTCTGGCAGCTTGGGAATACAAACGGCAATCCCGTCGTCCGCCTCGAGATAAATCCCGACGGGACCATCGCACTGTATGGCGTGAAAGCGAACAATGGGCCGCTCGTGCCTCTCGAGCTATTCAATGGGCTGACGGTAAACACTGCTGCAATCGCAGCGGCCTGGAACGACAGCGGTTCAAATACCATTGTTTTGGACCAGTCAGTGACCGGTCCGACAAACGCTGCCGGCGAGTTTGTAGACGTGCTTTGTTTTGCATCGGGGACACTGATCGAGACATTGCGCGGCCCGGTGCGGGTTGAGGACATGAAAGTTTCGGATGAGGTTCTGACCTATGATCATGGCTACAAGCCGATCAGATGGGTTGGGTCCCGTCACCTGAGTGGTGCTGAACTTGACGCTCAGCCGCGACTTAAGCCGATTATGATCCGTGCCAACGCTTTGGGGGTGGGATATCCCAAACAAGACCTGATCGTCTCGCCGCAACATCGCGTTCTGGTGTCTTCAACCGTCGCCATGCGCATGTTCGATCGCAAAGATGTCCTGATCCCGGCAAACAAGCTTCTCTCGCTTGAGGGCGTAGACGTGGTGGAACACACGCCGGACGGCGTCACGTATTTCCACTTTCTGTTTGATACACATGAAATCGTCTGGTCCAACGGCACGCCAACGGAAAGCCTCTTTACCGGTCCCGAAGCTCTTAAATCGGTCTCGGCAAAGGCCCAGCAGGAGATCAAAGATCTGTTTCCAGACTGCTGTGACCCACAATTCGAGGCCCTTTCCGCGCGTTACATACCCAAAAAGGGCAAGCTCATGCGAAAGCTAGTTGAGCGGCATCAGGCCAACCAAAAACCTCTTTTCAGCGGATCAGCGGCTGCGAGTTCCACTGCTTAATTTCGGTTTTTCCCGCCTACAACCTAATACCTCCTCGAAAGCTCTGCTTCGTGAGCTGCTCATTTTATGCGGTCATCCAGATACAAGTTGCTTTGGAAGCAACGATTTGACCGCAAGCGTCATGCGTCGCGCGTGAAACGGCATACCGCTTTGACTTCAACCACCGCATTATCTGGCACATCCGCGTTCTCGAGCCCAAATACCTAACGCTCGTGAAGCTTCCGAACATATTCAGAGTTTGAAGTTCTGCACATGCTCGGGCACCGCCACCTCAGGCAAATTTCGATCATCGGGAATTGGTGTCCCTACTTCTGTTCGAACAGGGATGACACCCGCCCATATCGGCAATGCGTAGTCTGGTTCCTCGTCGCTTGGACCACCTGTGCGGATCTTGGCGCTACCTTCGCTGATTTGCATCCCAAGAACCGTGGTCGCCTTGAGATCCTGAGCATGGTCAGGGCGCAGGTCTTCGTAACGACCCGGGAACAGGCCATCGACAAAGCGCGCTAGCTTACGCAGTTTTTCTTCCGGATCCTCGACCTTTACAGCAGTTCCGAACAAGGTGACCGACCGCGAGTTCACTGAATGATGCATGCCGGATCGCGCCAAAACAAAGCCATCCAGAATAGCGACGCTGAGACAAACATCCGTATCCCGCGAATGGCGTAGCGCGCGACTGGCGGAAGATCCATGCCAATAGACATGATTGCCCTCACGCCATTGAAGCGTCGGTGTCACGACAGGTTTACCATCAATCACGTATCCAACTGTGCACATGGGTTGCGCATCAAGAATGGTGTTGATGGTTTCTCGGTCGAAATGCCCGCGCTGATGCGACCGGCGCAGACGTGACCGTTCGGTGATGGTGAGCATATCTGTCATATCGATAATCCACTGTAAGTCTTGCGACTCCCGGTTTGCAGCTATATTGGCAATCTGTGAATGGCCAATTCTGTGAAAAAATATCAGTCCAATTTAGACAGCGAACTCTTTGCGCTTTCGCTTGACCCGGATGAGAAAACAGCTCTGCAAATGCAATTGCTTGAGGGATTGCGCAGTATCATCGTGTCTTCCCCGAAGTACGCAGGGGCACGGCTGCCCGCCAGCCGTATGCTTTCGGCAGAATTGTCAGTCTCGCGAACAACAGTTCAAACGGCTTACGATCAACTGATCAGCGAGGGATATCTGATCACGCGCCAGGGAAGCGGCACTTTTATTGCTGAGAATGTGAGCCACCTTGCTCCACCACGCCCCCGGGCCAAGATCAGCCGATACAAAGTTGACAGCTGGTTGCCATTTCAGACTGGCTTACCCGACACCTCGTTGATGCCACATGCCCTATGGGCAAGACACCTTGATCGTGCCTGGCGCAGACCAGATCCAGAGTTGCTGGCGCGCGCCGATCCCCTTGGCTGGTATCCCTTACGCGCGGCAATTTCTGATCACCTGGCCACATGGCGTAATCTGAACTGCGCTCCAGAGCAAATCATCATCACCTCTGGCGCGTGGGAGTCTCTTGAACTGATCTGCCGAACCCTGATCGGCGAGGGAAATACCGTGACCGTCGAAGATCCCTGTTGGCACAAGACCCGTGACGTGCTGAGCTTAACGGGGCTGAAAGAGCATTCTGCTCGCATAGATCACGACGGGCTCAATCCGGCCAAAATCTCGCACAATTCTGCAGCAGTGATCGTCACACCTTCTAGGCATTACCCAACAGGCAGAAGTCTTCCGATGCCACGCCGCATCTCATTATTGGATTGGGCCGACCGGGTCGGAGGATTGATCATTGAAGACGACTATGACAGCGAATTTCGTTACCAGGGATATCCATTGCCATCCCTATCCGGTCTCGATGGACTGCAACACACTCTGTATCTAGGTAGTTTTTCAAAGCTCATCAGTACCGCTTTACGGATCGGATACATGGTTGCCCCGAAACGCCTTGTGGACAAAGCGCGCGCCTATCTTGAGCAGGTTGGACCTCGCGCTTCGCTTATTCCGCAACCTGCGTTGGCCGCGTTTATGCTGAGCGGCGACTTTGCTATCCATCTGCGGCGAATGCGCCGTATCTATGCACAGCGCCAATCCCACTTGATTTCGGAACTCAGGGCAGTCGATGATCTGCTCGAAATTCATCCGGATGTCGCCGGCATGCATTTGTGCTTACCGCTGAAGCCCGGTTTAGCCGCCAGAACCACCGATCAGGACATCAGCCGCTTGGCTCGCCAGCAGGGACTATCGGTGGGTGCGCTGTCCGCTCATTGCGTCTTACCCACAAAGCAACAGGCGCTGTTGCTGGGATACGCGGCATTCGACAATGAGGTTCTGACCAAAGCGGCCAGCAAGTTATGTCACGTTTTGCGCGGTTAGCTCAGCCGCTCGAAAGCCGAAGTTCATCGGCAAAAAACTGTTTTCAAGAGCCGCCGGGTTCTGTTTCAATCAACGGCGGCTCCGGGCAACTCGTCAGTCGGTCACTGATCGGCCATTACTTGGTGCTTTTTGCCTCCGCCTTTCAGACTGATCGTGTTTCCGACCGGTCATAGCAAACAACGCAGGCGTTAGTCGCGGATGCACAAAGGAGAAACCATGCTGCTGCAGTCGCATGGGCACCACGCGCTGTCCGCTCAACATGGTCTCGCGCCCCATTTCACCAAGCCCACACGAGATAAGCCATCCAGGGAACCTCAGCAGGGCTGGCCGTTGTAGAACCCGGGAAAGCGACTGTGTGAAATCAACGTTCCGGACTGGTTCCGGCGCCGTCGCATTGATGACGCCATCAATATCCTGTCGCGCAAGCGAAAACGCGATCACACGGATCATGTCATCAAGCGCAATCCAGGGCATCCACTGCTGACCGGTTCCAAAAACACCACCGCCGCAGAACTCGAATGGTGTCAGAAGTCGAGCCAGCATTCCGCCATCGACACCAAGAACCAACCCGATGCGCAAAACAACTACACGCACCCCGCTCTGCGCGATCTTGTCGGCTGCTTGTTCCCAAGCCTGACACACATCGTGCACGAAGGCCGGTTCGGCTCCGGATGTTTCAGTCAGCGTTTCATCACCCCGCAATCCATACCACCCGATTGCAGAACCGTTGATCAGGCATTCGGGTTTTTGCCGAAGACGCTGAATCAGCATGCGCAACGCTTCTGTGGCAGCAACCCGGGATTCAACTATGCGAGCGCGCTTTTTGGCGGTCCAAAACCAGTTTGCAACAGGCTCTCCGGCAAGGTTGACGATCGCATCAAACCGTTCCGTGTCGTGGATCTGGTCGAGGCTGGTTATTATTCGCACAGGGTGGGATAGCGTGGCAGCCGTTTCGATATTTCGCGTAAACACAGTCACATAATGCCCACCAGCAACAAGTGCCTGTACCAATCGCCGTCCGATAAAACCCGTCCCACCGGTGATCAACACACGCTGCCCGGGGGGCATATCCGTCACCAAACCAGCCGGATCGCCGCGATCCAAATGATCACAGCGCAGAGCAGCAACAAGATCACGAGCGCTGAACAAGCCAACACCAACTGCCGAGAGAGTCGCCATGACGCTCCACCATCCATAGCTGACTGGGACAAGTGCTGTGGGCAGGAAAGCCCAGGACCAAAGATAAGGGGCTGCCAATGCCAGAATAGCACCGTAGTTCAGCGCCAGAAGCGTATGATTGATGCGTTCGCTACCGGGCAGTCTGCGCGTCAGATCTTCTTCGACAAAATCCCAAAGTGTGATGAAAACTTCCAATACCAGGATCGCCGATAGCACGATGGTGAAGACCCCGTGCGGCTCAAACCAACCGAAACACAGGAATATGACAGCGTAAAACAGGTTGCGAATGCCATGTAGGCGAAGTTCGGTTTTTTGCGAAGCACGCCAGGCAAGGCGTTCCGTTCCTTCGTGATGAAAGAGCGTGTCGAAAGCACCCATAAATACCTGAATTGAAATGAGTGTCCAAAGGATTGGGTTATCCATAACGTCCCTCCTGTATGTCGTGAAAGACCGCATCCTGCTGAATCAAATTGCCAAGAAAGCGGCTCTGCAATTTCAGGGAAAAAAGAAAGCGCGATTGCCCCAGATCGATATGCGCGATGGTCAGCGCTCCTGGTTGCAGCCAAGCCGGCAACCTGAGTTTTCTGCGGCCCAACTGCAGAAAAAAGTGATCACTTTTGAAATAGATGCCCGCACGATCGGCACTTACACGCAGAGCCATTCCGATCCCTGCACCGATATACTCCTCAATGCCGGTAGGGCCCGCGAAGCGCTTTGAACTGCGGATAACCTGCGGAAAGCCTGCAGCCCGACCATACTGGCGCACCCAGAATTGACCTTTACCCAGGCAATCCTCGGTTACGGTTACTACCGCGGGTTGGTTCAGGCAGGACGTATCGTAAGGCAATGGCCCCCCGAGCAGCCGGGTAATTTGGGCTATCAGGCGACCCACCATGTTCATGTGCATGGCAGCTACTTTGCCCTGATAAACAACACTTGCCCCATTTCGCAGGCGATAGCCAAACCGCTTTCGAACCTCGTCGGGAAGCGCGCGCCAAGCGCTCTTGCCAACAAGATCTCTGAACCGGTTGTCCCTAAGAATTTGATGGTGAGGCGAAAAGTTAATCTGCTTCATTCTGCTTCCTACTGTTTAGTCAGTTATTTCTGCAAAAAGAGAAATATCGTTCCAAAAAATTTTAGATTACTTGCTGTTGATCTTGAGCAGCGACAAAACCTTGTCCCCCATTTTCATCAGCAAAGAGAGTTTTGACTTGGGTACATTGAGCATCTGCTCCGACCAGCGATCGGCCGTGTTCAGGAAATCCTGCATCTCCTGCATCCGACTGAAAACGGCCGGATGCAAATCCGGTTCCGTGGCGGCCTGAGCGACACAAACGTTAATTGCACGCATCGCCGGATCAATCTCGCGCTCTTTTCGTCCCTTTGCGATTAGCAGGGCCATTTCCCAAACATCGGTTTCTGCGGCGAAGTGCTCTCTGCGATCACCGGGAACCGGAATTCGGTGGATCAACCGCCAGCCAACGAGTTCTTTCAGCGAATTCGAAACATTTGACCGAGCAATTCCCAATTTCTCGGAAATCTGCTCAGCATTGAGCGGAGTTTCACTGAGAAACAACAGCGCGTGGATCTGGGCCACAGATCTGTTGACTCCCCATTGGCTGCCCATATCACCCCAATACAGAATGAACTTGGACTTGGAGGATGAGTCAGAGATATCATTTATTTCTGTCATGACAGAAATAAATGATATCTCCTAGAGAATGTCAAGCCGGTGCCACGAGTCGCAATGCCAATCGACATAACGGCATTTTTTCTAAGGGCTTCCGATAACATCCACGCTCGCGGTATCGGGTCCAGCTACTGTTAAGACAATGGGTCGATGTGCGGGAGGAACCGCAGTTCCAAGCTACCGCCGTTTCGGGACAGCACTCCCACCCTTGGCCGCTTTTACAGCAGCTCGAGCGCGGTTTTTCTTGCTATTGGGTTTCCCTTTGGGGGGAGGAAGACCTTTAGCGCCGCTTTTGCGAGATTTGGAATGCGCGTCTTTGCCCGCCTTGACCTCAGCCTTTGGCTGACCCTTAGGGCTCGCCGCCGCTGGCTTTCGTTTTTTCAACGGCGCTTGCGTGATCTTTTCCGGATCTTTCACCCGGGGCTTTTGATCTTCTGATTTGCGGGGTTTGCGATCCTCGGATTTCGGCTTGCTGCGCCGAGGTTCCGGCGCGGCGTCCCGTTCCGTTGGGTGGGAATCCATTTTGCGCCGACGCGGTTTGCCGGTGGGCGCGCGATCAAATTTCGGACGCTTGAACGCTGGAATATCTGGCGCGGCGTCCAGACGAACGATGTCTTTTGACC
>NZ_SMMF01000962.1:335218-422735 GCF_009711355.1 Roseibium sp. RKSG952 | reverse complement strand
TATCTGGGCCTATAGCCGTCAGAAAACCCTCAACCGCAGCTTCACGGATTTCGACATAAGACAAATCATCCGCGATACGTATCGCGCCGATATCGTCTTTTGTAATCTTGCCCGCCTTGCAGACCATCGGCAGCAAATGACGTGGGGATGCGCTTTGATTTCGCCCTTCCGACAGCGAGAACCATACGCTTGGGCCAAACTCTGCCCGAGGTTTTGGCTTTTCAATCTGTACAGCACCCAGCTCTTCCGGGGCAGAATACCGCTTCTTGTACTGGCGCAGATAGGCTGCTGCGATTTGCTGAGGTGTGAATTTTTCAACCAGTTGGTCGACCGTCGCGCTCTCACTCTCAGTAATGTCGGTCTGCCAATCTTCGGCCGACAGCATACGCACTTGATCGCGTTCGTTTACATCATCGGCAGAAGGCGCAGATACCCAATCGGCGCTTAGCTTGGCGAACTTCAAAATGCGCTCCGCCTTCTTTCGGGAAGACGGAACGACGACCAAAGCACTGACACCTTTTCGCCCTGCCCGACCTGTGCGGCCGGAACGGTGCAAAAGGGTTTCGTGACTGTTGGGCAATTCGGCATGCACCACCAGATCGAGATTGGGCAAATCAATGCCGCGGGCAGCAACGTCGGTTGCGACACATACCCGGGCACGCCCATCACGCATCGCCTGCAATGCATTGGAACGTTCGCTTTGAGTGAGCTCGCCTGATAGCGCTACGACCGAAAAACCACGGTTCGACAGTCGCGTCGTCAATCGCGAGACCATCGCACGGGTGTTACAAAACACGATAGCGTTGGGCGCTTCGTAATAGCGAAGGACATTGATGATCGCGTTTTCACCATCGCGCGCGGCCACCATCATGGCGCGGTAGTCGATATCGGCATGCTGGGTCTGCTCGCTTACCGTCGAGACGCGTTCCGCATCGCGCTGATAGCTTTGGGCAAGCTTGGCGATCGCGCCAGGAACCGTGGCAGAAAACAACAATGTCTGACGGCCTGACGGAGTTTCATCCAGTATGAATTCCAGATCCTCACGAAAGCCCAGGTCCAGCATTTCATCAGCTTCGTCCAAAACCACCGCGCGCACTTGGGTCAGATCAATGGATCCTCGCATGATATGATCGCGCAACCGACCAGGAGTAGCGACGACAATATGCGAACCGCGTGCCAAAGCACGACGTTCATCGCGCATATCCATGCCACCCACGCAAGACGCCAGAAACGCGCCCGCATCGGCATAAAGCCACCCAAGCTCACGCTTCACCTGCATCGCCAGTTCCCGGGTCGGTGCGATAACCAGAGCCAATGGCGCACCGGAAGCACCTAATGTGTCATCGTCTCCCAGCAAGGTGGGGGCTATCGCCAATCCAAAGCCGATGGTTTTCCCCGACCCCGTTTGCGCAGACACCAACAGATCCCGGCCTTCCAGTTCTGGCTGAGTGACCGCTTGCTGAACTGGTGTCAAAGCCTCATAGCCCTTACGGGCAAGCGCGTCTGCGATGGTTTTTTTCACGGCTGAGATTCTCTGTGTAAGGCAGGCTGTGCGACTGAGCAGCATTGCAATCAGCGCATCATCCGAGATTAAGGACCGCCCTCTATCGGGTAGAGTTCGGTTTGTATAGCCACTGTATCCTACTTGTTGCGGAAAACGGCGCGTTTTGTGCAAATAGTCCCCGCCGCAACGCTATCTAAGCGGCCAGCCTCAGGGTGATTGGCAAGAAGCAGCACCTACAGCGCCTCACATCTCAGGCGTTACGGAACCGCAATCGGCATTCTAATTGTCAATTTGAACTGCGTTCTTAGATTGTGGCACAGGTTCATCAACAGAGCCTAAAGTCCGAGCGAACCTCTCCGGTCTCGGTCGTGTGACCATGATGCGCACGGTGAATCTGATGCGCGCGTCCTTCGGCTTCGGTTACAGGTGTCGGGTGCAACGGGCAGACATAGCCGAACTGGGAGGCAACATCCGCGCGGGTTACGCTGGATTGGTCACTTTTCAATGCGCCACCTTTTTGAGGGTCGGCGTGTAGCCCTTTCTAGGCATTCAGGCACAGCGAGCTTCGCCAATACTATTGGCGTCGTCGCCGAAGCCAGTCACTGCCTTAAGCCGATAAACTTAGTCATAGATTTCTTTGGGTGCTTGCGCCCCGTCACAATCGATCTCCGCGATCTATATCTGACCAAGATTTTTGAGGATTGGACAGTCGGGGCGGTGGTCGCCAGCACATTCGTCGATGAGATGAGACAGCGTGTCGTGCATGGCTTTCAGATCGACAATCTTATCGTCTATCTCTTTGAGATTCTGTTTGGCGATTTCTTTCACATCAGCGCTGGCGCGTTCTTTGTCCTCGTATAGCGCCAGTAACGAGCGACAATCCTCAATGGTGAAGCCCAAAGAACGGGCTCTTCCGATGAAGGCCAGTTTGTGCAGTTCCTTTTCATCGAAATGGCGATACCCATTCAAACTGCGCTTTGGCTTGATGAATCCGATATCTTCGTAATAGCGGATCGTTTTAGCTGGCAGACCCGAACGTTCTGCTACATCTCCAATATTCATAGCAGTTCTCCTGTACTATTCAGCAGGCACTGAACGCAGCGTCCGTTTGGCATTTTCCGCTGTCTGATCCTGCACAACCTTGTTTGATTTAACCCAACGCAACCGTAGCGCGTTGGTCAGAACGAATACGCTGGACAACGCCATGGCACCTGCGGCCAATACCGGCGAGAGCAACGGGCCGCCAAACGGGTACAGTACCCCCGCCGCAACCGGTATGAGTAGCGTGTTGTAACTGAACGCCCAGAACAGGTTCTGGCGGATGTTGCGCATAGTTCGCTGGCTGATATTGAAGGCGTTGACCACGCCGGTCAGATCGCCTGACATCAAAACGACATCGGCTGCTTCGATCGCGATGTCCGTGCCTGTGCCGATTGCAATACCCACATCAGCCGCCGCCAAAGCAGGTGCATCATTAATGCCGTCACCTACAAAGGCCAGTTTTCCACCATTCAAACGCAAATCTTCCAACGCGGACACTTTACCCTCGGGCAAAACCTCGGCCACAACATGATCAATACCCAGTTGCGCCGCGATAGATTTGGCAGTAGCGGTATTGTCACCGGTAATCATCGCAACTTTCAGCCCCAGTTCGTGCAAAGCTTCAATTGCGGCAGGCGTGGTGGTTTTGATCGGGTCAGCCACAGCGATAACGGCCGCGATGACCCCATCTATGGCAGCGTAAAGCGGAGTCTTTCCGTTGACTGCCAGTTCAGCGCCCTGATCAGACAACGCGCCTATTTCAACGCCTTCGCGGACCATCAGTCGGTCAGCCCCGATCAGGATTGTATGGCCTTCAACTTCAGCACGCACGCCGTAGCCAGTGATCGAAGTGAAGTCTTCAGGCTGCGGAAGATTCAGCCCTCGGGTTTCAGCCGCGCGCACGATAGCCGTGGCGATAGGATGTTCAGATGTGAACTCAACTGCAGCAACAAGGCGCAGAACCTGATCTTCGGTCATTTCTTCGGCCACTATCAGGTCGGTCAGTTCCGGACGCCCTTTGGTCAGGGTGCCCGTCTTGTCCACCGCCACAACGGTTGTTTCCTGCAGCATTTGCAAGGCGTCGCCCTTACGGAACAGGACACCCATCTCGGCAGCGCGTCCGGTGCCAACCATGATCGAGGTTGGAGTAGCCAACCCCATGGCGCAGGGGCATGCTATGATCAGCACCGCAACCCCGGCCACTAACGCCAGGCTGAGCGCTGGATCGGGTCCGAACAACAGCCAAACCAGAACCGTCATCACGGCCACAGTGATCACTACCGGCACAAACCATAGCGTGATGCGGTCGACCAGGCCTTGAATCGGCAGTTTGGCCCCCTGGGCTTGTTCGACCATCTGGATTATCTGGGCCAACATAGTATCGGCACCGATCTTTTTGGCCTGGTAGGTCAACGCACCAGTGCCATTTACGGTCCCTCCAACCACAGTAGCGCCTTCGGTCTTTTCGACTGGAACCGGCTCACCAGTAATCATGCTTTCATCGACATATGACGCGCCAGTCACTACGGCACCATCCACCGCGATCTTTTCGCCCGGTCGAACATGAACAAGATCCCCTACAGCGATCTGCTCAATCGGAAGCTCAACAACCGACCCGTCGCGTTCAACGCGCGCTGTTTTTGCCTGTAAACCAACCAGTTTGCGAATTGCTTCACCAGTTCTGCCCTTAGCGCGAGCCTCAAGGAAACGCCCCAGCAAAATCAGAACCACGATCACCGCGGCAGCCTCGTAGTAGACGTTTGCAGTTCCCGCAGGCAGGATACCGGGCGCAAAGGTCGAGATAAGCGAGAAGCCATAGGCCGCTGAGGTGCCCAGCGCCACCAGAGAGTTCATGTCCGGCGCGCCTTTGAACAAGGACGGGAAACCCTTGGTATAGAACTGCAAACCTGGCCCAAAAAGAACGATCGTGGTCAGAAGGAACTGAATATAATAGCTGTTCTGGATGCCGATCGTACTCGCTATCAGATGGTGCATGCCCGGAACAACATGCGAACCCATTTCAAGGATGAACACCGGCAAAGCGAGCAAGGCAGCAAAGCCCGTTCGCCGGGCCAACTGGAGGATCTCTGCTGCTTTGCGGTCTTGTGGTTCAGTTTGCGAAGCGGATCGCAGGGTTGCCGGATAACCTGCAGTTGCGGCAAGCGCCGCGATGGCTTCGGGCGTGGTGACACCCTCAGCATAGCGCACCGTGGCACTTTCGGTGGCCAGATTGACTGACGCAGACAACACGCCATCATCAGCTTCCAAGGCTCGCTCAACGCGCCCTACGCACGATGCGCAGGACATGTTTTGAATATCAAGCGTGACCTCTTTGGTCAGGGCCGGGTATCCGGCGCTGCTTAGCGCATCTGCAATCGCCGCTTTATCAGCTGGATCGCGAAAATCGACCTGAACACTTTCGCTGGCAAGATTAACCGAAGCGGCATCAACACCTGGAACAGCTTTCAGCGCGCGCTCGACCCGCCCTACGCAGGACGCACAGCTCATCCACTGAACCTGAAACCGCGCATGTGAATTTTCAGTCATTTTGTCACCACAAGAAGTCTGCTGACGTGCAACATAAGGGTTCCAGCAAGTGGAAGGTCAAGGGATGTGGGTGATTTTCTTTCCAACTAATTTTTTGGTGATCCATTCGTCATAAGCTGACCTTCCTGTGCTGGATTACTTAGCCAGAACAACGGAACAGATGTACGAACCACTTTGACGACCCTGAGTATCCTGAGGAGGCGAAGCTATGGTCGCATGATAAGTTGAGGCGCGCATAATCCTGCCCCATTGGCTCTATCTTAAGTCTCTAACAAACTCGATGAGACGGGTCATTTCACCTTCGGCGCTCGCCACACGAACACCGATCAACATGACTGCCGCGATTTGACCTGTGCGTAATCTCATCACATCAGTTTCCGTCCACTTGTTCTGCCTCAGTGCGCTGCTCTTGCAGCTTACGCTCCCGATCCGGCCAACTGTCCTTGATAAATGCAAGGATGTCCCAGATGTCCTGATCCGACAGGTTGTCCCCGAAACCTGGCATGCCACTTTTGACGTTGGTGACACCCATCTGTTTCAAAGTCTGTTCCCCACCAAGCTTTGTATAGTCGAACAACAGCTTGTCGCCGTGATGCCATGTGTGGCCTGTTCGGTCATGTGGGGGTGCCCGCAAGACGCCATCAGGATCAGGTGTCTGCCAATCCGGCTGACCCTCCAGATTCGCCCCATGGCATGACGCGCAGTTTTCCGCGTACAAATCTGCACCGCGTGCCGTATCCAGGGATGAGCTGTTCTGCGCACGCCCGCTAAGACCCCAGCCTGTGACAGTGACAATGATCACTACCGCAGCCAGTGACACCCATTTCGCAACGCTTTTATTCATCACACCACGCTCAACCAAGTCTTCATACCAGCGGCCTGATGCGACAGCATGTGGCAATGAAACAGCCAATCCCCCGGGTTATCCGCAACGAACGCGATTTCCCGTGTTTCGATCCGGTCGACCAGGATTGTGTCCCTCAGCGGCCCAAGACTCCCGTCCGCCAGAACTTCCTGAAAGTGCGTCCCATGCAGGTGCATGGCGTGGGGAAAGACGGTGTCGTTTTTGATCTGTATACGAACGACGTCACCACGAGAGACAGAGGCCAACGGGTTCTTTGGCAAACCAGCAATACCGTTGAAAGTCCAGATCTGACCCTCCCGAACCAATTCATCAGTGCTCATGACCTGTCCTTTGTACGAGCCTTGGCGCAGCCCACCCATTGCTCCTCCTTCCATTACCAAAGGAACGGTCAGAGCGTCCGAAACATCCTTGAGCACAGAAACGGGATTGGGTGGCAGAGCCTCTATCGTGCCGCGGGCGACAGTTGTACCGCGCCTCGAAACCGGAAGCTCAGCAATGACAAATGCTTCATCACGTTCGTGAAGAATGATTTGAACGGCTTCACCCACGTCAGATGTGACATCTACAACTAGATCCACTCGTTGCGCAGGCCCGAAAACAAGGGTTTCAAAATCCTCTGGCTGCGTTACTGGCATGCCGTCATAAGCGATCAGTTTTCCGTTTGCGCCACGAACTGAGACATACATGATCCGATCAGTCGCGACATTGACCAAGCGAAGCCGCAATCGCTGGTTCGTTAAAACTTCGGTTATGGGCGATACATGCGCGTGAACGTAATTCCCCATTCGACCTGCATGCGTCCAATCATGTATTGAGCCAAAATCATCGACAATTTGGGCATCCTGCCCCAACCGCCAGTCATCCAGCAGAACCGTAATGTCATGATCCCTGTCCGGCGGGTTCGTTTCATCAACGATGAACGCGCCGTAAAGGCCCCGGGCGACTTGTTCCGTCGACTGGTTATGAGAGTGGTACCAAAAGGTTCCCGCATCCTTGAGCGGCAAATCATACTGAAATTTATCGCCCTTTTGCACTGCCTCCTGTGTGAGACCCGGCACCCCGTCCATGTTGTTTGGAACCCGCAATCCATGCCAGTGAATAGCCGTCGGTTGGGGGAGCGAGTTCAGGAGAGTCCGGCGAACCGTTTCGCCCTGACGGGCACGAATTTCGGGGCCCGGAACACCGCCGTCATATCCCCAAATCTCGGTTTCCGGATAGCTGTCGGGCGCTATACGCGCCAACCCTGAACGCGCCTCAATTGTTTTAGGAGGCGTAGCCGCTCTCCCGATAGCAGGCACCGCGAGCAGTGCCGATGTACCTGCAACGAATTGCCTGCGATTGAGCGTCATGATGACTTCCTTCCCAAGAATACTTGATCTCTCATTGGATTATCCGCCGTCGTGCACATCCAGCAGATAGATCGCCATCGCCTTGCGGTCATCCTCTGTCAGAAAGCTGGTGCCATAGTTCACGACCTCTCCCATTGCGCCCCCGAATACATCGCCATCAGGCATGACACCTGTGCGCAAGGCATAGACCAAATCATCAACCGTCCAGCCACGCTGTTGCAGCGTCTCAAAGTCGATGGCTGGCGCCTTGTCACCGCCCGGCAGAGAGTCACTTCCCTTGAAGTGTTCGGTGTCTGATTTTCTCGCGCCAACCAAGTTCCTCCCGGTGTGGCAGGCCGCACAATGCGTGGCGCCTTCGACCAGTAACCGGCCCCGGTTCCAAACATCATCCTTACTCGGCACAGGATCGGTGCGGGGCGGTTCCAGAAAAGCTGCGCGCCACAGTTTCAGGCCCCAACGCTGATCGAAGGGGAACGCCATATCCTGCTCTTTTGACGGTTCCGCGACCGGTGGAACCGTTTGCCAGGCAGCCCATAGATCGGCGATGTCCTGATCCGTGAAGTTGGCATAGAACGGATAAGGAAATGCCGGGTAGTAGGGTTGTCCGTCGGGCGACACACCCTGTCGTACGGCACGGGCAAACTCCTCGACGGTCCAACCACCGATCCCGTGATCAGGATCGGTGGTCAGATTCGGAGAATAGAGCGTGCCGAACGGTGTATCTAACTCTACCCCGCCGGCCAGCGGCGCACCCCCTTTGGCAAAATCTGTGTGGCAGGCGATACAGCCACTTGCCCTAGCCAGATATGCCCCACGGTTAACGTCACCCTCGATGTGAATAGATTGTAGTGGCCGGCCAATCGGCCAAGCCATTATTGCAACAAGTCCCGCTGACGCCATGACGGCAGCAGCAAGGCCCAATCGGACTAGCGGACTCATGACGCATTCCTATTCCGACCGAAATCGCGTGTGGCATGCCGAGCAGGTCTGGCTCAGCATCATGAACACGCCATCTGCTGGCATTTCAGAAAGTTGTGCCTGATCCGGGCCCCCGCCCATCATGTCGGCACCCGTCATAGAACCAGCACCCATCATGGTTGCATTGCCCATCATACCGGAATCCTTGCCCGATCCGGACGCCATCAACCCGTTGTCCGCCGCAAGCACGAGACCTTCAGAGTAAGTTTCCAACTGTCTGGCCAATTCTGCAAAGGAACCCCAGTCCTGCCAGATTTCCGGTTTTGCCTCCGAGGGTTTGCCATCAGTTCCCTCTGGAAACAGCTTAGTCATGCTCTCACCGGCATGGAGCCCTATTTTTTTCGCTTCGCTTCGCACCGTTTGCGCGTTGTACGGCGTTTTCCCCTGCATCATCGGCGTGAGGACTTTCATACTGTCCTTCATCGCGGACATACCGTCCATGCGCTCTTTGACGATGCCGGTTGCACCACCATGAGCCAGAGCGGCTGCAGCAAACAGAGAAACCAGGGCGACGCCTGTGGTCATTTTTAGAATGTTCATTGCTTTGTCCTTATCGTCTGCTTCGACGCGCTCGTACTGAGCGCAATTCGACTGATCAGATCAGGACGCGCGGCGGCGGCGGGTCAAATGCTGTGATACCGAGAACCCGGTATTGGGCGCGTGGTATCGAGTATCTTTGTTCCGTGTCTTTGGGGGCAGGCAGCGGCGGACCTATCGAAAATAGCCCAACAGCGTTGCAAATCGATCCGCCATGACATTGCTCCGGATGACCTTGTTTGACATGCTCCACATCCGCAGTATCCGTATGGTCAACAACATGTTGCGAGCTGCTACCATGCGCATGAGCAGAGGCGGCAGTCACAAGTAATCCGCCAATGGTCAGCACCATTGACAGGATCATGTAACGAATTGCACTGCCAATCCGGCTCGTCACTTTCAGAAAATCCCGTTTTCCTGCTGCAACTCTCTGATGTACGCAACGATGCCTTTCACATCGGCACGGGTCAAGCCATCGACCGGCGGCATATTTCCAAACCTCCAATGGTGTGCCCGAACTCCATTCTGGACTGCGATATAAAATGACTCGTCCGAATGGTGGCTTGGTTCATAGATCTTATGCACCAATGGCGGCGCAAGCCCTTCCAGACCAGTTGCATTCACACCATGGCAGGCCACACATTTAGCGTCGAATGCCACCTTTCCGACTGCCGCAAACTCGCTCAACTGCTCCGGTAGATTGACGTTTTGGATTGGTTCTCCCGGCTCCAGCGTCACCGTTTCAGGTGGCGCCATCGAGTGGCCAGTTGGTTGCTGATTGAGATTGTAGACTAGTACGGCGGCACCTGCGACCGCTACGCCGCCGATCAAGAGTGTAAGTTTATCCATCTCTGTATTTCACTTGATTGTCAGTTATCGGACAGTTTTGCACGCCCGGTGAAATCGACCTGGACGAGGTCAGATCAGTTTTACCTGCGTGCCCACTGCCGCCAATTTGAACAGTTCCGCAATCTGCTCGTTGTACAAGCCAATACAGCCGTTGGAGGATCGTCTCCCGATCTTGCGGGTGTCGTTGGTGCCGTGGATACGATAGTACTGCCAGCTTAAGTATAGCGCATGTGTCCCCAGAGGATTCTCGGGGCCCGGGCCTACATAGTCAGGCCACGCCGGATTGCGCTTTTTCATTGCCGGTGTCGGTCGCCAAGATGGCCCTTCGACCTTGCGAGTAATTGTAGTGTAGCCCAGCCTTGTAAGATCTTCCGTGAGCGGAACGCTGGTGGGAAACATACGATAGACGCTTTCGTCCTCCGACCAATATTGCAGCACTTTTGACTGTGTATCAGAGAGGATCACACCGTTCCTGAGTGTATCAAAATGGTCCTGCCATTTGGCAACGCGGAACGACGATACGTTTCGGCGCGTACCTTCGATTGCTGCGGGTTGGGCCAAAACGGCCGGTGCGGGAAAAAGCGTCGTTGCAGCGAACGCGGCTATCACTTCGCGTCGCGATATACCATTTCTATCCTCGTTCGGTTTCATGCCTGCCATCCTGATCGGTTATCCTTGTTTCTCGATTCAGGTAGCTCATATGCCCGATTCCTGCGCTGGAAGGTCAACATGAAAAAGACTTCGCACAATGCAGCCCCAATACCTTTCGTGCGGTCGATCCTCTGCGAGCGAGGGGACATTGTCGGGGCAGATAGGCACAGAGGCAGGCAAGTTTTACAATAGTCGGCGCCACTGAATGACCGGTGTGGTGAAAATCCATGCAATGCAAAGCTTAGCTCGCCACACGTCTGATCCAGCAATCAAGACTGGGTCAGATTTCGTCAGCTGTTGTTTTGAATTGACCTGCTGCCTCTCAAACTGACGGTGCTGATAACGGTCTCACTTCTGTTCCAATCAATGAAATCTCAATAAAAATCTGTGGACCACCCTCGTGAGCGGCTAAAGGTGGTCCACAGAGATAGTAGGTTGATGAGTTGTTATCTCAGGGCCACGCATGAGAAGGTCGGCGTGGCCAATACGCGTTTTCTGCTTTGGCTAACAAAAACGCTGACGCATTCCCGGTTCAGAAGCTCCATTCATAGGATGCCCACAAAGCTTGCGTAGACACATCAGCGACTAGGGTTGATCTTGCCTCCAAGCGCAGGTTTCCACCGTGCACAAAGGCTCTCTCATAGCTCAGACCGACTTCACCGAAAGTATCGGTTCCACTACCGCCCGAGGCCAGTGCAAGCGTATTGCCGAAGACTGCCACATCTATGATCGATGGCGCATCTGCGTCACGGTGAACCGCTGCCAATGATGCAGATAGGTTTCCTTCTCCCAATGATGCTGTATAGGCAGCCCCGATGCGGGTTTCATTGAACGTGATGTCTCTTGCGCCCACAGTCGCATTGGCGCTGCTGCCCATCTCGGTGTAAGCATCCAAATTCTGCTCGCCATATAGAAAACTGGCTCTGGGTGTCAGGACCGCGCCATGCTCCAACACAAAATCACGTTCAGCAGCAACGAAAGCTGTGATCATATCGCTCGAGTAGTCAGCAGCCGACCTTGTGTTTCCACTGACGCGGGTTTCGTTGTGATCCAAATCGCCATAACCCAACCCGAAACTCACATCAGCAACTCCGAAGTTTTGCGCAACGATCCCGCTGACAAACACGCCGGACGTATCGAAAGACGTCGCGCCAAAGGTTCCGTCATTCTTGAAATAGCTGGCCCCGAACCCGTATCGCAGCCCGGCTCCAAGATCTCGGGTCAAACCAGCGCTGGCGCTCCACATATCTGATGAAAGTGCCGAAGAGCTGCCGTTCGAGGTACCGTCGCTTCTGCTGCCGCTGACGAGGAAATACGGTCTAAATCCTTCGATTGCACCGCTTCCGCTCGTGCTGAGGACAACTCTGTCCCGGCTGACATCGGTGCTGTCTGCTTTGTCCAACTGACCTGTAAGGACGTAGGACAGCCCAGCAACCTCGAAAGCCTGGTTGGTATTGGGCTGAAACTCGCGCGCATCGATAGAAGCATAGACAGGCGCCACGCCACCTTCGTCGTCAACAAACCATCCCTGGGACGGTGAGGACACCGAGGTTGTAAACACCCCGTTTGACGTATCGTCGTCCCGGAAACGGTAGATCACTTTGCCTCCGACATGGGTCAGGTTCACATCGTGGTCACTCACCCGCATCAACCCATCGATGTTTGCCGTGGATTCCAGATTTAGTGTGCCCCCACCATCACCCAAGTAAATGGCGTAACCCTTGCCGGCGGACTTCACTGCGATGTCGCCCGTGACATTGATCGTTCCCTCTGCGGTACCGACATACAATCCGTAGGCTTCAACATCTCCCCCATTGGCAGTCACCGAAATCGACCCGCTATGCGACAAAGTACCGTTATCGTTCAGCGCGCGCGCTTTGACGCCATATGCACGCACCTGATCGGATCCGCCCGCAGCCACAGCTATGGCTCCTGAATTGTCAAGAACCCCGGAGATGCCCCCATCGATCAAAATTCCGGACGCAATAAGTTCAGCTGTGTTTCTGGCCTTTGCATCAACCGCGATGGTTCCACTGTTTTTTAGTATACCGCTGGTGTCGATTGAGTTTATCGACGTTCCAACAGCAGAGCCGCTTACGCCATCGTTCAGGTCGAGCGAAACACCGATACGACCCGAGTTATGAAGCTCACCCAGGAAGCTGATGATACGGACGCCAGAAGCTTCCGCATTAAAAACTCCATCCCCTTTGGCCGAAACGTTAACAGAACCGGAATTCGATAAGCCGTTAGAATCAAACAGAAATCCAAGGCCTACGCCAACAGCCTCGACGGAACCGCCTTGCGTGCTTTCCGCTGTTACCGTGAGTTCGCCGCTGTTGGAAATATGACCATCGGCCAATATGTTCGCGCTGACCCCGTTTGCACTCACGAAGGTTCCGTTATCACCTTGGGCCGCAACCACGATTTTCCCTGAATTCGAAATCGAGCCTCCCAACTCCAACAGTGATGCAGAAGCCCCCGTTGCGAATACCTCGCTGGCACCGCGACCAACTGCCGTTGCAGCAATAGTGCCCGAGTTAGAAATGCTGTCGGAAATGGTGTCGGTTTCAAACCCCCTTGCATATACCGATTGCGTGCCGGCTGCTTTCGCCAGGACGATGCCTGAGTTGACAACCTGTCCGCTAGTGCCGCCCAGCCTGATCCCCATGGCTAAGGCGGTACCACCGTCCGCTACTATAGTCAGGTTCCCGCTGTTGCTCAGCGTGCCCTCAATCGTGCCTGCTGAAATGCCATACGCATATGCGCTTGAGCCATTGCTTTGGGCCTTGACGGAAATTGTACCTGTGTTGTTGAAGTCGGCATCGCCAACAACATTGCCAATCCGTATTCCTCCAGCCGAAACGTAAGAACCCTGCGCGGCGACCGAGATTTGACCGCTGTTGGAGAATGTACCCGCCACGGTAGAAGACCGGATACCGATTGCTTCGACACTCGAACCATTGATCACATCGACGGTAATCGCGCCCGAGTTGTTCATCGCGCCGTTGATCTGGCCCAAGCTCATACCATACGCCGAGGCATGGCTTGAGGCATCAATCTGAACGGTCACATTGCCCGAGTTCGAAAGCGTGCCATCCACTGTATTTGTTGAAATACCCGAGGCGTCACCGGTACCCGTGCCAATCGCTGTGGCAATAATGGAGTTTGTGTTGTTCAGAGTGCCAACAATATGCCCGGCTTCAATTCCAATGGCATTGGCGGTTCTTCCCCGACCCGTTGCCAAAATAGGCCCATTGTTCGTCAACGTGCCTGTAACAGTCTCGGCGAGTATACCGGTTGCGGTTACCGTACCCGAACCGGTTGCAGCCGCGATCAGAGGCCCGGCATTGGCAAGTTGACCGGAAATATCTCCAACCTCGATTCCATATGCGAAGGCCTGTTGGTTCCCAGCGCGCGCATCCACAAATATCTGGCCACTATTGTCGAGCGTACCTGCCAGATCCTCCGCTTGGATCCCCCGGGACCGTGCGCGATCACCGTTTGAGGTAACGATGAGTTGCCCACTGTTCGTGACGCTGCCATCTACATCTGCAAAATCCAGCCCGTCCGCAACAGCACCCGAACCCAGCGCTATCGCGCGGATCGTCACGAGACCCGAATTGTCGAAACGGGCGGCTGAGCTAAGACCGCCAATGTCAATGCCGTCCGCGCCAGCTGAGCCGCCGATAGCCTGCCCATCGATGGAACCGGAATTGGTCAGGCTGCCGGTAAGATTGGAAACTTCAATAGCATCAAAATTTGCCGCACCGGTGATGCCAGCGGTCATTGAAACGGTCAGGGCACCGCTGTTGTGCAAATTTCCGGAAACGGTGGAAATCTCAATTGCATCCCCATTTGCATTGGCTCCCCCGTTCCCAGTTACGGAAATGACACCGGTATTGTTCAAATCACCGGACAAGTCGCCGATGCCAATGCCATCGACGCTGGCAGTTGTTCTGGCAGTTGCAAAAGCCGTAACGGGTCCTGAATTCTCAACTGCCCCAACGACGGTTGTCAGTTCAATGCCATCCGCAAACACATTCCCGCCGGAACTGACGGCGTCGACAGAAATGCCGCCACTGTTGCGGAAGGTCCCATTCACGGTCTGTGCAACTACCCCAGAAGCAAACACGCGGGAGCTGAGATCAGCACCAACACTGATCGTTCCGCTGTTGGCCAACGTGCCATCGACTTGGTTAACGTTAATACCCGCAGCGGTGCCAAAGGTCAGGGCCGAATTTGCGATATCGATGGTGCCAGTATTCTGAATGGCACCTGTCACATTCCCCGACACATCAATACCGTGCAACACTGCACTGTCGCCAAACGCCGCTCCCATCGAAATCGTACCGGAATTCACGACGGCACCGGACAAATCGCCGTTGATGTCAATCGCGGCTCGGGTTCTCTGTATGCCTTCGGGCGCTGTCAGCCGCCCGTCATTTGTCAGCGTACTGGAATAGTCCGCCACATTAACTTGAACCAGGCCCCGTCCCGGCAACGGGTTTACGTTAATCGACCCGGTCGCCGTAATGGTATGATCTTCGTCAACACTACTGATCAGAGAAGCGGTCCGCGCCCCATCAACGACCTCACCAAAAACAGATCCTGTTGAAATTGCCAAAACCGAAGCTGAGCACAAAAAAACGGAAGGGGCGACACTTGCCACTCTTCCTTTCCATTTGGTCAACCTTCCCCCACGTGCGAAAGCACGAACTCTTTGCTGGATCTGCATATAACTTTGCCCCATCTGGCTAAATTTCCGTTCCCTGGGTCCGGAGGGTTGTTTCCCCTGCGTCACCCGCTCCATGCGCCATTTGTTTGCACACTCAAAACTGGCGTTAAATGTGTGCTGGGGGCGGAAATATGGCCAAATAGGCAGATTAGAACTTTAGTTTATGCATTTTTCACAAGGGTTTATGCCAACATGAGACTTTATGCGGCAGATGTGGACAGGGGTGTCGCTCTGAGTGCGACGCCCCTACCAATAGTTGGCGTCAAGCAACCGATCCGCCATCTGTCAGATCTTCCAAAAAAGCACTGAGCAGCTGAGTTTTGCCTGCATAGCCGGACTTTTTGTAGATCGAATTGGTTTGTGCTTTGATGGTGCCTTCCTTGGCGTTGCGAATTTCCGCCATTTCAGCGATCGAGCACCCTTTGATTAACAAGCGGGTAACCGCACGCTCGGCCTCTGAGAAAGACCATTGCTCGAAATATGCGTTCAGCAGATCCTCAAAGGCGCTAGAGGCCCTGGCCACCTTATCTTCAAGTGACTCTTGATATCGGCGCATTTTCAGAACTTCGAACCCAAGCACCATGATTGAACCAAACAGTGAAAACATGATCAGGACTTCCCAGACATGAATTTCATCCCATTCATCAATCCAGGCCACGCCCATTGCCTCACCAATGTCTTCGAACAACATAATGCAGGCGCAAAATAGCGATGCGAAGAACGAAAAAGTCAGGCGTTTTTTTGATGGCATAGAGGCCTCCCCACAGGCAGTAGATTTGATCGCGGGTTCTTACGCGAAGTAAGCAGACTACCTCAAGCGACAACCGCCGTCCTCTGCAGCAAAAGTCGACAGTTCGAAAAGCCCTAAGCTGCGCAACTTGGCCAGATGATTACATCGGTCTTCAGAGACCATTAGCCCTGCCCCAAACTCTTGAGCCTCGTCCGCCCACGCCCGCGATGTTCCAGGAACATGAACGACAGCAGCACTGCTATCAATGACACCAGAAGGATCGCAAAAATTACATCAGACAAGAAATGTCGGCCAAAAACAGTGCGAAGCAGCGCACCAAGAACTGATACCGTGAGAGCAGAGCCAAAAACAATTCGGCGCAATGCCTTGTTTCGAAGAAAACGGGTCAGGACATAGGCAGATATCGCAAAGGCTGCTGCTCCGGCGGCCTCACCTGAGACAAAAGAGCAATTTGCCTGACATTGGGCGGCGATCTCAAAGGGTGGGGAAAACGAAAGATTACCGCCAAACTCCATAATATCAGCTGGTCTGGCACGACCCCAGAACGACTTTAACAATCCATTGACCAGAAGCGCGGGCCCGATCAAGTACAGGCAGAAAATGAATCCCCACACGCGCCTCGGCACGCCTGTGTACGTGCTGGCGATAGAACCTGCGAGAACGCCGCATAGCGCGATTACTGCCATATAGAAGTAGGTTTTCTGCGCTGCCTCGCGAAACACTGTCAAAACAGGTGAGCTCGCTGCAGCGAAACCTTTAACCGGCTCCCAGAACAGTGATGAAATCCAAACATCAATCCATGGAGCTGAAGCAAACAATGCCTGAAAAGCAGCGATCAGAAAGAACAACCAGATTATGATCCGGGTTCGATTGCTTTGATATCTCGCCAGATAGTGTAACGGGTTTTGGCCTCGGTTTGGTGCTGCAGGATGGATTGGTACGAACTTTTGCATGAGTTTCATTGGGTTGCTGCGCACGATGTGCTGACGACAAATCAAGGCGCGAGTTAGCAGGTACAGCCCATCTGGGCACCTCTCGCGAGAGAGGCGCAGATTGCACTGCAATTTACTGGATCGACGTTTGGCCTGCCTGAGGCCAAAGTGTTCTAGAGGGAGATATTCAAGAGCTTCTCAGCATTCTTGTACCCGATTTTCTCCTTGACCGGCCTGGGTAAATCCACGCCACGGAACCATTCGGCCCCTTCAATCCCGCTGACAAACGGATAGTCAGTCGAAAACAAAACTCGATCCTCGCCCATCACAGTCAAAGCCAGTTCAAGCAGTTCGGTCCGGAAAAACGCGCTGGTGGTGATGTGGAAATTGTCGGTGACATAGCTTTGAACAGGCTTTTGCAGTTTGCCTTTTGTTACCTTTGCCAGATCATCCCCGATGCGCCAGTAATAGAAGGGTAATGCCTCGCCCATGTGGCCGATGATAATCTGCAAGTTCGGGTGGCGGTCAAACACGCCGCTGACGATCACGCGCAGGCACTGCAGGGCGACTTCCTGGTGCCACCCATAACCCGCGCCGCTGAGCACCCTGCTGACAATCGGGTCACCCAAATCATCGTAATACAGATCCATTGCCTCTTTTGATGCCCACCCCGGATGGATGTAGATCGGTACGCCTAATGTCTCGGCCATGGTCAGAACCGGTTCGAAATCCGGATGATCAAGGAACATACCATTCACAGCACCATAGGTCATCGTGCCAACGAACCCCAATTCGTTGACACATCGCTCAAGCTCGACTGCGGCTGCCTCAGGCGAGGTAAGCGGTAGCGCGGCAAAGCCGCGAAACCGATCCGAATGGGCATCAATGTAGTCAGTCCTGATCTGGTCGTTCAGCCTTGTCGCATAGTCGATGCCCTGCTGACCGGGCAGGAGTTGCGCACCCGGTGTCAAAGCCGACAGAACCATGACATTCAGCCCGGCCTCATCCATATGGGCGACGCGCCCCTCGCCCACATCCATGATGTCAAAGGACGGCACACCCGGTGGGAATTTGATGTTGTTGAGTTGCATCATTTCCGGAGTGGCAAAATGCTCTTCAAGCCCGATCAGAGGCATGTCTTTGTCACGCTCGGCGACTTCCGCTGAGCCGATGGACCAGAGATCACTGTTTGCAAACGACACACCCGGCAGGGTCATAGCGCCCATTGCTGAAGCAGATAGCAAAAACTCACGTCGCTTGATCATTTGAATGTCATCCTTCCCAGCACGTCATGGCCTTCGATGCGATGCTTCACGACGGCTGCAACATGGCCCGCGACAACGGCTAGCATCGCGTAGGCGAGCCATCTGTGAAGGGTCGCCGTGGTCGTTTCGAGATTGTAGCCCCATAGCGCTTCTTTCGTCGGAAATATTTTTGGCATGCTGAGGCCGAACAAAGTTGTGCCATGTCCACCAAAATCCGTTTCAGCCCATCCGATCAGGATAACCATCAATGGCAGAACGTAGAGCGCCAGATGGCCCAAGTGCGAGAGCAGTTTTTCCCAGTTCGCCAAAGCCGCCAACGGAGCGGGGGCCGGTGTGACAAACCGAAGAGCAATGCGCAGCACGATAAGGAACAGCAGCAAGACGCCCATGGAGATGTGAATTGAGAATAAGGCTTCCTGTATCGCGGAGTCATCCGGTACCAGCTTGGTCATCGTGTACCCACAAGCCCACATGAAGGTGAAACAAATCGCCATAAGCCAGTGTAGAACCCGAGTGGAAAAGCTGTAGCGTTCCATGTTAGCCACCCTTTCTTTGAAGCTGCAGAGCGAGATGCTGCAGAGGGGATGATCCTTCAAGAACGGACGCTGGAGCGGTCGCCGACCTGCGTTAAAGGTATGGGTTCTTTCGCGAACGGTCGGGGCTCGACCATTCGCGATGGGGGCGCTAGATACTCAACATGAAGTTGGATCAAGTTGCTGTCTCTGCTGGGCTTATCAGAAAGGTCCTGCTTGCCGCTTTAATCGGGGCGGGCTTCATATTGGTTCTCGAACCAACCCATACAGAAAACGTGCCTATACTGGCGGCTTTTGCGCTATGGTTTACCCATCTGTTCTTGGCTGCTGCGCTCTTTTTGACGGGCGTCCTGGTGCTGCAACGGTTCAGATGTCCCGACCCGATCCCGGCAATCGCCTCTGGACTTGTTTTGCCAATACCTTTCGCTCTGGGATCTCTCGTCCTGGACTATGGTTTCGGCAATGCCGATGATGACCTGCAAGCGGCTGGAACACCCGTTTCTGTTTTCCTGAATGAAATCGTCACAATTACTCCGCTCGCTTTGGCGGTAGCGGTGGCAATGACATTTCTTCTTCGCCGAAGTCCATCAGATGAAAGCGCTCTTCAGACCGAAGGGCAACCAAAGGAATTTTCCCCATCATTGAAGCAACTCATACACAGCGTACCGAGCGCCCTTGGAGATGACATCATTCACCTTCACGCTCAGGACCACTACGTGGAAATCGTCACCACCGAAGGACGTGCATTGCTTTCAGAGCAGTTCGGCGATTGTTTGGACAAGCTGGAAAACCTGAACGGGCTTCAATGCCATAGATCTCACTGGATCAGCTTGGAGCATGTCGACAGTGTTTCGCGAAAAGGTAGCGCATACACCTGCAAAATGAGTAATGGCGATCTGGTTCCTGTCAGTCGGAGGCGATACGCAGAGCTGCGCGACAAAGTCGATGCCGCTTTCACCAATGCCCGAAGGCAGTGATGTGCAACTGGAAACGAACGGCTCTTCTTGAATCTCTCAACGCCGGTCGACAGTGGCAAATGAAGATGAGCGCAACCGAACCACTCTTGCATTGTGAGTGTTGAAATATCGGCTCTCGCTGCTTGTTCAATCGTGCTTTTCGGAAGATGCTGGCATGATGCCAAAAACTAACAAATAGCTGTCTCGGTATCTTAACTTGCCAGGATTGAGAGAAACTTATGTACACTCGGCGGAGCGCTTTAAAACTCGGGATTGCATCTTTTCTGGTATCACTTGGCTCTGGCGTCCAATCGCAGGACCTCGATGACACCACAGTCATCGTCATAGGTGCGGGTATATCTGGTCTCGCTGCGGGTCAGGAACTTTTGAGACACGGCGCAAAAGTGATCATATTGGAAGCTGGGGACTATGCTGGTGGACGTATTCGAACCGATATGTCCATGGGTGTTCCATTTGAATACGGGGCAGGCTGGATACATGGGCCAAGTTCTGCAAACCCCATTCAGAAGCTTGCGACGCAGATCAAAGCACCGACCTTTCTAACCGATGACAACAGTCTTGAAGTTTTCGGACCGGATGGCACCCAACTGACGGATGCAGAGTATCAGCACATCGATGACACATACGAACGTCTGTTGCGCAAGCTGTATCTGCGCGTCTGGAATAGGGACACAAGAAGCATCAAGGAGGCCATCGCCGATTTGGAACCCGAGGTGCTGAATGACCCTCTGGGCCGGTGGTTGCTCTCTGCCTTTGTTGAATTTGATATTGGCGCGGGTATCGAGGATATCTCTGCCGCCAATGCCTTTGCAGATACGGCCTTTGAAGGCGACGATGTCATTTTCACCGAAGGGTATGACACGATCTTGGCTCCGCTGATGAGCGGACTGGACATTCGATTAAGTACCCCGGTCAACCGCATTGCATACGGCGATGACGGTGTGATCGTGAACGGCATCCCGGCTGACTATGCCATTTGTTCGGTTCCTCTGGGTGTGTTGAAAACCAACGATATTGAGTTTGACCCACCTCTGCCGACTGACCTGCAAGTGGCAATTGAAAAGCTTGGCTTTGGCTCGGTGACGAAGATTGCCCTGAGATTTGACAAGGCTTTCTGGGACGAAAAGACCCAGTATTTTGGGATCGTAACCGAGCCAAAGGGACGGTGGAACTATTGGCTAAACTACCGGACGTTTAGTGAAGAAAACGTTTTGCTTGGCTTGTCTTTTGGCAGTTACGCCCCGATTGCAGATCGAATGAGCCAATCGGAGATGACTGAAGACGCTTTGGCGGTTCTGCGGGCGGTTTGGGGAGAGCATGTAGACGAGCCGAATACCGTTCTGAGCACACATTGGTCTGAGTACACCAATTTTCGAGGGGCTTATTCTTATCCGCAAACCGGCGGGTCAACCGAACAATTTGAAGTCTTTGGTGAACCTGTAGCTGAGCGGCTTTTCTTTGCTGGTGAGCACACGATATTTGATTATCACAGCACAACGCATGGAGCGTTTTTGTCAGGCCGACACGCTGCGACCCGTATCATTGAAAACTAAAATGCAGACCTTTAGATGCAGTGCGGCATTCGGCAAAAAGGGTTCACTGCCGCAACTCGTTTCTGTTGCGTCAACTGGTCCGACGAGCCCAGAATTATCGTTGGTTCCACTTCAGTCTTTCTCTCGTACAGCAGGTTGCGGACCACACACCCAAGACGTTCAGCATCAGGTGGCAAATGATAAGTGAGCGGAAAAAACGAACATTAGAAAGTTAGGAGCAAAACCTTCTCCACTCTGTAGCAAAGCCAATGGATGTTTCGTTGCTCTTGGCTCTACGGGCGTGGTGCATTTTTGGCGTCGATCGGAACGCTTAAAATTTCGCTGTTCACTATGGACACCAAGACTATGTGGCTTGCCAGCAGTCCACGTCCGCATTCGCAACCCTTTGGCTATCGGCTGATTTCTTCTGCCTTGAACGGGACCAAGCTTTCACGGAACTGTTCGATGAATTCAAGCGTCACAAGTGACGGTTGCTTCAAGATCGGGCGCACGAGCGAGAGTGTATGTGACAAGATTGGTCTGAACGGCCGATAGCTCAACCCGCGCGCTGCATACTGGATGGCGTCCAACTCACTAACCACAGACACCCCTACACCTTTGACCGCCAACTCGCAGGCCGCTGTGAACTGCCTGACCTCGATGTGGGAGTTCAATTTGACATTGGCGTTTTGAAACGCTTTTGAGAGGCGCCCAAAAAAGTCGCTGTCGCGACGTGTGTGAATAATCTTGGCATTTACAAGATCATGCGGTGTGATCTCGGAGAGGTTTTCCAACTCATGCCCAGTAGGAAACACGCATACTGTGCGAACATCGATGTTTCTGCTTTCAACAGCCGGATGACCGTTAAAGCTGTCAGTGATACCGAAATCATACTGCTCACCGATCATCCACTCGAGAATACGCTCTGGTCTGTCTGGCTCGATTGTCATGGTGACACCGGGCCGATCCTCCAAAAACTCGGCGACGACGTTGGGAAGATGGCTGGTAGCGAACCCAGGCAAGCAAGCGACACGGATGTGCCCAGCTTTACGCTGTGTGATGTCCTGACTGACATCAGAGATCTGTTTCATGAGTTCCAGAACTCGCTCTACGCTGGGCTGTAGATAGCGGACCTCCTGTGTTGGCACCAACCGACCCTTGCTCCGGTCAAAAAGCTGAAACCCAAGCGATTTTTCCAAATCTGATAGCAGTCTGCTGACAGCAGGTTGACTGACCCCAAGTTCTGTCGCCGCCCCTGTAACCGAACCACTGGTGGTCACAGCCATAAGCGCTTCCAATTGTCTAATTCTCAAGATTTGGCTCATGATTGGTTCCAATTTCCGCTGCGCCCCGCCATCATATAATATAATGTTATGTTTTTTGCCAATAATAAGGTCTTGAATTATATCCTGCCATCGGTAACGTCGTTGGGATAATAAGCCCACCAGATGCGCCATGCGCTTGGTGTTAGTGAACGCATCAATTTGATGCATGGGAGGAATCATGAATAAGCAATTTCTCGGCGCTCTCGCCGTAACTACTGCGTTGTCCCCCGTGGCGGCGATGGCGCAGACCGAAGTTCAGTTCTGGCATGCGTTTACCGGTCGACTGGGTGATCTTGTGAAAGCCCAGGTTGAAGAGTTCAACGCCAGCCAGGATGAGTTCGTCATAGTCGAGAGCCACAAGGGCAACTACTCGGAAACTCTGAACGCAGGCATCGCGGCATTCCGCGCCGGTGAGCAGCCGCATATCCTGATGGTTTTCGAGGTTGGCACTGCAACGATGATGTCGGCGGAAGGTGCGATCAAACCAGTTCACGAAGTGATGGCCGAAAGCGGTGCGTCCTTTGATCCTGACGCCTATATCGGCGCCGTCAAAGGGTACTATACGACCACTGATGGCGACATGCTGTCTCTGCCCTTCAACTCTTCGACGCCGGTTTTGTGGGTCAACCGCAACGCCATGGAAGCGGCGGGCGTCGATCCTGATACAGACCTGTCCACTTGGGAAAAAGTCGGCGACGTACTTGAACAACTGAAAGCCGGTGGCGAAGACTGCCCGCTGGTGACCGCATGGCAAAGCTGGATCCACCTTGAGAACCTGTCAGCCTACCACGATGTTCCATTTGCATCGCAAGACAACGGTTTTGCCGGACTGGATACCGAGCTGATGCTGAACGGTCCGACCCAAGTTGCACACCTGACTGCAATGGGTGACTGGGCCAAAGACGGAAAGTTCATCTACACAGGTCGCAGAAACGAAGGTGGCGCGAACTTCCGCGCTGGCGAATGCGCCTTGTTCACCGAAAGCTCGGCAGGTTATGCCGGGATCAGCTCAGAAGCGGAGTTCGACTTTGATGTACGCCCGCTGCCCTATTGGGAATCGGCCGTGAGCGAGCCACAGAACACCATCATTGGTGGCGCCTCGCTGTGGGTGATGGAAGGTCATGACCCCGAAGAGTACAAGGGCGTCGGAGAGTTCCTGAGCTTCCTGTCATCACCTGATGTACAAGCGGCCTGGCACCAGAACACCGGTTATCTTCCGATCACCTCAGAAGCTGGTGAGGTTACTCGTGCCGCAGGTTTTTATGATGAAAACCCAGGCACCGACATCGCAGTCATTCAAATGACAGCGAAAGAACCAACCGCAAACTCGAAAGGCCTGCGTCTGGGATCGTTCGATCAGATTCGTGGCATCATCGACGAAGAACTTGAGGCCGTCTGGTCTGGTGAGAAGACCGCTCAGGAAGCGATGGACAGCGCGAAAGAGCGCGGTGACGCGCTGCTGCGCCGTTTCGAATCCGCCAATCAATAAGTCGTAATTCGATGCGGGCCTTTTCAGGGCCCGCATTTTCTTTCTTCGGTGGACTATCAGGATGGAAAAACGCGTTACCTTTCGCGGCTGGCTTTTGCCATTGGCGCTGATCGCCCCGCAGGTCATCATTTCCGCTGTATTCTTTTTCTATCCGGCTGGGCAGGCTGTTTGGCAATCTCTGTTCATACCTGATCCTTTTGGGCTGTCGTCCCAATTTGTGGGGCTTGGCAACTTTGAGTTCCTGCTGAGCGATAAGTTTTATCGCGCATCGTTTGTGACAACTGCAGTGTTTTCAACGCTCGTCACGCTGTGCTCAATGATACCGGCTTTGTTTCTGGCAGTCATTGCGGATCGCCTGATCAAGGGATCGGGGGTCTATCGGACGCTGCTGATCTGGCCCTATGCCGTTGCCCCCGCCGTGGCCGGTGTCTTGTGGCTATTCATGTTCAACACGCGTGTTGGTGTCGTTTCATGGTACCTCGGCCAGCTTGGCTATGACTGGAACCACGTTCTGAACGGCACCGAGGCCATGGGTCTGGTGGTTGTCGCTTCGGCTTGGGGGCGTATCAGCTATAACTTCCTGTTCTTTTTCGCGGCACTGCAATCGGTCCCAAGGTCGGTAATCGAGGCTGCTGCGATTGACGGTGCGCGCTTCTGGCGCCGGTTCTTCACGATCGTGCTGCCGCTTTTGTCACCAACCGCGTTCTTCCTGTTGGTGGTCAATGTCGTCTATGCCTTCTTTGAAACTTTCGGAGTGATACACACGATTACCGGTGGTGGGCCACAACAGGCGACGACCATTCTGGTCTACAAGGTCTTCTCGGATGGGTTCGTCGGACAGGATCTCGGTTCATCTTCGGCGCAGTCGGTCATCCTTCTGATCGTTGTCGGCCTGCTGACCGTCATCCAGTTCAAGTACGTGGAAAAAAGGGTGCACTACTGATGGCAGCCCAACAACACGGAATGGTCGAAAAACGCGGCATGGGCATCTGGTTGACCCATGCCATGATGATCCTTGGCGTATTAATCATCTTTTTCCCGATCTGGCTGGCGTTCGTGGCGTCGACTGTGACTCAGCCGGAAATCGTATCGCCACCCATGCCAATTCTTCCCGGCGATCAGTTCTGGGAAAACTACAAGGCCGCGCTGTTTTCTGGTGTGAATGTCCCTGTCGCCACCATGCTGTTCAACAGCCTCGTGATGGCGATTGGGATTGCGGTGGGCAAAATCGTGATCTCACTGCTTTCTGCCTTTGCGATTGTCTACTTTCGCTTTCCCGGGCGGACGACGTTCTTTTGGCTGATCTTCCTGACGCTGATGCTTCCGGTTGAAGTCCGAATTGTTCCAACATTCGAAGTTGTTGCCGGGTTCGGCATGCTCAACAGCTACTATGGGCTTATCTTCCCCTTGATCGCCTCTGCCACGGCGACGTTTCTGTTCCGTCAGTTCTTTCTGACGATCCCAGATGAACTGGCCGAAGCTGCTCGAGTAGATGGTGCCCGTCCGATGCGGTTCTTCATTGATATTGTGGTGCCCATGAGCCGGACCAACATCGCGGCGTTGTTCGTGATCCTGTTCATCTATGGGTGGAACCAATATCTCTGGCCGCTTTTGATCACCACCGATCCCGAAATGAACACCATCGTGATGGGTATCAAACAGATGTTCCCCTCCGGTGATGATGTGGCCGAATGGCCTGTCATTATGGCGACGTCCATTCTGGCAATGATCCCGCCGGTCATCGTGGTTGTGTCGATGCAAAAGCTCTTTGTGCGCGGCCTTGTCGATAGCGAGAAGTAAGAAATGGCAACAGTAACCCTTGAGAATGTCAAAAAGAGCTTCGGCCCAACCGACGTCATCCATGGCATCGACATAGATATCGCGGACGGTGAGTTCATCGTAATTGTTGGGCCGTCGGGCTGCGGGAAATCCACGCTACTCCGGATGGTTGCAGGTCTGGAAACGGTGACTGCAGGTGAAATCCGGATTGGAGAAGAACGGGCCAACGACAAGGAACCGATGGATCGCGATATCGCAATGGTGTTCCAGAACTATGCGCTCTACCCACATATGTCCGTGCGCCAGAACATGGGATATGGCCTCAAAATCGCCAAGTTACCCAAGGCTGAGATCGATCAAAAAGTGACCGAAGCTGCCAAGCTGTTGCAGCTGGAACCCTTACTGGATCGCAAACCCAGACAGCTGTCAGGCGGCCAGCGTCAGCGCGTGGCAATGGGCCGGGCTATTGTCCGGGAGCCAGCGGTCTTCCTGTTTGATGAGCCGCTTTCGAACCTCGACGCCAAACTACGTGTTCAGATGCGCTTGGAAATCCGCGAACTTCAGGAAAAGCTGGGGATCACTGCGCTATATGTCACCCATGATCAGGTCGAGGCCATGACTATGGCTGACAGAATGATCGTCATGAACGGCGGTATCGCCGAACAGATTGGCACACCGCTTGAGGTTTATGAAACACCGAGAACTCTGTTCGCTGCGCAGTTCATCGGCAGCCCCGCGATGAACGTGTTTGACGCCCAGCGTGTAAACGGGACGATCAAAATCGGCGACATTAAGGTTGGTTCATCTGCGGGTCCTGATACCAAGTTAAAACTGGGGATACGACCAGAGCATTTGTTGTTGGATGACAACGGTCCGCTGGAAGCGGCGATTCAGATGGCAGAACCGTTGGGAGCAAACACTCTGCTGCACGGTCAACTTGCCGGCGTCGGCGGAGCGATCACGATAAGCCTTCCGGGTGTCCACCCGATCGAAGGCCGACATCCGAACATACGGTTTTCGGTTGCCTCAGAACACATGCATCTGTTTGACCAATCAACCGGCGAAAGATTGGAAAGTTGATGGCGTTTCCTCAGGTCGAGGCCTTTCGTGGCGGTAATAACCTTATCCGGGTTGTGGGTCATCGAGGGGCGCGAGGCGTTTTGCCGGAAAACAGCATGATTGGCTTTGACTTTTCGCTTTCCATCGGCGTTCCGCTTCTTGAATTTGATGTCGTCCTGACGGCTGATGACGTACCGGTCATAACCCACAACCACCGGCTACACGCACCGAGCTTTCGCGACGCAGATGGCCTGTTTCTCATCGGCGAGGAGCCGAAGGTTTCGTCATTGACCTTCGAGCAAATCCGGCAATTCGATATCGGGCGGTTGGATGGGCATTCGGCGTACGGTCGTCGTTTTCCGGATCAGGCTCAACTGGACGGCGTTCATGTGCCAAGGCTGCTGGACCTGCTCAATTTGATCGATGACCCCAAATACGCCGATGCCTATCTGATGCTCGAACTGAAGTCGGATCCTGACCTGGCTCACGATGCGCCTTACAGAGAGAACTTTGTCGGGCGAGTTCTTCAGGAAGTTCGTGACAAAGGTCTGTCATCGCGCGCGGTATTGCACAGTTTCGACTGGAATCTACTGGAGGAATGCCAGCGACAAGCCCCTGACATGCCGTCTTCTTATCTTACCCAGCTTCCGGAAAATGCGGACGATGTTGGCGAAGATTCCTCGAAAGCTGTCTGTCCGGACTTTCGCGGCCGTCGCGATGAAATTCCATCGCTGGTCAAACAAGCCGGCGGTTCGCTTTGGTGCCCATACTATGCGGATGTGACAGCAGAAAATGTGGCACTTGCAAAAGAGCTGGGCCTGTGTGTTGCCGTGTGGACGGTCAATGAGCACGAAGAGATAAGCAGGATGATCGACCTTCGCGTGGACGCAATCGTTTCTGATTACCCTGGACGAGTTCAAAGGCAACTGTCGGATTTAGGCATGGGTTGGCACATCACCCAACAGTGATCTCTGCGTCAAAATGATCCGACGCCATTCATGTTTATTCCAGCCTGGGTCAAAGAGGAACAACCGCGTCACTACTTCCATCTACCTTGTTAGACGAAAGGCATAGAGACTCGTCGGGGTTCGCCACGTGGAAGATCGGCAGAAACGGGCGGACCTCCCATCTGATCTCTAATTCCGTGACGCAACTCCAGATCGTGTCCAAATTTTCAGAAGTGTGACCCGCGTCACTGACACACGCGTTGGAACCGGCAATACTGAGGGCATTAGTTGATTGCGCTTGAACATATTACAAAGCGCAGATTTTCATTATCCTCCCTGTGGACTGGGGCGCGCTGTTGAAAGGCGCGCCCTTTTTTAGTTCGGCGGCTCGTTTTCGATTTCACGGATTTGGCCCGCACACCGACGATAGCAATCAGCCCAATCTGTGGGGCGCACAAATACTGGGCCAGTTGTTTTGTTGAATTGACCGTGCAGCAACGTACGCCGCCAACGGGCCAAATCTGGTGTCTTTTCTCAAAACCTTGACGTGCCAGCGCAATAAATCTGAGCCGCAGGTTGCCAAATTGAGTGCACACACAGCGTGTCAAACACACTCAATTGAAAGGAGCGAAAAGATGAAAAAGGTAATGATTGCAACTGCTACAGTGTTCGCCCTTGTTACAAGCGCGGGAACGTCCATGGCGCATCCATCATTTGGCCACGCAGCATTGGGCGGAGGTGAGTTGTCCCGTCCGAACCTGAGCGCCCACCTGGAATCAAGCGATACTCTCGGGAACGAATTGCCGGTTGCGGGGCTGGGCGGGGCCGACTGGAGTCCAGTTAGTGGAGACCCCGAGGCAGCCATCAACAGAGAATTTGAACCGGGTCTTAGTGCAGCGCCACTGGGTTCCATATGCAGCGAGATTCCTCCCCACCAAAAACACCATAGCAAATACTCGCCATGCTATTGATCCAAGGAGAGCTTTTCGTTGCGTCTTGGTGAAGTCCCCCGGAACTGTGACGAAAGCTCCACGCCTTCTTATCTGATCTCGGTTTCCATGACGAAACGCCAGAACATGCTCAAATTCACCGTCCCAGACGAATTTGAGCAACCTGAGATCGCTCTAAGCCGTGCGCACACTGCCTGGAGAGCGGCCCGTCCAAGTCTTGTAGGCATTGGTAAAGGCTGCCTGATCAGAATAGCCCAGCGCAAAAGCAATCTCGGAAAGACTTAGCTTGGGGTCATCAAGATACTGCTCTGCCAGCCTTGCACGAATGTCCTTTAGCAGTTGCTTGTAGGTTGTGCCTTCTTTGGCAAGTTTACGACCAAGTGTACTGATACTCATCCCAAGCGTCTTCGCAATTTCATCTTGTGTCGGAGCATTGAATGACAGTCGCGAAGTTATCTCACCCTGAACCATCGAACTTGTTTCACCGATGACTGGCGTTAACTCCTTCATCAGGTTTTGCACATGCGTTTCAAGATGCAAAAGCAATGCGGGGTCCGTATCCTTGATCGGAACAGCCATCACCGCCTTGTCAAACAGGATACCTGGAACGCGTTGACCCTGTTTGACATTAACCGATAGTGCACTGGAAATCTGTGTTTGCTTCTCTTCAGTCAATTTATGCGGAAACCGTATCTCAAGCACAGGCAATGCTGTCTCAGCTGCGATTTGAAGACTGGTCAAGAAAGCGGAAACTCGAAACTCATTGTGAGCACTATCCGCGTGCAAAAGCTGGGCAACGGAATCTATTTCCAGAAACATGCCGCGATCGTCTTCATAGAATGACAGTTTGGCAAAACCCCGAGCCAAGCGAGCGTAGTTCACGGCCTTCTCGATTGCCTCGCCAACGGTCGGAGAATTCAGAACGACATAGCTGAGAAGTGTTGTTTTTCTCGGGTTGAAGGTTGTTCCTGCAGAGATCGGAAACAGGGGGGCTCCGGTCTCAGCGATAGCGAGTTCCAGGAGGCGGAGTTCATTCCGAACGTCGACAAAATCCGGGGGAGTTTCGTGAATATCAACGGGTAGGTTGGACGATTTCAGCAGCGCAACAATATCTAAACCTCTGTTGTCCAGAAGTTTGGCTATGTGATGCACACCAAAACCTGGAACATTCCAGGATTGGCTATCAGAACTAGTTTGGTTTTCATTCACGTTGACATACCGCCCGAAATTGATGCGCCCTGTGAAACCGGGGCGTTTGTGTTTTGGGCAATAATAGACAGGGTGCAAAAGCTATGCCAAGCAATCGTTTGGCTGCTACAAGGGGGCTAGCCGCAGAGAACGGAAGCGGTGAGCCCCAAACTGACGCGCGCCGCGCGACCCATGTATGATCGCGAAGCGCATACTGCGACCGCAGACTATCGTGGTTACGGATATTGTCTGACCTGCAAATTCACAGAGCCATGCCCCGCTGCAGCCTTACTTTCCAGACATCCGCGGCCTCGAATCGATAAAGGCACGTTCAATTGGCTAGGGCTGTCCCGTCCCGATAGTCTCAGTTTTTGCCGCAGTTATATGGTTGTAAAGTGTGGGGCAAACTTTGCCATTTTCCCCCACAAGCATGCCTCATGCCCAGCCCATCTTGTAGTGATGATGGTCAAACGTCAGGTGTTGTCCACAACCTGCCAGACCGGGGCGGTAGTGGCGGTATAGCGCGCGCCAATAGGGCTGAATGGCAACGCCTTCATCCTGAATCAGTTTCTGGATTTTCGCCATGACTTCACGGCGCTGATCCGCGTCAGCAATCGCCAGCGCCTCATCCAACAAGGCGTCGAACTCCTTGTTTTCCCAACCGAACTCGTTCCAAGCCTCGCCTGAACGATAGGCCACGTTCAGAATTTGTACGGCAAGAGCCCTGTGGTTCCAGTTTGTGGCCGAGAACGGGTACTTGGTCCAGTCGTTCCAGAAAGTGGAGCCCGGAAGCACTGTCCGCTTTACTTTGATGCCGGCATCACGCAACTGGGCCGCTACCGCATCGCAGGTGTTTTTACGCCAGTCATCGTCAATTGAGATCAGCTCATGCTCGAAATCAGCCATCCCGGCTTCGTTCATTAGCTGCTGGGCTTTGGCTGGGTTAAATTCAGGTGGCGGCAGTTCGGCATAGGCCGGATGCACAGGCGCAACGTGGTGATTTTCAGCAGGTGCCCCAAAATTGTTGTAGCCCAGTTCGAGGCAAACAGCATTGTCTACCGCCAATGCCAGCGCGCGCCGCACCCGAACATCTTCATAGGGGCGTTTGCCGTCAACTTCGGCCAGTTGGTTAGGTCGAACCACTAAGGTCGAGGCAGTGACCACCTCAGATTTCTCGAGCCCCAGATCGTCTAGGATGGAGATATACTCGCCTACTGACTCATGGAGCATGTCAACTTCTTCAGCGTCGATTGCCGCAAGCCAGGCCGAGGGGTCCGTGCCAAAATCCAGATATTCGATGCGATCCAGATATGGACCGCCATAAACTTCTGTCCCCCACCAGACATGATCCGGGACACGCTCCAGTACACATTTCTCACCTACCGCGAGCTCGGCAATTTTGTATGGGCCCGTACCTATATTGTTCAGCAGATCGTTGGTGTTGAACCCCGAGTGGATAATCTGCGCTGGATAATCCGCCATGGCCGGGATCAAAGAAATGTCGGGACGCGGCAAGATCAGTTTGAGGGTCAGATCATCGACCACTTGAATGCTGTTCTGAACGGCCTTTTCGGTTTCCTTGTCCACCAGCGTTGCCATGCGACCGGCCATCGAATTGCCCTCTACCGTCTTGTCGCACCAGCCTTCGATATTGCGAGCCACATCAGTGGCAGTAAAAGGGTCGCCGTTATGCCATGTCACGCCCGAACGAACCTTGAGCGTGTATTCCGTTGCGGTGTCATTCACCTCCCAACTGTCCAGCAACATTCCCCGGAACGATCCGTCATTGTTGTATTCGACAAGATACTCAAATGTTCCACGGGTCATGTTCCCGATCTGGGACCAGTCGTAAACGCGAGGCTCTTTCAGCCCTTTGACATCCATTTGTATCCGCAAAGTACCGCCCTGTTGAGGCGTTGCCTCTTGCGCATATGCCGGGCTGGCTTCGCCCAACAGGCCATAGGCAGCACCAACGCTGAGACCAAGTGCGGTGGATCGGGCAAGAAATTCGCGCCTTGTGATTTTACCGTCGCGCAATTCGCAAGCGTGCATTTGCGCGGCGGGGTGCACGTCTCGCTTTGTTTGATTTGAGTTCATAGGAAGCTCCCTGTGATGGTTGAGCGGGCACGTTTCAGTAAGTGGCAAGAGATGGTCCACCTGCCTGCGCGGCAGCTGGGAATTCACGCGCCATTCGCTCAATAAAGTTCTGTTTTCTTGCGCTATATTTCGGTTCGAAGAACAGGTTGATATGTTCACCCGGGTCGTTGAGCAGGTGGAACAATTCTCCCCACTCCGGGTTCTCGGGATAGATCGTGATACGCCAATCACCTGTCATGAGGGTCTGGTTGTAGGTATCCATGCGGGTACGTGGATGATATTCGGCAAACAGCTCCGACCGGGCGGGCGCATCTCGATCCGACAGCAGGGGCTGAAACGAGTGCCCGTCCGTCGGCTGTGACCGAAGCCCGATGTAGTCCTGCAGTGTCGCGCGCAAATCCAGATGGCTGGTAATGGTGTTCCGTTCACCTGGCGCAATACCGGGGCCCGCCATGATCAGTGGAACATGGAGAAGCGATCTGTAAGGGCTCGGGCCTTTGCGGATCAGACCGTGATCGCCCAGCAGCTCTCCGTGATCTGACGTGAATATTATCAGCGTGTCTTCTGCCAGCCCACTTGTCTCGAGTTGGGCCATCAAACGACCAATGCAGTTGTCAATCATCGACACCATTCCATAGGTGTGAGCGATAGCCTGACGCAGCGAGGTTTCGGAAAACCGCTGCGTTGTCTGCATGAACCCCTGCTCGCGTGGCGGGCCTGGGTTGCGCAGGAACTCCACATAACTCTTGCCTGTTTCCTCGCGGTCACCATCCAGTATGTAGGACGGCATGTCAGACAGTTCGTCCGGCCTCAGTGCCGGGGCGGGCACGTCGTTCGGGTCGTACATGTCACACCAAGGCGCAGGCGGTGCGAACGGATGATGCGGGTCGGGATAAGAGACAAACAGGAAAAAGGGCTGCTCTTTGTCCTGATCCCGCACGAAATCGCGCGCCCGGTCGGTGATCCAGGTATTGTAATGAAGCTCGGATGGGATCGCGGATTTCCAGACCTCATCCATATCTCCGGCCTGCGGTTCCAGCGCGTTTTCCGGTAGATATAGCGCCGCGGCGTCCGGTGCGGTCTCGTTCAGCCATTGCGCATAGTGGCCGCCTTCGGTGGCGCTTACGGATTCACCGATCAGGATATCCACCGTATCGAACCCGTAGAACGGGCCATTCCAACCGTCGCTTTCCGGCAGTTTCCAAAACGCGTTCGAATCTGGCATAGCGTGTTCGAGCCCGGCCAGGATGGGTTGGAAGTGAAATTTACCGACCCCATGCGTCCGATAGCTAGCTTCTTTCAGGTCATGGGTGATCAGAGGCAAGTCACCGGGCAAGGCCACTCCGTTGCGGGTCAGACCATGATTGCGGGCGTAGAGGCCGGAAAACAATGTCGAACGGCTTGGCGAACAGATCTGGTGCGGGGTGAAATGCTGACGAAACACCGCCCCGCACGCGGCCAGAGCATCGATGTTCGGAGTATTGACGACAGGGTTTCCAGTGCAGCCTAAGCTGTCGGCTCTCTGCTGATCGGTCATGATCAGGATGATATTTTTTGGCATCGATATCGCCCGCGTTAGATAGTCAAAAAAAAGCGTAGCGACGTTATTGCATTCAGAAAAATACTATTAATTACCTCTGATATTTGCAAAACAAATACCATGTTTACGCAGAAGCAGTTAGCCGTGTTCAGGGCGGTCATGCAGACCGGATCCGTCTCAGCAGCCGGGCGAAGAATGAACCTGTCCCAGCCCAGTGTCAGCCGAATCCTCGGCGACTTGGAGAGGCAGTTTGGCGTGCCCTTGTTCCAGAGGAAAAGCAAAGGCGTTTCTCCGACACCAGAAGCTGAAGCCTTCCTTGAAGAAGTCGAACGGAATTACCTCGTTTTGACAAATCTGGAAGAGGCTGCCGCACAGATCGCCCGAAAGGAACGAGGGACCTTGTCGATCGCGACCATAACGGCGGCATCGCTGGAAATTGTGCCCAGCGCCCTTGCCCGGCTTCAGGTCGCCGAGAAAAACATCAAAGTGGTATGGCAGGTGAAATCCTCGAAATGGGTGCTGGATTTCGCTCGTTCTGGAACACTCAGAACCGGCTTTGCGAATGTATTACATATGCCATCCGGTATGAGGGTCCTTCACGAAGGCACTTTACCCCACATGTGCCTTGTGCCTGCTGAACATCCGCTTGGTGCGCAACGAACCCCTTTGTCGCTGCGCGATCTGCGCCCTTATCCGATCATTGGATTGTTGGGGCAAGTCGCGGATGAGCTGGCAGTGCGCAACGTGGGTGCAAATATCCACTCACCCTTGACCGCCGAGACATCGCTGGCCGCAATTACCCTCAGCCAGCACTGCGGCGGCCTCCCAATAGTAGATGCGTTTACAGCCCATTACTGGCATCAGAACCATGACGGACAACCCCGTATTGTCGAAGATTTGCCGGACTACAGGTTTGCAGTGTTCGAGCCTTTGGGCACCAGCGCATCGCTGATAGATCGCGAATTCCAAACCTACCTAATTGAAGAGGTCGAAAAAATCCAAGCATGGCTCAGTGGCTTCAACTGTTAGCATCGGACTCGTTGAAAAAACGAAAGCTAGCCAGACCAAATCACAAAATTCTTGGAGCAACCGCAACAAGTGAACGCTTTTGGAGAGGATGCACCAAACTTGCTCGGATGGTTTCTGGGATTCAAGTCTACCCGCCTGAAATCTCAACGTTGAGAAAGGCGTTGATAAGTTGGTTTAGAAACAACTGGCGCTCTGCTCGAAAACAAATCCTGCTCACAAAGGCTTCGCGGCGTTGATCGCAATCCGATTTCCTTCGCTGTCTTCGATTTCAGCTACATAACCGCCGTCCCCAATGTCTGTCTTTGGGTACAGTAACTTTGCACCTTCGGATTCGGATCGTCGCAAGGCTTCGTCAATATCGTCCACAGCGAAATAGAGAATGCAGCCCGTTTGCGATGGTTTGTAAACATCACCTTTCGCCAAGGCTCCACTTAATCCAGCCTGATCGTCCGAACGGGGAAAGAACGCCATCTCATATCCGTCGACCATTTGACGATTGAGCTCAAATCCGAAAACGCGCTGGTAGAATTCGATTGCTCGATCCATGTCCGCAACCGGTATTTCGAAATGGCATACCGGATTGGTCATATGCTGTTCCCCTCGAAAACAGGGTAAGACTACCCCCAATCGCCGGACAAAGTCACGCAACCGAATGCGTAGTGAATGAGCCGTATGCATGATCGAAGAATGCCTGAAAGGGAAGCATTCTTGAAACCAGCGAAACCCAATGATCGCTTTGCTAAGCATAACAGATCTTGTCCATTGACCAGGCCGCTGACCGCAAACTGGACCAAGCGGCCGATCAACCGCCGACCGGGGTCAGCGGTTGAAGTGTTTTACGCAGTTCTTAAGCGGCGACCTGTGCCACGGGTAATTTACGTGGGTATGGGTCGCCTTGCTTGTACGATCCCGCCGCGGTGAACAGAACGTCGGTCGATGAGTTCAAACCGGTTTCTGCAGAGTCTTGCAGAACACCGATGATGAAGCCGATGCTAACCACCTGCATGGCCGTTGCGTTGTCGATGCCAAACAAGCTGGTAGCCATTGGGATCAACAGCAGTGACCCGCCCGCTACGCCCGAAGCCCCGGTAGCGGCAATCGAGGCGATGATGCTCAGAAACAGAGCCGAGAGGAAATCAACCTGAATGCCCATTGTATTCACGGTTGCCAGCGTCATGACTGTGATGGTTATTGCGGCGCCGGCCATGTTGATCGTCGCGCCGATTGGGATAGTGACCGAATAGGTCTCTTCATCCAGATTCATGCGGCGGCAAAGTTCCATGTTTACCGGAATATTGGCAGCCGAACTGCGCATGAAAAAAGCGGTAATTCCGGATTCCTTCAGGCAGGTGAAAACCAGCGGATAAGGATTCTTGCGAATGCGGAGGAACACAATCAGAGGATTCACAACCAGCGCCATGAAGATCATGCAGCCAATCAACAAAGCTAACAGTTGACCATAGCTCGCAAATGTCGCAAAGCCGGTCTCAGCTATCGTCGAAGCCACGATACCGAAGATACCAATTGGGGCCACCCGGATTATTGCTGCAACGATCTTGGTGATTGCGCCGTCCAGATCCGACATCAGGGTCTTGGTCGAGTCGCTGGCGTGGCGGAAGACCAGCCCAAGGCCAACAGCCCAGGCGAGAATGCCAATATAGTTAGCCGTTGCCAGCGCATTCACCGGATTATCCACAATTTTTAGCAGGATGTTCTTGACCACCTCAGCCAAACCGTCCGGGGCATCCAAAAGCTCCGGCGCACCCGTCAGATGCAATGTGACCGGAAACATGTAGCTGGCTGCAACAGCGACCAGTGCGGCTGCGAAGGTCCCGAGTATGTACAAAAGTACCACGGGGCCCATGCGCGCCTCGCTGTCCTTTTTGTGGTTTGTGATCGCAGCACAAACAAGGATCAGCACCAGTACTGGCGCAACGGCCTTCAATGCGTCGACGAAGAAGTCGCCAAGCAGGCCAACGGCGGAGCCGGCAGCAGGCCAAAGAGTGGCGAGAAGAGCACCGGCTACAAGACCGATGCAAATTTGAGCAACCAGGCTACCGCGCAGAATAAAATTCATGGGGACCATCCAGTTTGAATAGGGGCCTGGCGGGTGAGACTCACTCCCGTACAGGCACGATTAAAGTTGAAAGGCTGGTGGCTATTTGGGCGCTATGGAGTTGATTTAAACGTCTGAAGAAGGGTGAGGCCTTTGCAGGTCTTGGCTGAAGTAATTGTTTTTTGAATGAAACAGCGTGATTTATGCTGTCCTTGCAAAGTCTTACCCTACGTCAACTTAGTTGTACCACTAAATGACATCTAAATAATTCTTAATAACTTTCCCCAAGCGAAGGCTCTGTCTAACCACTCCTATCCGGCCATTGCGATCCAGTGACGAACACATAAAGCCATCGGCCACAATGGTCGGATGAGTTTCCGCATCGAAGATGTGTAAACCCTGCGGTTGAAACTCAGGTATCTGCCTGAATGCAACAGGCCAGATCGGCTCGATCTTCCAGTTTTCGAACTGCCCTATAACCCCAGCGGGCGGATCATGTTCAGGTTTTAGAACGGTGTGGTCTGTATGGGCGATGCTGTCATTTTTCTAGTCGAGCCACCGGCCAAACTTCTGGAATAGAGGTACTTTCGCTTCACTAACGCGCACTATCGTGGCCAAAGGATGCAAGCTGGAAATGAATACCTGGCAACGCCCAACCAACCAGCCCGACTCGTTCAAACAGGTACCTTCAATACAAATCAAACCGCTTGATGGACCTCGATAATATTTCCCTCTGGGTCGTGAAAGAACACTTGGTGCCACTCTTTTGCGAAGGCGGTACCATAGTCCGAGTAAGGAATTCCGTTGTCGTCCAGCAATTTTTTGAACGCCCCGATGTCATCGGTACGAAATGCGATATGGCCACGTTCGACGGGGTTAATCGTCTCACCGTTCTTGAACGCAACTTCCAGGTTTTTTTCAGCCAGATGCATCTGCATTCCGCCATCAGTCGCGAAACGAATCTTGCCACTGTAGCCACTATCGTCAGTCTCATCTGGCCGGGGGAAGTTCTCAATCGGAATATCGGCCAGCCCCAAAACCTGCGTATAAAACCGGTGCATCCGATCGACGTCTTCTGAGACAAAGTTGATGTGGTGAAATTCAAGTTTCATGAAGGCCCGGTCTTTTGATTGGTCAGTCTGCTCAGAAAATCTCAAAGGCAGACGACAGGCAAGCCCTGTATCAAAGAGTTTGGATAGGGAGGGAACGGCGTAGATTTTTGGCAGGGCTAATTGCAAGGTTTTACTGTATCGACTGCGCTCGACCAATCTGAGCGACCCGTTTTTTTACCAGACTTACCACTTCTGTTGAAGTGAGTTCAGGTGCGTGGCTTCATCAAGGGGGGCGCAGCAGGAAACGTCACAGACACTGTTAAGTTCTATCTCGACTGGAGTAACCATGGACGCCAAGTGTCAAAACTCTGTGTGGACATATTGAAAATGTGGGACGACAAAGGGTTTTACCATATGCGACACAAAGCTCTTTCATCACGCTTGAGATCGCGAAGGATGTTTAGAGGCTGCTAGCTGACGTTCTTGATGGCAGCATAAAGCCGGCGAAATTGGGCCAACCGCTCGAACAGCAGCGCCATTTCGGCTGGCTCGAACCTATCTGTTGTTGGCGGCTGAAACGCGAGATCGGATATAGCAACGGCACCGTCGCCACAAGCCGCCAGCCGGGCCGCACCATAGGCCGGACCAGTTTCGGCTCCTTCCGAACGTACTATCGGTTTATCAGTTGCAGTAGCGATCAGCTTCAGCAACAGATCTGATTGAGCACCCCCACCGATGGCAGCCAGTTCCGACAGACTGCCCATCGTGTCACCAAAACTCTGCGCTGCATCAGCAAAGCAAAATGCAACTGACTCCAATACAGAACGACAGATGTCAGCGCGCGTCGTTGAATCCTCCAAGCCAAAGAAACAGGCCCGGATGTGTGGATCTCCGAGGGGGCTGCGCTCACCGGTAAGGTAAGGCAGAAAAATTGGCACGCGATCACCTCTTACGGTTTCAGCAAGGGCAACAACTTCACTCGCGGAAAGCCCCAGCTGACCGCCGATCCATGAAATCGGCCTTGCGCCGTTCAGCATCGCCGCCATTTGATACCAACGTTCGGGCAGCGTATGCGCAAAGGCATGTACATAACGTTCAGGATTGGGCTTGTATTTGCGATCTGCCACGAACAGTTGGCCAGAGGTCCCAAGCGAGATGAAACCACGCCCCGGTTCCGTCGCGCCCAAAGATATCGCCCCTGTTGCAGCGTCTCCCCCTCCGGCCACCACGGGAACACCAGATTTCAACCCGCTCTCGGCGGCAGCTTGTGCTGTCACAGCCCCCACCACCCTGTGGCCGTCAAAAACCTGTGGCAACCAATCGGGCGAAACCCCTGTGTCCTCGGCGATACCTACATGCCAGCTTCGCGAAGCCTGATCGAACCACATTGTACCGGCTGCATCTGACGTATCAGTTGCCAACTCTCCGTGCAGGCGTAGACCGATGTAGTCTTTGGGCAGCAGGATATGTGCAAGTCGGGCATAGTTTGCCGGTTCATGTTTTTTAAGCCATGCAATCTTCGGCGCGGTAAATCCCGGCAAGGGAAGGACACCCGCGATCTGCCCAATCTGCGGCTGGGTCATGCGCAATTCATCGCATTCAAATGTTGCCCTGCTGTCGTTCCACAATATTGCCGGGCGGATCGGGCGAAGGTCGCGATCGAGCATAACCGCCCCATGCATTTGACCGGACAACCCGATGGCTTTCACTTCTGATAGTTTGATTTTGTCTGCAAGCATCCTCAAGGCATCGCGCGTCGCCTGCCACCAAAGATCGGGGTGCTGCTCTGACCAGCCGGGCTGCAGTGAAGACGTCTTGATCCCCACTGAAGACGTCGCAAGAATGCAGTCGGTATCTGCGCAAACAAGCTTGACCGCTGACGTTCCGATATCGATCCCGAGATACATTCAAACCCCTTGCCTGCACAAACGCCCGGAACTTGTCTGGCTATTGATTTTTTAGCGCGCGCAAAGAATATGTAAAAACATGATAAGATCAAGGCGACTAAGATCCGCAGGCAAGCTGGCATGACTAAAATTAAGAATATGGAAGAATTCGCGACCCTGAGCGGGATCTCGCGGCCTACTGTGTCCAAGTACTTCCACGATCCCGACAGTGTTCGCCCGACAACAAGGGCTCGCATCGAAGAAGCGCTCGAACGGTTCGATTATCGTCCCAATATTTATGCGGTGAACCAGAACCGAAAGCTGACCAAGAATATCGGGATCGTCGTACCCTATCTGGCTGACCCCTTTTTCGCAGAAATCGCACGATATCTGGAACAATCCTGCTTTGCAGCAGGCTATCGCCCGTCCCTGTTCAGCTCGCATGGTGAACAAAGGTTGGAGAACGAAATTCTGGACGGGCTGCAATCCATGAAACCGGCAGGAGTTCTGCTGGCACCTCTGGGACGCATGTCTGACCGATCCGCGATCGAGAAGTTCTGCGCCAATGTGCCGACTGTTCTGTTTGACAGCAACCTAGATGGTCTGGGTGCGGCCTTTGTTGGTTCGGACAATTTTAGTTTTGTGTCGCAGACCGTGGAATACATGACACGGACGGGTGAGCCCCCTTCTTTCTTTGAAATGCGCACACCTGCGAACCCAAATGCCAACAAGCGAAGGAAGGCCTATGTCGAAGTGATGGAGCGCCTGGGGTTCGAACCGCATATCATTAAAGTAGATGGCAAAGGTTGGGCCTTTGAAGAGATCGGGCACAGGGGTGCACTTAAAATTCTGGAAGAGCGCGGACTAAAGACGGACTCGGTTTTGTGCAGCAACGACCGGCTCGCCATTGGCTTTCTTGCAGCCTGTTTCGAGCAGGGGATTCGGGTCGGTCGGAAAGAAGGCTGCACCCTGCGGGTGGCCTCAAATGATGATCACCCGTTCGCAAAATTTACGTGCCCATCACTGACTACGGCAGCGCATGACTACGACAATGTGGCCGGACGAAGTGTCGAAACTTTGTTCGAACTCATTGAAAGTGGTGGGGAATTTGCAAACCGCACTGAAACTCTTTTCCCTGCACGACTCGTTTTGAGGGACTCTGCGTAACTCAAGTTTTTTAACGCGCGTAAAGTTTTTATTGACGTCGCGATAATTTACACTCTAGGCTCTCTGCACGACATCCAAGCTCAGGGAGGACAGGGATGTATCTGAAGCACGCACTTCGTGCGGCGACTGCGTTGACTTTCGTCGCCACGGCAGCGGCCCATGCGCAATCCATCACCATCGCCACTGTGAACAACGGCGACATGATCCGGATGCAGGGCTATACAGACAAATTCACCGAAGCGACCGGCATTGATGTTGAGTGGGTGACACTGGAGGAAAACGTGCTGCGTCAGCGCGTGACCACCGACATCACCACCAAGGGCGGTCAGTTCGATATCATGACCATCGGCATGTATGAGACCCCGATCTGGGGCGCGAATGGCTGGCTGGTGCCGCTGGACGGCATGTCGGCTGAATACGACGTCGCCGATATTCTACCTGCAATGTCTGGCGGCCTGAGCCATGATGGAACGTTGTATGCAGCGCCGTTCTATGGCGAAAGCTCAATGATCATGTACCGCACCGACCTGATGGAAAAAGCCGGAATGGAGATGCCTGAGGCACCGTCCTGGCAGTTCATCAAAGAAGCGGCAGCTGCGATGACCGACCGTGACGCCGACATCAACGGCATCTGCCTGCGTGGTAAGGCCGGTTGGGGTGAAGGCGGCGCGTTTATCACTGCGATGTCAAACTCGTTCGGTGCCCGCTGGTTCGACGAAGACTGGAAGCCTCAGTTCGATCAGCCAGAATGGGCCGATACGTTGAACTTCTACGTTGAAATGATGACGGAATCCGGCCCGGCCGGCTATGCTACAAATGGGTTTAACGAAAACTTGTCGCTGTTCCAGCAGGGCAAATGCGGCATGTGGATCGACGCCACCGTTGCGGCTTCGTTTGTGACCAACCCCGATGACTCGACTGTCGCGGATCATGTTGGATTTGCGCTGGCACCCGATACCGGATTGGGCAAGCGCTCCAATTGGCTTTGGGCATGGGCGCTAGCCATTCCCGCCGGTACACAGCAGGAAGACGCAGCCAAGCAGTTCATCGAATGGGCGACATCAAAAGACTACATTGAGCTTGTCGCTGAAAACGAAGGCTGGGCAAACGTTCCACCAGGAGCACGTACATCTCTGTACGAGAATCCGGAATACCAGAAAGTCCCGTTTGCCAAGATGACACTGGACTCGATCCTGACAGCTGATCCGAACAATCCGACGGTCAAGCCCGTACCTTACGTCGGCATCCAGTTTGCAGCGATCCCAGAATTCGCAGGTATCGCAACCCAGGTCAGCCAAGAGTTCTCGGCAGTCTATGCCGGACAGCAAACGGTTGAGGAAGCACTTGCCAAAGCGCAGGCCTTCACCGCTGAAGAAATGGAAGCCGCAGGCTACTGAGATCTTCTCCCCAGCGGGTGGGCAGATATCTGTCCCCCGCTCTCGACTTCCACAAATCACGTTTTTCTCGCAGGCTAGCGTTACGCCTGAACAGAGAGGTCTTGCATCATGGCAACCCAACATTCCCGATCCGTTGCTCGCCTGATGATGGCGCCCGCAGTTGTCCTGCTGCTTGGCTGGATGCTCGTCCCTCTGACCATGACCCTGTATTTCTCGTTCAAGAAGTATCTGCCACTGCGTGGCGGAGATCTGGGCTGGGTTGGGTTCGACAACTATGTTCGCTTCGTCTCGTCCAGTTCTTTCTGGCCTGCCGTACAAGCGACGCTGGTGATCGTGGGCGGAGTGCTGGTGATCACGGTTATACTGGGTGTTTTGTTAGCCATGCTGCTGGATCAGCCGATGTGGGGCCAAGGTGTTGTACGCATCCTCGTCATCGCGCCGTTCTTCGTCATGCCGACAGTTTCTGCTCTGGTCTGGAAGAACATGTTCATGGATCCGGTGAACGGTTTGCTGGCCCATCTATGGCGTTTCTTTGGAGCTGAACCGATCTCATGGTTGTCAGAAGCTTCGATGATGTCGATCATTATCATCGTATCCTGGCAGTGGCTGCCCTTTGCGACCTTGATCCTGCTGACCGCCATCCAGTCTCTGGACAGTGAACAGTTGGAAGCCGCTGAAATGGACGGTGCGCCACCACTGAAGCGCTTCTACCACATCATTCTGCCGCATCTCAGCCGCGCGATCACCATCGTGATCCTGATCCAGACAATCTTCCTTCTGTCGATCTTCGCCGAGATCTTTGTGACCACCGGCGGCGCATTCGGCACCCGTACACTCACCTACCTGATCTTCCAGCGCGTTTTGGAAAGCCAGAATGTCGGCCTTGGATCAGCCGGAGGTGTCTACGCAATCATCCTTGCCAATATCGTTGCGATCTTCCTGATGCGCATCGTCGGCAAGAACCTGGACGCGTGAGGAGGTAAGACCATGGCCCGCGCTGTCACAACCCGCCGCAAATCGCTGAACACCGTCCTCGCCTGGGCCGTTGGTCTGCTGATCTTCTTCCCGATCCTTTGGACGATCCTCACCAGTTTCAAGACCGAGGCGCAGGCCATCGCCAGCCCGCCCCTGTTCCTGAATTTCAACTGGACGCTGGAGAACTATGCCATTGTGCAGGAGCGCTCGGACTATATGCGGTTCCTGTGGAACTCGGTGATCATCGCGGGGGGCTCGACTGTTCTGGGCGTGATCATCGCGGTGCCCGCCGCCTGGGCGATGGCCTTTGTGCCCTCCAAGCGGACCAAGGACATCCTGCTGTGGATGCTGTCCACCAAGATGCTGCCCGCTGTGGGCGTGCTCTACCCGATCTATCTGCTGTTCATCCAACTGGGGCTGCTCGACACGCGCGGCGGGCTGGTCGTCGTGCTGATGCTGATCAACCTGCCGATCATCGTCTGGATGCTTTACACCTATTTCCGCGAAATTCCTGGTGAAATTCTGGAAGCCGCGCGGATGGACGGTGCGACGCTGAAAGAGGAAATCCTATACGTTCTGACCCCGATGGCCGTTCCCGGCATCGCCTCGACCGTCCTGCTGAACTTCATCCTGGCGTGGAACGAGGCGTTCTGGACCCTCAACCTGACCGCAGTCGATGCGGCACCGCTAACCGCCTTTATCGCCAGCTATTCCAGCCCCGAGGGCCTGTTCTTTGCCAAGCTCAGCGCGGCATCGACAATGGCGATCGCTCCAATTCTGATCCTTGGCTGGTTCAGCCAGAAACAACTTGTCCGCGGCCTGACCTTCGGCGCTGTGAAATAAGGAAGACACTTCATGGGACGCATTCAACTCAAGTCCGTGACTAAAAGCTTCGGCGATGTAGAGGTCATTCCACCACTAGACCTGACAATTCAGGATGGCGAGTTCACCGTCTTTGTCGGCCCATCAGGTTGTGGGAAATCCACACTATTGCGCCTGATTGCAGGGCTGGAGGATATCACTTCAGGATCGATCGAGATCGACGGGGCAGACGCCACAGATGTACCGCCCGCAAAGCGCGGGCTTGCGATGGTATTCCAATCCTATGCACTTTATCCGCACATGACGGTCCGCAAGAACATCGCCTTTCCACTGCGTATGGCGAAGCTGGATCAGTCCGAAATCGACAAACGGGTCGAAGGTGCGGCGCAGGTCTTGAACTTGAGCGATTATCTGGATCGAAGACCCGGTCAACTATCTGGTGGTCAGCGCCAGCGTGTGGCCATCGGTCGAGCTATTGTGCGCGAGCCAGCCGCGTTCCTGTTTGACGAACCGCTGTCAAACCTTGATGCGGCTTTGCGGGTTGGGATGCGATTGGAAATCAGCGAGCTACATGAACGTCTGGCGACCACCATGATCTACGTCACCCACGATCAGGTTGAAGCCATGACCATGGCTGACAAGATTGTGGTGCTGCAGGCCGGCGTAATTGAACAGGTTGGCACTCCGCTGGAACTGTATCGTACACCCCGGAACCTGTTTGTCGCCGGATTTATAGGGTCGCCAAAAATGAACTTTATCGAGGGTGAAGAGGCCGCGAAACATGGCGCCCATACTATCGGTGTGCGACCCGAGCATATAGCGGTCTCTGACAGTGAGGGGACATGGTCCGGCGTCGTTGGTGTATCGGAACACCTCGGGTCAGACACGTTCTTCCATATCCATGAAACTGGTCTGGCCGATACGATCACCGTCCGCGCAGATGGCGAGGTTGGGTTCCGCCACGGGGACCGCATTCATCTGACACCACGTACAGATGTAATCCACCGGTTTGACGCGAAAGGCTTGCGGATCGAATGACACGTCTGACAGGCAAAACCGCCCTGATCACCGGGGCCGCGCGAGGCATCGGGTTGGCCTTTGCCAAAGCCTATGTGGCCGAGGGCGCACGTGTCGCCATCGCCGATATCGACATCCAGCGCGCACAGGATGCGACCGCCGAGATTGGTAAGGCTGCTATCGCCATCGAGATAGACGTGACCAAGCAGCAGAGCATAGACGAAGCTATCGCAAATACCGTCAGCCGTTTCGGTAACATCGACATTCTTATCAACAACGCAGCCATCTTCACTGCTGCACCAATCGTTGAGATTGATCGGGCCGACTACAACCGTGTGTTTGACATCAACGTCGCTGGCACGTTGTTCACGATGCAGGCCGTCGCTCGCCACATGATCGAACACGGAACCAAAGGCCGGATCATCAATATGGCCTCGCAGGCTGGACGAAGGGGCGAACCTTTGGTCGCTGTATACTGCGCCAGTAAGGCCGCAATCATATCCCTGACTCAATCGGCAGGCCTGAATTTGATTTCTCATGGGATCAACGTGAATGCGATTGCCCCGGGCGTTGTTGATGGCGAGCACTGGGACGGCGTTGATGCGTTCTTCGCCAAACACGAAGGCAAACCACTCGGACAGAAAAAACGGGAAGTGGCGGCAGCCGTCCCCTACGGTCGAATGGGCCGCGCCGAGGATCTGACCGGGATGGCGGTTTTTCTGGCTTCTGATGATGCCAAATACATCGTCGCGCAAACTTACAATGTCGATGGCGGAAATTGGATGAGCTGATGGGTCCTGTGGCGAACTCAAAATCTCCGGTTCGGCTGCGGCGCGATAGTATTTCAGACCTGCCGCAGACTGTAAGGACTCCGACCTATGTGTCCTCAGACTTGTCACCCGGTATTGTCCATATCGGAGTTGGCAATTTTCACCGCGCGCATCAGGCTTGGTATCTACACCAACTGATGCAGCAGGGTCAGGCCCATGATTGGGCGATCATCGGGGCAGGTGTACGAGCCTATGACGCCGAGATGCGAGAGAGGTTGCTTGAGCAGGATTGTCTGACAACACTGATCGAACTGGATCCAAATGGGATATCCGCTGAGGTGATTGGTTCGATGACAGACTATCTGCCGATAGAGGAGGACAACGCCACGTTGATCCTCAGGATGGCCGATCCATCCATCCGAATTGTTTCACTAACCGTAACCGAGGGCGGATATTATCTGGATGCCAACACAGGCGCTATCAACTTAGCTCATGATGATATCCGTCATGACGCGGAAAACCCTAACCAGTCTCGCACAGTGTTTGGTGCTATTGTTGCAGCGCTTAGGCAGCGTCAGGCGAATGGGGCGAAACCGTTTACTGCTCTGAGCTGTGATAATCTTCAGGGCAACGGGGAGATTCTGCGAAACTGCGTTGTTGGGTTAGCACGTATCTCAGACCATGAACTGGCTGATTGGATTGACCAGAACGGAGCCTTCCCCAACTCGATGGTAGATTGCATTGTGCCCGCAACGACTGATCAAGTGGTCTCGCAATGTGATGCAATTGGCATCGATGACCGTGCCCCGGTCTCGCACGAGAACTTTCGCCAATGGGTGATTGAGGATGATTTCTGTGCTGGGCGGCCGCAGCTCGAAAAGGTTGGAGTAACCCTGACCGACGATGTTCACAGCTATGAGACTATGAAACTGCGCATTTTGAATGGGGGTCACCAACTGCTCGCCAATGTCGGGGAAATTCTGAATGTTCCGACGATTGCAGACTGTATGCAGGATCAGGATATCGTAGCATTTTTCAGGAAAGTTCAGGCCGAAGAAATATTGCCTCATGTCGAAGCCGTCCCCGGAACCTCAGCTGAGCAGTACCTTGGGTTGGTTGAGAGGCGATTTGCAAACACAGCGATTCACGACACAACCCGCAGGGTCGCGTTCGACGGATCCGCGCGTCATCCAGGGTTTCTTGTTCCGTCGCTGCGCGATGCACTTGAGGCGGGTTCTTCGGTAAAAGGGCTCGCGTTGGCCGAAGCTTTTTGGTGCCGGATGTGTGCGGGTGTTCGTGAAGATGGTTCTGAAATCGCTCCCAACGATCCCCAATGGGAGAGCTTGCAAAAAGCAGCGTTGGCATCGAAAGCTGACCCAGAGCTTTGGCTCGAGCAGCGCCGGTATTACGGAGACTTTTGCCGCAGTGCACAGTTTTCCGCTGCCTTTGCGTCCTGGCTGACCGCAATATGGCAGAATGGCAGCAGGGCGGTCATCGCTGATTATGCCACTAACGGCACCAATTCACGCTAATCGAATATGCAAAACGCGATCAATCACGTAGTCATCCAACGTATTCGACCGTATTCGACAATCAGAACAATAAAGTACACGGCCCACAACCAATGCGCTTGTAGTAGGCCTTTGCATACCGACCTCTGAGCTTGTTCTCAGCGCTACAAGCACCTGACACGCGAACAGCCGCCATTCGCACCGTGAGCAATGACCATTGGGGACCAAACAACAAAGTCTCATAACAACGCGAGCGTTTCTGTCCGATACAATTTAGCCAAGGCCACATCAGAGTTGCCTCCGTTTGCTTTTACCAGCCTCAAACCGCTACTGGAACTTCCTGGGGCGATCCTCTTAATTTCTGGCAATTGCGAGGATCGCCCCAGGAACTTTCCTTCGTGCAAATCTCTCAGGCTTCGCTCTTGGGTTTGCGGCGACCAAAATTCGAAGTGTTCCGAGCGACCACCAACCAATTGTCATTGAGATACGATCTGTTGCGTGTGGCGGGCCAAGTTCATGGCGGTGGAAAACTCAGCAGATCAGGTCTATTCTTTGGGTATTATGAAAATCGCGCGCGCTCGTGATGGATAAGGCCCGGCAGCGCCAAGTGCGAAGCAGTCAATCTATGAGAGACCGGCAAAAACATGGCGCTTGAGGACCCCTTCACAGACCTCATAATAGAAACGCAACGAACTGGGTTTTATAAAGGATATAGCTTGCCGATTGCATTGGTGAGCAAGTTTTCGGTTTCGCTGCTGGTGCTTTGGGCACTGGTGTGGCCATTGTCAGCAAACGATACATTGCGATCGTGGAAGTCCGGCTTGCTGGCCGAATTCAACACCTTCTACAACCTTTCGGTCGGCCTGTTTGTAGTTTTCCTTTTACTTGTCGCGCTCATTCCTGCAACCGGGCGAAAGCGGCTCGGGGCCGAAGGAGATATGCCCGAATTCTCGAACTTCTCCTGGTTTTCAATGATGTTTGGTGCGGGTCTTGGCGTGGGTCTTATGGTTTATGCAACCGCTGAACCGCTTGGGCTGTGGGGAACCAATCCATTGACTGTATCCGGGTCAGTCACACCCAAGAGCGAAGAGGCGATTGAAGGAGCTTACCGCTACACGTTTTTGCACACCGGTTTTCACGCATGGGCAATATATGTGGTCACCGGTTTGAGCCTTGCCTACTACGCCTATACCCGCGGAATGCCTCTGACTATCCGCACCGCACTGACTCCGTTGCTCGGAGAGTATTCCAACGGTTTTGCAGGTCATGTGATCGATATACTCGGCGTCGTGGCGACGATACTCGGCGTGGCAGTAACCATCGGCTATGGCGTTTCGCAACTGGTGGACGGAGCCTTTCTGATTACCGGCGCAAGTTGGCTCGTGGAAAATCCGCTAACTACAATGAAACCCTCGACTGCCGGCCTGATCACGGCGTTGTTGGTGGTCATGATGATGTCGACACTATCTGCCGTCTCTGGCGTGGGGCGCGGTGTCAAATACCTGTCGAATATTAACCTCTTGTTGTCTTTGGTTTTGTTGGCCGTATTCATTGTTTTTGGCTCATTTGGATTTGCCGCAACAACCTACGCTTCGGCTCTGGTCGACTACATCAAAAACTTCTTCTCTATGAGCTTTCAAGCCTACCGTCCGATTTCGGAGGTCGAGTTTGCATCAGTATTACCGGCTGAGGCGGCCCCATTTGTCGGAGAGTTATTCGCTGGTGCCACAGATGCCTGGGGAACGAAGGCAGCCTTTCTTGAAGGTCTGAGCAACGATGCCGCTGCTCTTTCCGACGCGGCCAAAGCTGCGGCTTACGACGCGGGCACGCAAGGACGATTGTTTGAATGGCAAGCCGGATGGACAACTTTTTATTGGGCTTGGTGGATCGCGTTTTCACCCTTCGTGGGTCTTTTTCTGGCGCGTATCTCTAAGGGCCGAACAGTGCGCGAGTTCATTTTTGGCGCGGTCATTGCGCCGTCGCTGGTTTGCTTCGCATGGATGGCCATTCTGGGCGGTGCCGCCATCGATATGGAGCTAAATGGGGATGCGAATGGGGCAATCCTTGCCGCATCGACGACATCGACACTGTTTGTCACGCTGGGTGAAATGATCTCGGGCAACTTTCTCACGATCATGAGTGTCATGTGTGTGCTGTTGACAATGACATTCCTGGTTACGTCAGCCGACTCTGGCATCCTTGTGATGAACACGATCATGTCCGGTGGGTCTGAAGACACCGGCTTGCTTCATCGTATTATCTGGGGCGTTCTTCTGACCCTTGTCATTGGAACTTTGCTTATTGCGGGTGGCGGCGGACTAGAGGCTTTGACCAATTCGATGATCATTGGCGCGCTACCGTTCAGCGTTGTGTTGCTGCTCATGTGCGTCTCTCTGGCCAAAGCGATGATCAACGACCTGCGTCGGCTGAACCACGAGGCGCAATCAGAGGGGTCGACGGGCTCATAATAGCCCGTGGTTAGTCCTTGATATTTCCGGCTGCGTTCATCCAAGGATCGAGCGGGTTTCAAAGTGTTTTGGAAACATTGACTGCAGTACAAACAGGCAGATTTTCAAAGCCTCCTCAGGTTTGAAAATCTCAGAGTGCAAATGGTAGTCGGTCCAGAGCCCTTCAAGCAGGGCAATCAATGCGTCTGTTGCAAGTTTAGCGTCGACGTCCTCGTATTCACCGTCGCGCTTTATTTGCTCCAACAGCTTCAGGATCACCGTGCGGAAGCGTTTATCTCGCGAGTCGATAAATGGAAATATGTGGGGGTTCGATAGCGCTTCGGCCCGGAACGAAAACCAGATAGCAACGTCCCGCGCATTTAGGACCAACGGGTCGAAATCAGACTTTAAGATAGAAATAAGCTTCTCAGCAGGGCCCAACTCTGGATTATCTGCGATTGCCTTCCACTGTCCCGCATAGCGCGCCGATAGCTCCTCTGCTACCGCAAGCAGCAGCTTCTCTTTCGAGCCAAAGTGCAGGTTCACCATTCCCCGCGACAACCCTGACAGCTCCTGGATTCTTGCCGAAGTCGTCCCTCGAATTCCGTATTTATGGATGGCGTCTGCTGCCGCCTGGATCAGCTGCTTTCGGTTCTGCAGCTTGCTCAGATCTCGGGCATTGGTTGGGATATTGGGCTCGGCAGAAATGTCAGTTTCCTTTGGTGATGTACTTGCCTTTTGCTTTTCGCATCTAGCGAAGCAGAAGTTCAAGGATTGACATTGAATGAATGTTTGTTCATTTTGTGATTTGTGTTACATTGTGGTGCCGTATGACCCTTTTGAACTCGGACTTTCAGTCTGTACGTGACTGGGACAACAGACATTTCCTGCATCCATGGGAGGGGATGTCGTACCTAGGCCAAAATGAACGAACCTTTGCCGAAAGCGGTCTTGGTATCTACGTCGTGACGGAGGACGGCAATCGCCTGATAGATGGACCAGCTGGCATGTGGTGCGTTCAATTGGGTTATGGAAACACAGAGATTGCCGATGCGATGGCCCAGCAGGCGACGGAGATGGCGTATTTCTCGCCCTTCAACAACGCCAACTCGGCACCAGCTCGGCTAGCACATGAGATTGCGAAAAGAACACCGGGTGACCTGAACCATGTGTTTTTCACAACTGGCGGCTCAACGGCAGTGGATAGCGCGTTAAGGTTTGTGCAGTTCCGCAATAACGTGCTGGGAAAACCTGAAAAGAAAATCGTGATCTCACGCCAAAAAGCGTATCACGGTTCAACGTTTCTAGCCGCCTCGGTATCTGGCAAAGAGCGCGACAAAGGGTGGTTGGATCAGGCAAGCCATCTGGTGCGATTCCTGCCGAACGTAAACCCGTATATACGCAATCCAACTCAGACGGTTGATGACTTTCTGAACGAGAAAGTTGCTGATCTCGAGAACATGATCCTGCAGACCGGGGCAGACAAGGTCGCTGCTTTCATCGCCGAACCAATCCTGTGTTCGGGTGGGGTCATCGTACCTCCGAAAGGTTATCACCAGCGTTGCCTTGAAATCTGCCGGAAGTATGATGTCCTGTATATCTCAGACGAGGTCGTGACCGGATTTGGGCGACTTGGACATTGGTTCGCATCTGAAGATGTCTTTGGAATTCAACCCGATATCATCACCTGCGCCAAGGGGATGACGTCTGGCTATGTCCCCATGGGGGCCTGTATTATCTCTGACCGACTGATTGCAGATGTGAGCGGAGAAAACGCACAGGACGCTACGTTTTCAAACGGTTTCACTTATTCAGGCCACCCAGTAAGCGCAGCTGCAGGTTTGAAGACCATCGAAATCATGGAGCGTGACGGCGTTCTGGAGCATGTCCGCGCGATCACGCCACTGTTCGAAGAGCGTCTTCAAGCTCTGTCAAACTTACCGCTGGTCGGCGACGTCCGTGGTATGGGTCTGGTTGGCTGCGTTGAGTGTGTTGCGGACGCCCAGGCGGATAACCTTTTGGATCTGGATAAATCCGTTGGCGCATTAATTGACCGGCATTGTCAGGAGAACGGGCTGATCTTGCGGCCAATCATCAACATGTGTGTGTTTTCTCCGCCGCTGATCATCAAGGAAGCCGAGTTGAATCAGATGTTTGACATCCTTGAAAAAGGCATCCGGCTGGCAACCGAAGACCTGACGCGCCAAGGCGCATTCAGAAACTAGAGACGTTGTCGAAGCCGCTTCGCAACCTTGTTCGTTGCGAAGCCTTTCCTTTGCACAGCAACTTTTAACCAGCGCGCATTGCCTCACGGGACAATTTGATCGGGAACCTGGACCGAACCTCTTCATCCACCTTGCTGCCAAAGTAATTCGGATAGTGATTGGATAGGATATCATCCACAACGGACCGGCTCCGCTCGAACATGTCCTGACGACCGGCCTTCTCCCAAGTATCTGTCAATTCACGGTCCATCAGGGCCGGATAAACATACTCGGTTTCCATGTATTCCAGGGTCTGCGCGTTGCCGAGGAAATGGCCTGGATCGATTGCGCATTCATGGATGACGTCAACAGACAGCGTGTCGTCACTCACTTCGATCCCGCGAAGCGTTCGTGAAATCATACCGGCGGCCTCGTTGTCGATGACCATGGACTCGAAGCTACAGCCCATCAGGCTGCCAAGCATCCCGCCAAATTCGCAAAGCCGGTTGGCCCCTGCATGAGCCGCCAAAGCGAAAGTTAACGCCTTTTCCAGACCATACTGTGCATCAGGTATCTTGGAATCCGTCATGCCGCATCCGACACTAGTCGGCAGATTGTAAAAATTGCCCATCTGGATCGCCGCCGCCGAGATCAACGCCTGCTCACCACTGCCACCTGTAAATGAACCAGTGCGCAGGTCAGTAATAAATGGCCAGGCCGCAAAGACAACCGGAGTCCCCGGATTGATCAGGTTGGCGATGGCCACGCATGACAGGGTCTCGGCCACAGCTTGCGCCAGAGTACCAGCCAACGGCGCAGGCGATGTCGCCCCGGCCTGCGGCGGAACGGCCAGATCGCAGACAAGGCCCATCTTTGCCGTATCAATCAGAATTTCCAGATTTTCGCGCCCGAACCGAAGCGGGGAGACGATGGGACAGCCACCAAAAATCACAGAGGGCTTTTCAAGGAACTTGCCCTCCCCACCCGATGCCAGATCGAATAGATGAATAGCGTCTTTAATGTGCTCACGCGTGCGGAATGTCAGACAGGATGGTTTCTCACTGCCCGCAAGAATGGCATAGAGCATGCTCATGTCATGCTCGTAGTCCTGAGGCACATCCGTTGCCAGAACCGTATCACCGGTCATGTGAATGTTGTCGAGCCGGTCAACCAGACGGGTGAAATCGTAGATGTCCTTGAGGGTTGATGGTCGGTAACTGCGCGTTTCCGCGTCGAACGTTGTCACTGCCGTGCCGGAGTTTGCGTAATACACCTTGTCCTTGGTGCAGTGCATGTCGTCCTTACCAGCTCGCGATCCGCGTGCATGGACATAGAATTCGCTGGCGGACTTGGCCAACAGGTCTTCCATCAATGCCCGAGGAAAGCACAACCTGCCATGCTCGTTCACCGTCGCCCCTTTGGGCAGCACGAGTTCAAGAACTTCCGGCGTGGGATCCCCTACCCCAGTACGTTCCAAAATGTTGAGGGCCGCCTCGTGAATGCGCGACATGTCCGCGTCTGAAAGTGGCCTGTATCGCCCACCAGAAATGCCCGGCCAGATTGCTTGCGAGGCGGCGTTACTGTTCCGCACTGCGGCTCGTGCTTCGCGCCCGCCCCCGCGCCGTCGTGATCTGCGCTGAGTTAACTCTGTCATGATTAGTCTCCGAATTCTGAGCGTGTCAGATCATGCTGAAATAGTTGCGATAGAAACCGGGAATGCTCCATTCCATCTCGGACAGCGGTCCCGGGACGAAATGGTATGAATTCACGCCTTCCTGATTGTGCCGGATGATCCGTTCGTCATCGAGCGATGTGACATGCCAGAGCCATGTCAGGGCCTCCTTATCGTAATCTCGACCCTCTTCCGCGTCGCCGCGCACATACCAAACGATCTGAATATCTGTTTCTTGCAGGGCGCGTGGGACGAACCGATACCCAACCACGTGATCTGCGTAGACGAGGAAATAGTTGAGCGTCCCGATCCCCAAATCGGTGGCGCCGCCATCGTGACCTTTCAGTTCACCCAATGGCGGTGACAAGGGTGCGCCATCCTTGCTGCCGGTCAAATAGCCGGGGAACAACGGGTAGCGCCGCCAATAGACATCTGCGCCTGGTGCAACCGCGTTTTCTCCAGTCAGGTCCAGCTCCTCAGAAGGTATTCCAGCTTCCTCCATCCGCTCATGAAGCGCACCGCTGAACTCCAGAACCTGCGCAGGGTCTTTCAGAGAATGGCTACGCGAATAATCCTGATGGGACGGCGCGCAGTGATAGCATTCCAGATAATTCTCCAGCGCCAGTTTCCAGTTTGCGGGAACAGGATAAGAGGCCTCATGAGCAATCTTCAGGTTTTCAAAGTCGAACGGTTTTGAAAGCGGAGCCAGCCTCTCCAAGGCAGTATTCAGCGGCGGGGCATTTTCAGCCACGCAAACAAAAATCAGGCCCTGAAAGATCTTTACCTGAACTGGGAACAAACCGTACTGGCCTGGGTCAAAATCCGGCCCCATTGACCGCCCGTTTCGCAGTTTGCCGTTCAGGTCAAAGGTCCACGCGTGATAAGGGCAGATGAAATTGCGCGCCTTGCCTTTCTGTTCAATGCAAACCCGCGATCCCCGGTGACGGCAAACGTTCAGATGCGCGCGCACCTCGCCCTCACGATCCCGAACGATAATCACGGATTCGGGCCCGTAGTCGAACAGGAAATAATCACCGGGTTCAGCGACCTGGCTGACATGACCGACCCAGATCCAGTTGCGGTTCCAGAACGTACTGATATCGTTTTCGTATACCGCCTGCGACGTATAGAAATGACGCGGTAAGGCGAACCCCTCCCGCTGCGCATCCATCAAGTCGCGCATTACTTGCAAGTCATCTTTTGGCATAGCGCACCTCACACAGGTTCAAGGGAAACGAGTTCCCGGCGGAAAAATTCGCGGTCGATATCACCCGCATCGCGTTCGAAATTCCGGGCAGCCATGTGACCCGAATATACAGCGTCCGCAATCAAGCCGGGGTTTGCGGCATCCCCGATCAATTCCAAGGTAGTCAGCGGGTTGTCGGCCAAGCTTCGCAGCTCATCATAAAGGCTGGTTTCGCGTGCTCGCTGTGTCACCAACACGACAGAGCCGCATTCAATGATCTGTTCTCGTCCCGTGTAGGCACATTGTACGGTCGCCTGACCCGGCGCGCCGTTGTCCAAGGTATGAGACAGGACCAGTTGAACGCCCCTTTCCAGAAGACTGCGTTGCACTCGGGCTTGTTCCAACGTCAGTTCTGTAAACGGTGAAACCATTGAGGCTGGGGTTACAAAGACGACCTCACGCCCAGCCTGAGCCAAATGGTCCGCCAGCACTCCGCCGAGATAAGCCTGATCATCATCGTAAACCAAAATCGAACCTTCCCCTGGCATTCCCCCTGACATGATGTCGTCTGGAGTAAATATCTGAGACCCAGAACCAACTGATATGCCCTGAAACGCAGACTTCCCGCGGCCATCTCGCCGCCACGATGAACCAGTTGCTACAAAGACATTCGGAATGCCCAGCTCGACAACCTCGTTTGCTGACAAACGGCTGTCGGTGAATAGCTGCACGTTCCCGCGTTGTTGAAGGTCATAAACCCTATGGTCTATCACGCGTTTCCACGCGGATAGCCCGGTCAGGCTGGATTCTTGCAACACACGCCCGCCAAGCTCTTGCTTAGTTTCCGCCAGAGTTACCTCATATCCCCGGCGCGCCAGTTGCATGGCGCATTCAAGCCCCGCGGGACCACTGCCAACAACAAGCGCAGTTTCCTCTTTCCCCCTTCTTTCTATGATCTCAGGATGCCATTTCCGGCGCCACTCTTCGCCCATCGTCGGGTTTTGGGTACACCGGATGGGGACGCCGAGAGAGTCGGATGAAACGCAGATATTGCAGCCGATGCACTCGCGGATTTCTTCGATGCGACCTTCCTTGATTTTGTTGGGAAGAAACGGGTCAGCAATGGATGGTCGCGCCGCGCCGATAAAATCAAGAATGCCTTTCTTGACCAATGACACCATCAAATCCGGAGAGGTAAGGCGCCCGACGCCCACCACTGGCTTGGAAGTCACCTGTTTGACGAATTCGATGTATGAGGTTTGAAATCCGTCTCGAGGTTCAAAACGAGTCGTTGCGGAGTCATTGCTCCAATCCGCGACGTTTACATCCCAGAGATCTGGCAGTTCTGCCAGCAGTTCGACAACAGCACGACCTTCTTCCTGCGCCTGCATCCCATCGGACCCGAGCATTTCATCAACCGCGAAACGGAGGGCTATGGCGCAATCGTCCCCAACCTCTTCTTTGGTCTCTTCCAGCAGTTCTCGTGTTAGCCGCACTCGGTTCTCTAACGAGCCGCCGTATTCATCAGTCCGGTCATTGAACTGCGGCAGCAGAAAGTGGTGCGGAAGGGTCATGTGATGGCCGGCATAGACATACACAATGTCAAAACCCGCCTCCCGTGATCGTCGTGCTGCCGCGCGGTGCCACTTACGGAACTCGCGAATATCAGACTTGTCCATCGCCCGAGCCTGTTTGGGATATGCGGTCTGCAGGGCGAGTTCTGATGGTGCCAACAGGGGCGCCCGGCTCAGGTGGTTTTGGGCATGATGACCATTATGCGCCAGTTCAATCGCCGCCAATGACCCTTTTTCGTGTACTGCTTCGGTCATCAGACGCAGCGCCGGAACATCCCGCTCATCCCAGATCCGGTTTTCAGCGTAAGGGGACAGATCAGACGTAGGGTGAATCTCCGTCTCTTGATTGGACACAACAGCCCAACCGCCTTCGGCCTTCATCGCCCGCATGGCCGCTTCGGCCTGAGGTCGTAAATGCCCCAAACCGTTGCAGTGGGGAACCTGATAGAACCGGTTTCGGGCCGTCACTGGCCCGATCTGAACCGGTTCGAAGAGAACAGAGTATCCGTCAGCGCCTGACATTGCCGCGCATCCTCCAGAAATTCGGAAATCGTTTCATGGGAATGGAAGAAGCTCTGCGCTCCCACCATTCCCGGTTGTGTCGTTAAGGTGCCCTTAGAAGCCCGCTTTGATACGTTCGAACTCTTTCAGCATCTTGGCTTCCAGCTCGGGATTTACCGCGTCAAAGAAGAGGCTTCCTTCAAAGAAGCTGTCCACGTCTGAAAACCCATAGGTTTCGATCAGTGCCGGATCGGCCTGCGCAAACGCATCCTCATTGGCGTGGGCATACCCCCAACTTTCGATGATGTACTTGCCACTGGCAGCCGAACTCAGTGCGTTCAGCATGTCATAGACCTGTTCATCCGACTGCTTCGCTGACTTCAGATGCACATAGCCGCAAACCCAGGTGGCGATGCCCTTGTCCACATCACGCATCATAACTGCGGGGGTTTCGTTCCAGATCAGATTCAGCTCCGATTGGTTCCAGCCCCAACCGAGTGTCACTTCTCCACTGGCAATTGCCTGATCCAGCTGCCCTGCGTCAGACCAGTAAAAACGCACATTTGGATGAATAGCGCGTAGGTAATCCGCCGCTTTCTGGAATTCTTCATCGCTCATATCGGTGTAGCTAGAAGCGCCTGTCGCCAGTGCCGCCATGGCGAACGCACTGGAGGCGGCGTCCGGAATAGCAACCTTGCCCTGATAGGCTGGATCCATCAGCAACTGCAGCGACACATCGTCAGCCGAGATCATATCGGTGCGATAGATAAGGCCGGTGTTGCCCCATTCGAAAGGCACCATGTAGGTCTGCCCGTCGATTGTGATGCCATCGACCTCTTTGATCTTCGGCATCAGCTTGTCCCAATTCTCCAGCTTGCTGGTGTCGATCGGCTTGATCATATCTGCCGCCACCCATTTCCTGAGGGCGTCCGTGCAGGGGTGGGCCAAATCGGCTTCAAACCCGGACTGAAGCTTGGTGAACGCTTCTTCTACGCTACCGAAATAGGTGTAGCTGGGCGGGCCGCCGTACTTCTCGACATAGTCGCCGTAAAAGCCCTGATCCTCATATCCCGACCAGTCAAAAACGGTCAGATCAGCTGCGTTGGCCAAAGCCTGGCTGGCCGCAAAGGTGGCAACCACCGCTGCCGTAAGTGATGATGTTTTATTCATTTGTCTCCTCCCAAAGATTCACGTTTGCCCAAATCGATCACCGAGGCGCTTTGAACGCCAAGCCAGACGGTATCGGCCCGGCTGTGATCGACTGTGTGAAAGTAGTTCGGCACTGCCACGGCGATGCTTTCGGGCAATCCGTCGATGCGCACATAATAATGGACGCTCTCACCATAGAAGGCGACGTCCGATACCACGCCTTGAACATAAGCGTCGTAGCCTTCCGGTTTTTCTGCGCTGATCTCCAATTGTTCGGGCCGCACGCCGACAAGAAGTTTCCTGTCATGCATCTGAACGTTTGGATTCACCCCAATCGTCATCTGCCCAAACCCCTGAACAGTTACCTCCAGCGTTTCAGAATTTTCAGCTGTTACCTCGGCATCCAGAAAGTTCATTCCACCGATGAAAGAAGCCACTTCCCGATTGCACGGTTGGGAATACAGAACCTCGGGCTTGTCGACCTGTTTGAGTTGCCCAGCAAACATGACACCGATGCGATCGGACATGGTCATCGCCTCGTATTGGTCATGCGTAACCATGACGAATGTAATTCCAAGCTTTTGCTGCAGACGGCGCATTTCTAGCTGCATGGCTTCGCGCAGGTTCTTGTCCAACGCGGAAAGAGGCTCATCCAACAGCAGCACTTTCGGCCGCATAACCAACGCACGAGCGAGCGCCACGCGTTGACGCTGACCGCCCGACAACTCATTGGCCTTGCGGTCCTGCAAGCCTCCAAGCTCAACCATCTCGAGCGCTTCGGCAACGCGCTCTTTGATTTCCTTGCGCGAGAGCTTTGTTTTACGCAAACCGAACCCGACATTGTCGCCAACATTCAGATGCGGAAAGATCGCGTAACTTTGAAACACCATATTGGTGGGGCGTTTGTTGGCAGGCACCTCGCCCATTATGCGCCCATCAATCCGGATCTCGCCCTCTTCGTGATCCTGAAACCCGGCGATGATGCGGAGGGCCGTGGTCTTGCCGCACCCCGAAGGCCCAAGCAGCGAAAAAAACTCACCCTCTTTCAAGCTCAGATTCAGGTCGGACACAGCCACAAAGGACCCAAAGCGTTTTTCAACGCCCTGAATTTCGATGATGTTCTGTTCGCTCATCTTGTTCGTTTCCTTTGGCTTCAATCCGAGGACTGGGTGGAACGGCGGCGGAAATACTCGGCAATCAACAGCAGCAGGACCGAGGACATCAGAAGCAGAGACCCCAATGCCAATGTGTTGGGCAGTTTTGCCGGGAAGCGGATCTGGCTCCAGATATAGACCGGCAGCGTTGGGCTGTTTCCGGACAGGAAAAAGGCCAGAACGAATTCGTCAAACGACACGGTAAAGGTGACCAGAAGGCTGGCAATGATACCCGGTGCCACAATGGGCAGAGTGACCCGCCGAAAAGTTCCCACAACGCTTTCACCAAGGTCAAAGGCGGCCTCTTCCAACGACTGGTCGAAATCATCAAAGGCGGATTTCATGATCGATACAGCGAAGGGCAAGGCCACAAATACATGGCCTAGTATAACGGTGGTCAGAGAGGGCTTCAGTCCAATGCTGATGAACAAAACCAGCATTGAACTGGCGACAATGATGCCGGGAATGACCAGCGGAAGCATGACCAATCCTTCTGACACTTCCCGCCCCTTGAACCGATACCGGACATAGGCACGCGCTGCGAACAGACCCAGCGAAGTTGCCATAACAGCGGTTACGCTGCCGACGATCAGCGAGTTTACCATCGCCTGCAGAAGCGTATCCTGCTGTCCAAGTTGCGCGTACCACTTCAACGTGAACCCCTTGAGAGGGAAGGCCACAATAGTTCCATCGTTGAACGAAAACAGCGGCAGTAGCAGCACTGGCAGATAGAGGAACACCAGATACGCGACAGCATAAACAAGAAGCCAGGGAATCCTGATAACTTTGGTCATCTGATCCTCCTGCCCAGTGCCGTGACGATGACCACAAAAAAGATTGCCACACAGCCCACAGACAACATCGCCAGAAGTGAAAGAGTTGCACCGAGTGGCCAGTCATTAGCCGCGCCGAACTGCACCTGTATCAGGTTCGCGACCATCTTGCCTTGTGAGCCACCGACCAGAGCCGGAGTGACGTAGTCCCCAACCGTGGGTATGAAGATTATCAAACATGCCGCAATGATCCCCGGCACGGTCAAAGGCAGCGTCACGCGGACAAACCGCTCCAATTTACTGCAACCCAGATCAGTGGCCGCTTCCAGCAGGCTCCGGTCAATCTTTTGCAAAGAAACGTAAATTGGCAGGATCGCAAACGGTGCCCATGCATGTGCGAGGGTGAGAACCACGGCAAACTCATTATACAGAAGAAAAGTCAGTGGCTCCTGAATCAGGCCCAGAGAAATCAGGGCCGAATTCATCACACCATTAAAGCCGAGGATCAGTTTCCAGCTGAATACGCGCAGCAGGTAGCTGCTCCAGAACGGAATGGTGATCAGCAAAAGCCACAGCGTTTTCTTCTGCGTCCTGAACGCTATGAAATAGGCGATAGGATACGCCAAACAAACCGTTGCAAGCGTCACAGCACCCGCAATGACTATTGAACGGATCATCAGATGGCGTACCAGCGGATCGGTAAATGCTTCCTGATAATTCGCCCAGGTCAGCGTGCGATCAATTTCGACGTAGTTTTGAGTCCAAAAACTATAGGCAACCAGAATGCAAAGAGGGACGGCAACCAGCAAGCCGACGTAAAGCGTCGCAGGCGCGCTTAGGGCAAGGCCTTTGCCCGTCTCACTTCTTATGACTCCAGCCATGCTTCCCTGCTGACTTAACTTTCGGTGGCGCGGTGATCTCGATCACAAAATGGACAATCGTCCATTTAAATCTGGAATTTTCAGGCAAGCTGTGTCAACTGATATTTTCACAAGCGGCACTGGCCAAACTGCCAAGAGACGCTAGAACGCGCTGCAAGAGGCTGAAAACAAACAAGACCACCGGAAGAAATGACTGGAAAACGCCAACAGATACGCGAACGAAATCGCCTTACTCTTATCGAGGCCGTGCTCGACTCAGTTGCGGAAAAAGGAATCTCCGAGACGTCGGTCAGCGAAATTATTCAACGCGCTGAACTATCTCGTGGCATGATCCACCTACATTTTGGCGGCAAGGATAACCTTGTTGACGAGGCTGCCCGGCACTCGTCCGAGCAGTATTACAACGGTATATATGCCCTGCTGGAAACTACCGGACAAACTGGCCAGGAACACATTGAGATGATTGTCAGAGGAGACTTAAGTGAAGCCATCCTCAACAAAAAGAACGTTTCAATTTGGTACGCATTTCGCGGGGAAGCCCGAAACAGAGCAGCGATAGCAGCCTTTTCAGATACACGCGATGCAAAGCTTCGGAACCTGGTCTTCAATGCATTCGCGCGAATTGCGAAAGAAGCCGACATCGAACATGCCAATCAGGTTGCACGGGATGCAACCCACGGCACACTCGCCATGTTGGAAGGCATGTGGACCGATTATCTGCTCCACCCGGATTCATTTGATCGCACCGAGGCAATGAGAATTGTTTTTCGATTTCTGCGGGCAATGTTCCCGAAACACTTTGACCTAAGCGGTGCCCTGTTAATTGAATGAGATTTGGGACCAGTTTCCTAACAGGCGCTTAGGAAGTGGATAATCTCCATCTTTAAATCAACACGATGACAGCATCGTAGGGGCGCAAGAAGTTCATTTGAACCGACAACAATGCGCGACTTTTTCGTCACGCCGAGCCGGTCTCGTTCCGATCCCGATGAAGCAGTTTGTGTTTCACGCTCCGCTGCCCCACCTCTCATCGAGATAAACCTTCATATCAAAATCGGGACCTTTCTGATCCAACCTGATCTGCTTCAATGATGAGCAAACTAACAACTACCTCATCACCGGACCATTGATCACCAAAGACTGCATGTTGAGATGTGCGTCGACCAGAAAATGCTCCATCAGGTTCTGGCGTGACAGGACATCCGCCGGTTTTCCATGATCGACGATCCGTCCTCTGCTCATCAAATGTACATGATCGCAATATCGTGCCACTAAATTCAGATCATGCAGGGTCATAAGAACCGTCCGGCCCCGCCGTTTAACCTCGTTCAACAGCACCAATTGGTAATGAAGATCGAGATGGTTGGTCGGCTCATCCAGAATGTAGATTTCCGGGTCACAGGCCAGCAACTGAGCAAAGTAACACCGCTGAAGTTCTCCGCCTGACAGGCGATCGGCAGGCTGATTCCGCTTTTGGATTAGCCCCACCAGCTTAAGTGCTTCATCTCTTCGCAATACCAGCTCAACTCCGTCCAGGCCAAGAGCAGACAGACCAATTTCAACGATATCCGATGGGGTCAACCCGGCCAGCAAACCAGAGCTTTGCACCAACGCACCGCATTTCCGCGCCCATTCGTGATAGGCATAGTCTTCAATATCGCGACCATCTGCAGCGATTTCACCTGCTGCAGGGCGCTCAGCGCGGTAGATCGTACGAAGAACAGTGGTCTTACCCGCCCCGTTAGGACCAAGCAAGCAATGCACCTCGCCTTTGGGGGCGGCCAGAGAAACGCCTTGAACATATGGCTTGCCACCGACGTCAACCGACAGGTTGCGGATATCGAGTGCGGGATTAGACTGCACGGCGCAACCCTCTCAGTATCAGGATGAAAGGCGGTGCCGCAAACAGGGCCAAGAGCACACCAAGCGGCAGTTCCTCGGGCGCCAGCAGGGTTCTACATAGAAGGTCGACAGCAATCAAAACAATCGCCCCCAGCACCATCGACAGGGGTAGTAAAACCTTGTGCCGCGCACCTACCAGCAGCCGTGCCATATGCGGCACAATCAGGCCGATAAAGCCGACGATACCGGCGACGGAAACCGCCAAACCGGTCAGCACAACCGTTGCCACGAATATCATGACGCGCAGGCGCCCTGTGCGGATCCCCAGCGCCTGAGCGCGCTCTTCCCCCAACAAGGTCGCGTCCAGAGCATTCGCGCGCATCAGGAACCCGCCAGCAATCATCACAAGTGCCAGCGCAAGCAAGGGCAACTCTCGCCACTCTGTGCCTGCCGCCGTACCCATGAGCCAGCCCAGGGCGTTACGGGTAACATGTGGATCCCCAATATAGAGGAAAAAGGCCGTCACCGACTGGAACATCAACGAGACTGCAACGCCCGCCAGAATAACAATTAGCGGATCAAGCTGACGCCCACGTTGCTGAGACAGTCCAAGCGTCATCAGAAACGCCAGAGCTGCACCTGAAAACGCGATCAGGGGGACACCGACGGTTTCGGTCACTTCGGACGGCAACCAGATGATCGCCGCGACCGCTGCCGCAGAAGCACCGGATGACAGACCCATCAGATAGGGGTCTGCCATCGGGTTGCGCAGGGCCGTTTGCATCAAAGCGCCAGCAAGGGCGAGCCCGGCCCCGATCAGTCCAACTGCCAATACGCGCGGGATGCGCCACTGCCACACAATCAGGGACAGCCCCCGCGGGGCATCCTCATTGCGCATCAGAATGGCTACACGATCCGACCAGCTTATGTCGGCTGTCCCCCACAGAATGCCCGCAATGGCGACAAGCACCATTACGACCATAGCCGTGGGAAACAGGACCAGGAACCGGGATTGCATTTACTCGAGTTCCGCCAGTTTGGCGTTCAGGTTCTCAACACCATCGGCAAAACGCATCCCGAGAAGGGTTTCAGAGAACGGAACAGTGACGAACCGACCCTCTTTAACAGCGGTCAATTCGGACAAGACCGGATCGCTTTCCATATAGGCACGCTTTTCGCCCGCCGAAGACCAGCTCGCTTCGATCAACAGGATCACATCGGGGTCTGCCTCGACCACGCGTTCCCATGCCAGATCAACCCATGTGCCTTCGACATCGTCACTGATGCTTTTCAGCCCGGCGGTTCTTGCGACCAAAGCAGGCCCTCCGCAGCAACCGATCGAGTAAGGTGTCTCATCGCCACTGTCGTAGATAAACGCCGTACGGCCAGCCCCTTCCGGGTCAGTCTGAACCGCCTCGATACGCGCACGGGTCTCAGCGATCAGCTTGCCCGCGCGATCTTCAACATCAAAAATCTGCCCGATCTTTTCGATGTCGTTCAGGATCGGCTCGATGGTCAAAGGTACATCCTTCGGATGCGCTTCCTTGCAGGATGCGTCAACCAGGTAGGTACCGATTGCCAGATCATGCCATTTCTGCGCTGATCCAAGGTTGTCTTCGGAAAATGCGGACCCAAAACCCGCGAACAGAAAATCCGGCTCATTGGCCAGCACTACCTCTGCGGCCGGGTATTTCTCGGCCAGGACCGGGACGGACTCAAACGCCGCTTTCCACTGGGCTGGCATTTCATCGTCCAGATAAGCGGTACCAACCATCGAACCTTCAAGCCCAAGCGCCAGCATCACTTCGGTCGCTTGCTGGTTCAGGGTAATCGCCCGCGTTGGCGCCTTGTCGAAGGTGTAATCGATCCCGCAGCTTTGTACGGTGACCGGATCGGCCTGGGCTGTAGCCGCGACAAATCCAAGCGGCACGAAGAATTTAAGCAGGTTCATGTGTATCTCCTGTTTGATGAATAAGCAGTGATCGAGGAGTGGTTCCGGCGCCCAGCGCCTGAGAAACAAAGGTCCGAATGTCGTCCAGGCTCTCCACGCGATACCAATCGCCGTGTGGATAGTGGACGATCACTGGCCCGGCATTGCAGGGAAACAGGCAGCCGGTTGTGGTCACCAGACATTCAGAACTTTTGCCCGCATGGCCGAGTTCTTTTTTAAGCGCATCCACCAGATTGGGGGCGTCTTTCAGGTGACATCGCGGGCCTGCACAGACGAGTAGATGGTGGCGAAAGGCAGGAGGGCTGTCCCACCCTTTGCCGAGCTCACCGGAAGGTTTCGGCCTAATCGGTTTCAGCAAAACATCTGCATTTGCGGCAGTCCGAATGACGTCTGAATCCATTTGCAGCGGTTTGGCGAAGAACAGCTCGGGTGCGTTTTCTGTCCGCCTGTGCAACCAGCTTGCTGCCGCATTTGGCAACCAGTTTTCGAGGCTCTGGGAAAACGGCAAGCCAATTGGACGCAACTCGATGCGCTTGGCTCCCTGCTCCGTGAGATCATCTAAAGCATGCCAAAGCCCATCACCGGATGCCTCCAACCTGACAGCGCGGGCTTCTGTATGCGCGGCCTCAATCAGAGCGTTTGCAAGGTGGCGGAACCGGGATTGGCTGACGTAATTTGCCGAAATCAAATAAATAAATGCGTCCATCTCTGCCCCGAAACAGGAGGCAGCTCGGCACAATGCACTGGCCCGAAGATATCCATCATCTCATCCTCCTCGGGCCCTCCGCCCGGTTGGTTACATCCAGATGATGGCAGGTCTCCTGACTTGCGGATCAAAGCTTGCCGTCCCTTCCCGGATCTTGGGCGATCCAGTGGCTCTGACGGGTTGCTCACCGCTTACAGTTGCGGGGGCAGTTTCGGATTTGGATAAACGTCCGCACCGAATTCCCTTTTATCCTTGCGGCAATCACCTCAAGGAACCATCACGGCGAAAAAACACAAGCAAAGTTGATTCGACAAGAGTACGTGCTGGCTGATCGCTGGTATTTTGCCAGAACCTGCACGAGCGGACAAAGAAGTTCGCCACACTTCACTCTATATATTGACAACTTGCCCTGGTGAAACCCAATATAGTGTTGCTTCGGTTCTTTCGATTCCTGTCGAGAGCTAAGAGGGAAACCGGTTCGAATCCGGCGCTGCCCCCGCAACTGTAAGCGGAAAGTTCGGCTGAACACGCCACTGAAAGTACGCTTTTGGGAAGGCCAGATCGAACGATGATCCGCGAGCCAGGAGACCTGCCGCAAGCTCGAATGATAACCACGAACGGAGGGTTCGGGGGCGTTTGGCGGGCTTGTTTGCCCATGGCGTCCTCGGCTTTGATTAAAAGGACAGAGGACAAATGAGCATTACCGTATATTCCAAACCCGCCTGCGTACAATGCACCGCGACCACCCGAGCGCTGGATGCAAAAGGCATCAATTATGATGTCGTGGACCTGACGCAGGACGACAGCGCCATGACCCATGTGACCGAGCTGGGCTATCGCCAGGCACCAGTCGTTGTGGCCGGCAGTGACCACTGGTCGGGCTTCCGCCCGGACATGATCGCCCAATTGGTTTGATCTATGACTGCGCCGATCCCGGCGCTGGTCTATTTCTCATCGAAATCCGGAAACACCCACCGCTTTATCTCGCGGCTGGGCCTGACCTCTTTCCGCATTCCAACTGGGATGGACCCGCTGCCGGACCCTGAAGATCCTTATGTTCTGATCTGCCCGACCTATGCCGACGGCGAAGGACGCGGGGCGGTTCCGAAACAAGTGATCCGCTTTTTGAACGACCCGGCCCGCCGCGCCGGGATCATCGGGGTGATCGGCACAGGCAACCGTAATTTTGGTGCGACCTACGCCCTGTCCGGTCGCATCATCGCCCAGAAATGCAACGTGCCGCTGCTGTATTCGTTCGAGCTGGCAGGCACAGAGACAGACATCGCCCGTGTCCGCACCGGGCTTGAAAAACTAGGGAGACACCAATGCTCGACAGCAGCGTAAACGAGCAGGACTATCACGCGCTGAACGCGATGCTGAACCTCTATGATGGTGAGGGGAATATCCGCTTTGACGCTGACCGCATGGCCGCTCGGCAATACTTCCTTCAGCACGTGAACCAGAACACCGTGTTCTTCCATTCGTTGGATGAAAAGCTGGGATACCTGGTGTCCGAAGGCTATTACGAAGAGGCCGTGCTGGACCAGTATTCCAAGAACTTCATGCGCAAGATCTGGGATGCGGCTTATGCCAAGAAGTTCCGTTTCCCGACCTTTCTGGGCGCGTTCAAGTATTACACTTCGTACACGCTGAAAACCCGAGATGGGCAGCGCTATCTTGAACGCTACGAAGACCGCGTCGTCATGACCGCTCTGGCGCTGGCGCGCGGGGACGAGGCGCTGGCCATGTCCTTCATGGAAGAGATCCTCGAAGGCCGCTTCCAACCTGCCACACCGACTTTCCTGAACACAGGCAAAGCCTCACGTGGTGAGCTGATTTCATGCTTCCTGCTGCGGCTTGAGGACAACATGGAGAGCATCGGTCGCGGCATCAACTCGGCCCTGCAACTGTCCAAGCGCGGCGGAGGTGTTGCGCTGCTGCTGACAAACATTCGCGAACATGGCGCGCCGATTAAGGGCATTGAAAACCAGTCCTCGGGCGTAATACCGGTGATGAAACTTCTGGAAGATAGTTTCTCCTACGCCAACCAGCTGGGCGCGCGTCAGGGCGCTGGGGCTGTCTACCTGAACGCGCATCACCCGGACATCATGCGCTTCCTCGACACCAAGCGCGAAAACGCGGATGAGAAAATCCGCATCAAGACGCTGAGCCTTGGCGTGGTGATCCCTGACATCACTTTCGAGTTGGCGAAGAAGAACGCCGATATGTACCTGTTCTCGCCCCATGACGTCGAGAAGGTCTACGGTGTCCCGTTCTCGGAAATCTCGGTGACCGAAAAGTACAACGAGATGGTCGATGACAAGCGCATCCGCAAATCCAAGGTCAATGCGCGGGAATTCTTCCAGACCATTGCCGAGATTCAGTTCGAATCCGGTTATCCATACGTGATGTTCGAAGACACGGTGAACCGGATGAACCCCATCGCGGGCAGGATCAACATGTCGAACCTGTGTTCCGAGATTTTGCAGGTCAATGAAGCGTCCGAATTCAACGATGACCTCAGCTATTCCCATCTGGGGACGGATATCTCCTGCAACCTCGGCTCGCTGAACATTGCCAAAACGATGGATGGCGGTGATCTGGGCCGCACTGTAGGCGCTGCGATCCGCGCACTGACGGCGGTGTCCGAAATGTCGGCAATCGACTCGGTGCCGTCGGTGCGTCGGGGCAACGATGAAAGCCACGCGATCGGTCTGGGCCAGATGAACCTGCACGGGTTCCTCGCGCGCGAACACATCCACTATGGTTCGCCGGAGGGTGTCGAGTTCACATCGGTGTACTTCGCGGCCATGGCCTATCACGCGATCCGCACCTCCTGCGAATTGGCGCAGGAACGCAAGACATCGTTCAAGGGGTTCGAGGACTCCGACTATGCATCGGGCACCTTCTTCGACAAATACACCACCCGCGACTGGCTGCCCGAAAGCGAGAGGGTCAAGGCGCTGTTCGACGGCATGACCCTGCCCACGCGCGACGACTGGGCGGCGTTGAAAGCCAACGTGATGAAGCACGGCCTGTACAACCGCAACCTTCAGGCGGTGCCGCCCACCGGGTCAATCAGCTATATCAACAACTCGACCTCGTCGATCCACCCCATCGTGTCCAAGATCGAAATCCGCAAAGAGGGCAAGATCGGCCGCGTCTATTATCCGGCGGCCTTCATGGATAACGACAATCTGGAATACTACCGCGATGCCTATGAGATCGGCCCAGAGGCGCTGATCGATACCTACGCGGCGGCCACCGAACATGTGGATCAGGGACTGTCGCTGACGCTGTTCTTTCCGGCCGAGGCCACGACCCGCGATATCAACCGCGCCCAGATCTACGCGTGGAAGAAAGGTATCAAAACCATCTACTACGTGCGTCTGCGCCAGGAGGCCCTTGAAGGGACCGAGGTGCAGGGCTGCGTATCCTGCTCGCTGTAAGGGGAAACGATATGAAAGATATGATCCAAACCAAAATCCCCCGCGCCATCAATTGGAACCGGCTGGAGGATGACAAGGACCTTGAAGTCTGGAACCGCCTGACGGTCAATTTCTGGCTGCCGGAAAAGGTGCCGCTGTCCAACGATATCCAAAGCTGGGCGACGCTGACGGACCACGAAAAGCAGCTGACCATCCGCGTCTTCACCGGTCTGACCCTGCTGGACACGATCCAGAACACGGTCGGCGCCCCTGCCCTGATGCCCGATGCCGTCACTCCGCATGAAGAGGCCGTACTGACCAACATCGCCTTCATGGAGGCGGTGCATGCGCGAAGCTATTCTTCGATCTTCTCAACGCTCTGTTCGACCAAGGAAATCGACGAGGCGTTCCGCTGGTCCGAAGAAAACCCGCATCTGCAGGCCAAGGCCGAGGCGATCCTGAACACCTACGCGCCCGGAAACGATCCTTTGAAACGCAAGATCGCGTCGGTGTTTCTGGAAAGCTTCCTGTTTTACTCCGGCTTCTACCTTCCAATGTATTGGTCCAGCCGTGCAAAGCTGACCAACACCGCCGACCTGATCCGGCTGATTATCCGGGATGAGGCGGTCCATGGTTATTACATCGGGTATAAGTTCCAGCGCGGGTATGAGAAGCTGTCCGAGGTGGAACAGCAGGAGCTGAAGGACTATGCCTTTGGTCTGATGTTCGAACTCTACGGCATCGAAAACCAGTACACCGAAGAGCTGTATGACGAGATCGGCCTGACCGAGGATGTGAAAGTGTTCCTGCATTACAATGCCAACAAGGCGTTGCAGAACCTGGGTTTCGAAGCCCTGTTCCCGCCCGAAGTCTCCGAAGTGAACCCGGCCATTCTGGCGGCACTTAGCCCCGACAGTGAAAACCACGACTTCTTTTCGGGCTCAGGCTCGTCTTATGTCATTGGCAAGGCTGTCGCCACTGAAGACGAGGATTGGGACTTCTGATGCCGAAAGACACGTTAGCAATCGTAAAGGAATGGCACGAGGCGTTCGACGTACCGGTCGTTGACGCCCCGTCGATTCCCAATGAGCGCGCGCAGATGCGGCTCGCGATCCTCGAAGAGGAAGTGGCCGAGCTGCGAGCTGCAGTCGAGGCTGGTAATCTGATTGAAGTTCTGGATGCGCTTTGCGACATTCAATACGTGCTTGACGGAACGTTTCTCGAGTTTGGCCTGCACGGTTTCAAGCAAGACGCGATGGATGAGGTTCATGCCTCAAACATGTCCAAACTCGGTGCCGATGGACGACCCTTACTCCGCGAGGACGGCAAAGTGCTGAAAGGGCCGGACTTCCGGCGGCCCGATCTGGCCCGCGTTCTGCGGCGGACATAGTCAACGCATCGAAACCGCAGCTGGTGTCAGCCAAACTGCGGTTTCGAATATGATCCCAATCAGAATAACCTCGACTTCAACCTTGCTGATGGGGTTCGAACAACAGGTCAGAAAGTTACCCGCCTCGATACCGTCTTCTGAGAACCGCCATTGTGAACCATGGGAACCTCTCCAGCGGCCTTCTTAACCTTACAAGTGCCACGCACACCAAAGGTACAGACCGAAAACCAGTTTGCACAAACTGGGTTCTTGCCATCCGCCAAGAGTCACAACGGTTCGCCCTTGCTTAAAGCGATCGTCTCCTACTTTCCCCACGGGATCTGTCTTTGAAATTGACTAGCGATTGCGTGCTGAGGTTACTGATGCGTACTTCCCGAAACTTGATTTAAAGCGGCCAGAATTGACTTAACGTCTGCAACTCTGACTGCGCAAACTGGTTTGTGAACAACGAAGCTCCAACGGGTGCCAACAGGGTTCAGGGCAATTGGGGCCAGCACATTCCACTTCAACAACGGTAATCAGAGAAAGCGGTCCAACCTCGATCCATTCTCGAACCAGTTTTTTTACACGTTGGACATGCCAAAGTGTGGCCGCCCTTCCTTTGATCTGACCTGCAAAGCTCACAACTGTGTCGGATTTGGCGCATCGCCGTAGACCGCTGTGGGGTCAAATGTCTTCCTATCTTCCGTGAAAACCAGCGATGTTCCCGCATCGCCTTCTGTCGGAATGGCCCGATAGAAACAGGACCGATACCCCACGTGACAAGATGCGCCAGATCCAGCGACCGACACGCGGAGCCAGATGGCATCCTGATCGTCATCAATGCGCGCTTCCACGACCCGTTGAATGAGTCCAGATGTTGCGCCTTTGTGCCAAAGCACCTGACGAGCACGGCTGAAGTAATGTGCCTCACCAGTTTCAAGAGTCAGCCGCAGAGCATCGGCGTTCATCCAGCCCAACATCAAAACTTCACCGCTTTCGGCATCGGTGGCGATACAGGGCATAAGCCCATCAGCGCCGAATTTGGGCGACAGCGCCGTGCCCTCTTCTACTTCCTCGACCGAATGGCGGGGGGAGAATGAAATTTTGCCCACGTGGACATCCTTATCTCTATTATGTTATCTCATAACAATCACGATCAGTATTGTTTCGCAACCTGTAAGAGCGACACGACGTTCACAGTCTTATCTCTCTCACATTTGTCGATTTTAGTTTGAGGCGGGAAGTCCATCTCCGGGGAAAAGACACTCAAGGCTGCAAAAAGTTACGATGCCGCGTAAATAGACGATCCGGGTTTATACGCTGGGGCCGCCAATTGCTTATCTGAAGCCCACAATGATCTTTGGTTGGATCGAAACATATTGCTCAAATGATATTGAGGCCTTGTTTTCACTCTATCCCAAAATACGCAGTCCATGTGCCCACTATGCAGTACGAGTTTTTTAAACGTCCGTGATAGATGCGCGGATTGTTAGATATTACCGGCGAACTTGGGTTTGACCTGCCGGGTCGACAGTTGACTCTATCACGCGGATCGCACCCTCGGGACCATAATTACTGAGGGGCACTACACGGTTACATTCAGAAACACTAACGAGGTTCAGATTGTTCCCGCACCTTTCCAATTCATCTTCATCGACGTGGAAGGTGGGTGGCGAGTAATGGGCAAGCTTTGAGCGTACTCTATACAACTACTTCCAGCGGACCGTGGTCGTCGCAATGGCCATCGTGCGGGTGATGCAGCCGACCATCAACCAAATAGCAGGTGTGGCCCCCATGAGGTACAGCCTCGTGTCCGCTACCGGATCCATGCACATGACTTTCTTCATAGCCAAGATGGTCAGAGGAGATGGAGGGCGCACGCCCTGAACATATTTCCAGAAGAACTTAGGGCTGCAGAAGAGCAGGCCAGCAGGCGGAAGCTGTTGGTACGGACGCCTTTTCAGCCGATCTTCGCAAGCTTGTAACGTCCAGCCTTGCACGCCTTACGGACAGCCTTGATCCACCCTGCGTCAATTGCTAGGCCAGTCATCTCGTTTTCCTCTAATTCGAGATTGAGGTTTCTAATCTCTGCGCTGGGCGTGCCACCCGACGAGGCTGAAGCACGCAAACAAAATTGCGGCCACGCAGACGATTGAAGGACCGGCCGGTGTGTCAAAAACATAGGCTGCGCGCAGCCCTGCTACGGCGGAAAACGCACCGATCGCCGCTGCAATCAAGGCCATCGTTTCTGGTGAACGTGCCAAATTGCGTGCGGCTGCGGCGGGAATGATCAGCATTGCCGCAATCAACAAGACCCCAACGACTTTGATCGCTACCGCAACGGTTACTGCCAGGGCCAAGGTCAGGATCAACTGCTCGCGCTTGGGATCAAAGCCGCTGGCATATGCCAGTTCTTCATTCAGCGTCGCTGTCAGCAGTTGGGACCACCGCCATGCGATCAGCGCCACGACCAGCGCGGCGCCACCCCAAATCACGATAAGATCCGAGCGAGATACCGCAAGGATATCGCCAAAGAGATACGCCATAAGGTCAATACGAACACCTGACAGAAACGAGACAGCAACAAGACCGAAGGCAAGCGCGGAATGCGCCAAAACCCCCAGCAATGTGTCCATCGCATACCCCCGGCCGGCCAACAGCGTTACCGTCAGCGCCATGACAAGCGCAACTGCCAATGCCCCGGTAAAGACCGACATCTGAAACGTCAGAGACAGCGCAACGCCGAGGATCGCAGCATGTGCTGTGGCATCTCCAAAATAGGCCATCCGGCGCCAGACGACGAAGCATCCTAGCGGAGCTGCTGCAAATGCAACACCAACACCCGCGAGTGTTGCGCGCGTCATAAAATCATCAAGCATTATTCTGCTGCTTCCTGAGAGTTTTCACAGTGGTCGTGATTGTGGTCATGATCATGACGGTAAAGAGCCAGCGCGCCGCCTGTTCCTGTTCCAAACAGGGCCCGGTATTCCGGGGCTGATGCGACAACAGCCGGAGATCCTTCGCAGCATACATGACCATTCAGGCAAATCACCCTGTCCGAAGCACTCATGACCACGTGCAACTCATGACTGATCATCAGAATTGCACAGCCGGTTTCGCGTCGCACATCCTCAATCTGACGATAAAATGCCGCCGATCCCGGTTGGTCGAGCCCCTGGGTTGCTTCGTCCAGAAGCAGAACATCTGGCCGATTGATCAAAGCACGGGCCAGCAGTACGCGCTGGAACTGCCCCCCGGACAATTGTGACATCTGGCGTTTCAGAAGGTGCGGCACCCCTGCGGATTCAAGAGCATCCTCGCATTGTTTTCTGGAAACGCGGTCGGTCAGACGCATGAACCGTTCGACAGATATCGGCAAAGTCGGATCAATATGCAGTTTTTGAGGTACATAGCCGATTTTCAGGCCAGGTCTCAGAGACACCTTCCCGGCAGATGGCTTGGTCGCGCCGATGATGGCCCGCAACAGGCTGGTCTTGCCCGACCCGTTTGGACCTACAATTGTGACGATCTCTCCGGGCTCGATACGCATGTCCACATGGCGCAGAACATTATTGGCACCATAGCGTACGCCGAGATTTTCTACGGTGATAAGGGTCATCTCTACGCCTTTTTGGTGCAGTCCGGACAGATTCCCTCGGCTTCTACAACCGTTCGCTCAATCTCGAAACCCGCCGCGCGTGCAGCAGCACCCAAAACCCCTTTGGCCGGTGCGGAATGCGCCTCGGCCACAGCATCGCATTTTCTGCAGATCATGAAGGCTGGTGAATGGGCAGCGCCAGGGTGCGAGCAGGCGACAAACGCATTCAACCGTTCGATCTTGTGAACGAACCCATTTTGCACAAGGAAATCAAGCGCCCGATAAGCCACCGGCGGTTGAGATCCGAACCCCTCCTCGCGCAGGCGATCAAGAATGGCATAAGCACCAAGCGCCCGATGCTCCTGCAACAGCAACTCCAGAACTTTCCGGCGAACAGGGGTTAGGCGTAGACCCTCTTCTTTGCACCGCGCTTCCGCCGTCGACAAGGCGGTCTCAACACAACTCTCGTGGTCGTGTTTCTGGAATCCAACCGTGGCCGTTTCGTCGACCGGAACAGGGTGCGTTTCGCTTGTCATGTTATTCCATATCATGTATGCCGCTCGTAACGTTATAAAATCACATAGAGGTTCTGATGTCCAGAAAGCTTCTCCCACTATCGATCACGGCTGCTCTCATGGGTGGGACGGCTATGGCGGATGTTCCGAATGTAGCGGTCGATATCGCACCAGTCCATTCGCTGGTAGCACGGGTTATGGAGGGGGTTGGAACACCTGATCTTATTGTACCACCCGGCGCATCTCCGCATGAGTATAACCTGCGTCCTTCTGAAGCTTCGGCATTGCAAGAGGCCAATCTGGTATTCTGGATTGGTGAGGACCTGACACCGTGGATGGAGGGTGCGATAGACACCCTTGCTGATGGCGCAACCGTCACGACTTTATTGGAGTCCGACGGCACAGTTCTTCTCGATTTCCGTGAGGGTGCATTGTTTGAGGCCCATGACCACGGAGAAGAAGATGATCATGGGCATGATGAACATGCTGAAGACAAGGGTCATGATGATCACGACCATAGTGACGAGCATGCAGAAGAGGGCGAGCACGATCACGAAGCGCATGGGGAAGATGATGACCACGATCACGAGGAACATGCCGAAGATGAAGGTCACGACCATGATCACAAAGATCATGCGGAAGGCGACGACCATGATCATGAAGAGCATGCCGACCACGAAGGGCATGACGATCATGAAGGGCACGCACACGGCGAACACGACCCCCACGCTTGGCTTTCTCCGGCAAACGCTGAAACCTGGTTAAACCTAATCGCAGCACAGCTTTCGTCAGCTGATCCCGACAATGCAGGCACCTACTTTGCGAACGCTGCAGCTGCGCGTGAAGAAATGGCTGCGCTGTCTGCCGAAGTGGCCGAAACGCTTGAACCTGTCCGTGGCGGCAGCTTTATCGTCTTCCATGACGCTTACCAGTACTTCGAAGATGCGTTCGATTTCCCGGCCTCGGGTGCAATCTCGATCGGTGACGCAACTGACCCAAGCCCAGCTCGCATTGCCGAGATTCAGGCGCGCATCAAAAACGAAGGCATTGATTGCGTTATGACCGAACCGCAGTTCAATCCGGGCATCGTCGCAACCGTTCTGGATGGAACCGAAGCCAAAACCGGCATCATTGATCCGCTGGGTTCTGATCTGGAACCGGGAGCAGCGCTGTACCCTCAAGTTATCCGCAACATGGCCAAAACACTGTCGGAATGTCTTTAACCTCCAGCCCGGTCGGTGCTTAAACATTGGCCGGGCTTAACAACGTCAGGGGCGACACAGAGTATTGGTGCACATATTGTAAGTGATCGTGTTACCCCTGATGCATTAGGACAGAGCGCTTTAGTTAACTCTCTGTCGACACATTCCCGCCAAAACCACGATAATGTCTTACTCTGCTTGAACTTTCATCTTGTGATGTTATCACGTATTTTGACAAGGAGAGAGCTGTGATTTCCCAAGCAGCATATGGTGCTGAACCCAACAAGGACCGGCGGATACCTGTCACCGTTCTGACTGGTTTTCTTGGCGCTGGGAAAACCACCTTGCTGAACGCGGTGCTGTCAGAGACATCTTCCGGAAAAGTCGCAGTAATCGTGAATGAGTTTGGTGAAGCCGGGCTGGACCACGATCTGATCGAGTCTGTCGAGGATGAAATCATCCTGATGCAATCCGGGTGTCTGTGCTGTTCAATTCGAGGAGATTTGGCAGGGACAATTGCGGATCTGATCGAACGGCGTGACGACGGCTTTCTTAGATTTGAGCGGATCATCATAGAAACCACCGGGCTTGCCGACCCTGCCCCAATTCTGCAGACACTTTTGATCGACCCCGAATTGGCACGCACAACTCGCATGGACGGATTGGTAACAGTCGTCGATGCGGCCAACGGGTCCAAAACCTTGGATGCACAGTTCGAAGCCGTCTCACAGGTCGCGATGGCCGATCTGATCCTGCTCAGCAAAACAGATCTGGTATCTGCCAAGGTCACAGATGCTTTGTCCATGCGACTGAACGGATTGAACCCTACAGCCCGGATCGAACGGCCGGTCGCTGGGCAGTTCGACCCGAAGCAATTGTGGGGATTGAGCGGCCTGCGTAAGGGTGTGCGTCAAGAAGATGCGATTGCATGGACAACATCGGCGCCTGAACCAAAGATTGACCCGCTCGCAAACCTTTCGGGTTTATCCAAACCCAAGCCGGTGTCGTTTGCACCGACACCTCACGATACCCGGATCAGTTCTGCTTCGATCGTTCTGGACACGCCAATCAAGGATTCAGCCTTTGATTACTGGCTGGACACGCTGATCGCCCTCAAGGGCCCAGACATCCTGCGTGTCAAAGGGATCGTGTTTCTCGAGGGTATCGACGTGCCGTTTGTCTTTCACGGCGTCCAACACATTTTCGACCCGCCGGTCCCTTTGAAGAACTGGATCGGAGACGACCGCCGCTCTCGCATCGTGGTCATCGCGCGCGATCTGACCCGCCCGGAATTGCAACGCAGCCTCGACATGCTGCGGGCGCATCAACCCAAAACCGGGACAAAAGAAGAAGTGTTTCTAGGCCATGACTGATACCCAACTTCCCGTCACCGTCCTGTCCGGCTTTCTTGGCGCCGGTAAAGCCACCCTGCTAAACCACGCCCTAAACAGCGCGTCGCCGTCGTGAAAGCGGTAAACCTGCTCAAAGATTATTTCAGCCATGAATTCCTGTGTAACCGCAGCGAGACAAACCATTCCGTGGTCGATAGCGAGACCATTCTAGCTCTGCGGCGCGGCGATCTACCTGGTGTGATCCGCGCGAAAGGGCATTTCTGGATTGCTATGCGGCCTGAGTGGGTCGCCAAGTTTTCCCTCGCCGGCGCTTTATCGAGCGTGCAGTCGATTGGAACATGGGGGGCATCTGTCCCTGACACCCGATGGCCCGAATGCGCGACCACAATATGGCGACGCCGACAGTCTTCGAATTTCCAGTGTTGGATCGACGCGCTCGAACCGACATTTAACCTGAACGAGGCCGACTGATGAGCCGCAATCTTGGCCAGACGAAAATCCGAAAACGACGGCGCAGCGAGAACCCAATGCGCGAATTTGACAGTCTTCCGCCAATTTTGCGCGCCTGGGTTTCGCAAGCGGCCTTGCCCTGGCGGCCACGCTCAGTCCTGCGCGCCTACAACACTGCGCTTGCGCGGACCGGGGATCAAAGCCGGGCTCTGGAAGAGTTGAGGCGTCTCGAAGCTGCACAACTGGCAAAAGACAACCGATTTGCAGCCAGCGTGTATGGCTAGCATGGAGCGGAGAAGGTCAGATCAATATGTCTTTCATCTCTTGATCACGAACAAACTGAACGAGGCAGGTTTCAGCTCCCAAAGCTGCAACATATCACCTGATGAGCAAAGTCATCGCGCCCTCATTGAGACTAGGCCGGCCATTGACGAGGACGTGAGAAACAGTAGCCTTGTTGCGCTTCCTGATAAAATCTATTCCGGTTTTGGTTACCCTCTTCGGCGCCAATCATTTCTAAATCTCTCAAAACCCCAGCCAGTTTTTCCTTAACAGGCATTGGCCGTACTGTTTATGTCGCCTCGCTCCGTCCCGCTAGTTCGAGCGCAACCGCAAAAGCTGCGGGCAATGGCAAGCAGTCTGTTTTTCATAGGCAACGTTTGGCTACGTGCTGCAAATCCCTCAAGAGTGTAGTTTTCTCGTTCACCCATTCCTTAGAAGAGCAGTTTTGAACGTCGTTGAGCTTGGACCAAAGATCGGTTTTATCGAGTATCGCAGCAGAACCACAAAGCTTATGCGCCTTTTGTTTGAGCGCTCTGCTTAACTCATCGGAAGACTTGATATCCTCAATGAGTTCAACAAGTTCACTTTTCAACTCTTCGCTGGCTTCACGATACTTATCGTCCCCAAATCGGGCCTTAAAGTCATTCTCAGGGTCTTTGATAACAGTTCCGTTGGCATTTAAGACCCTCGCTAATTCTGACTGCAGCGCCGCCAATGAAACCGGCTTAACCAACAGCCCCTGAAATTCTGCTGCTCGTATGACTTCGTGGTCTTTTGGCGCTGCATGAGCCGTAACTGCTATCGCTGGCAAATTGTCCCACTCGATATTGAGTTCGCGAACTTTTCCGAGTGTTTCGATACCATCGATACCGGGCATGCTGATATCCAACAAAAGTACATCAAATCGCTCGGACCCAAGACGTTCTAAGGCGGCGTAACCACTTTCAGCCTCAGCAACCGAAAAGCCAAGATCTTCAAGCATATCGGTCAAGATCATTCGATTGATTTCATTGTCGTCTACCACCAGTGCTTTCAAACCCTGATAGAGCTCTGCCTGTGGCACGTCTGTGGAATCCAGTTCGCTTGTGACATCAGTTCTTGAGGTTGGCAGAGGCAGTCGCATTGTAAACAGACTGCCTTCTCCAAGCACACTATCCGCCGTGATGTCGCCACCCATCGCTTCGACCAGTCTTTTGGTAATAGCGAGCCCTAATCCAGTTCCGCTCGTCTCACGTGCAAAGGCGGTATCGATCGTGACAAATTCATCGAAGATAACGTCCAGATAGTCAGGTGATATCCCGACCCCGGTATCTGCAATCCGAAACTCAATCAGATCGTCATGCCGAAGCCTTTCGACTTCGATCGTGACTGATCCATCCCGCGTAAATTCGATTGCGTTACCTAACAGGTTCACCAAGCATTGCTGCAGCGCAGTTCTGTATCCAAGAACGTCGATAAGTTCTTCAGATAGAACATCGACCTTCAGGTTGTTGCCACGCGCATCTGCGTTCGCCGACAGGCTGTCGGCTACCTCGTGGACAACCTCCATCACGTCAAAGCTTGATCTGTCACGCAAGGCATTGCCTGAACCCAGTCTGGAAAAATCCAAAACATCAGTCACATGAGACAGCAGCAACTTACCCGACACTTCAATAGAACGAAGATACCGCTTTTGTCTGTCCGTCAGATTGCTCTGATCAATCAATGCCGCAGAGCCGAGTATTCCGTTCAACGGAGTACGCATTTCATGGCTCATCACCGTCAACAGATCGGATTTGGCCTGTTCGCTTTCCCGCGCCTTGTCTCTTGCAGTGCGTAAGTCTTCCTCAGCTTTGAGTTCCTCAGTTATATCCCGAAGGAATGAGACAAAGACTTGCTCTCCATCCGTTTCGGCGAGCGATATGGAAAGCTCCACTGGAAAAGTTTCCTGCGATTTGCGCAGGCCCTCTAACCTGACACGCCCAGCGCCGATTACCTTTTGCTCGCCGGTCTCGAGAAATCGCGTCATGCCTTTTCGGTGCAGGGCGCGCAGGTGTTCTGGAACGATAAGTTCAGCCATATCGGCACCGATTGCCTCGGCCTGACGGTACCCAAAGACATCTTCGGCGGCACCGTTGAATTCAAGAATTCTTCCAGAAGTATCAACCACCAACACCGCATCCAGTGACGAGGTAATGGCCGCTTCAAATCGGTTGCGAGCCGACTGGCTTTGCCGGGCAAACAACTGCCCCTGCCGGAATAATTTGATGAGAACTGCAAAAGCTAAAAGCAATGCAACAAAAAGTACAACAAGCAATGATGCCATTCGAGTTAGTGTGCTGGCCAACTCAGCACGTCGAGTTGCATTTTCCTGCGCAAATCCCTGAATACCGCCCAGCGCAAGCTCGCGCACTTCAGGTCGCAGTGTTTGAATCTGCGCCCGCAGATCAGGAAGTGCCGCGCGCAGCTGGTCATCCGGCCCATCAATCAATGGTGTCAGCCTGGATAAGAAGTCTTCAGTGGCTTGCAAGGCTGGTTGCGCGGCGGCACCCCCTCGCAGAAATGAAAACAGCTCGCTATTAAACAGCGTATCCGCTCGGCTAAAAAAGATATCGAAACGGTTGCGTACAGCGGACAAGTCACCATTGGAACGTGATGAAGCATCAATAACCGAGACTTCGAACCTAAGCAGCTCGACTTCGAGCTGAGACATCAACCAGCTGACGTTGTCTGTTTTTGCGGTCGAGAGCGCGTCGAGATCTGATTTCACCTCGCGCCCAAGGGAAAGCACGATAGCCAGACTCACAACCAGCAAGCCTACAAAGGCAAAAATGGGCCATCTCTTCATGCTCATGAAAGGCGCTTTAGTGTCGATGGCCTTCTCCTCGGTACTTACTGTGCAACGACTTCCAATCGATTGAGTTGCCAAATGCTGCGGGCATAAATTTCTTCGGACTGATAGGCCTCGTTAGCATCGTAAGGGTAAATTATCCACAAAGGTCCTTTGTCGCGTACTGACATCGCCTTGCCATCGCGCAAGTAGGCAACGATCGGGCCAACATCTGTTGCATCACTGGTGGGAATGGTGACGGCGTAGTCATTCAAAGCCACCGCTCGTATGATCCCCTGCTCTGCCTGGACATGGTCCAGAAGCACATCAAGGGAAACTCCTTCAAAGCTCTGCGTACCCTCTGTCCAGATCGTTGTGGTATCGATTGACTTACTGGGCAATGCCTCAAGGGCTTTCCTGTCGAATGTCCAAGTGTTCTTGTTTCCTTTGAGACCGACATCGCCCGACACCGTAAGAAGTACTTCATCCGCATATGCCGCACTCGCAAATGAAATGGCGAGTGTGGCGCAAAGTGATTTTAAAGTTTTAAGCATGCGAGATTGTGTCCGTGAGTAGGTGAACCTTTGTCAAAACGCTTTTGACACAGGCCCGCGAAACGTTCTCAGACGCAATAGAATAGCTCGCTATACTTTAGGATAGTTCAGCGCACCAAAGGTCACACCATCAGCCTAATTTGCGAACTTTCGACGTCCCAAACCATGCAATCAAAGTTTTCGCGGAGTGCGATAATGAAGCGTTGGCAGCCAGCGCCAAAGAGTAATAGCCTAGGAAAACAACATGAATTTGCAAAGTTCGTCAAATAGTAACCCTTTTGGTGGTTCAACTATTCCGGGTGCGATAAAATCGGATCAAAGCATTTGTTCAAGGTCACCGATATCGATGCGAATTCTATTGGCTGATGATCACGGTTTGGTCCGTGATACGATTTCATCCTACCTCGAAACTGAGGGGCGCGCGGCAGTTGTTGCCGTACCCGATTACATGGCTGCGATGAAATTGCTGTCATCCGAAGATCCATTCGACCTTGTCCTGTTAGACTTTGATATGCCGGGTATGAACGGGATCGAAGGGCTTTCAGACGCAATTCGCCAATTCCCTGAACAGGCTTTTGCGATATTGAGCGGGACAGCACCAAACAAGATCGCACAGGAAGCGGTCGAAATGGGCGCCGTTGGTTTCTTGCCCAAAACCATGGGCGCCAAATCCCTGGTCAACGCGGTGCGATTTATGATCGCCGGCGAAACCTTCGTCCCGGCCAGTGTTCTAAGTATGGATGGCGATGTCAAAGAAAGCGACTTTTCCCGTCAGCTCAGCCAGCGGGAAAAACAGGTTCTACGCGGATTGTGCCGTGGACAGTCCAACAAGGAGATCGCCCGAGAGCTGGATCTTCAGGAAGTCACGATCAAGCTGCATGTTCGGACCCTTTGCAAGAAACTGAATGCAAAAAACCGGACCCAGGCCGCTCTGATCGCTCGGGATGCAGGATTCGAGTGACCCGGGTCCGCAGGGGGGGACTTCAGAATAGAAAGTGATCGTAGAGTTGGTCGAAATCCGACGCTACGCCTTCAAGGATCAATGTCGTATCCGGTGACAAAGTTACGTAGACATCGGTCCCGCCCACGATTTCTGCGTTGGCATTAAACCAGTCAGATGTATCAGCTCCGCCACTATCGATGTTGAGCGCACGCAGATCGAGTAAGTCGCCATCGCTGAGCGAAAAGTCAGTGATCGTATCGGTCGACCCGTCCAGATCCTCATCGCGGAAAATGAACCTGTCTGCATCAGCGCCACCGGTGGCTTGATCATCTCCTGCGCCAAGGTAAAGCCGATCTTTCCCTGAACCTCCGTCCAGAACGTCGTCACCGCTGGAGCCATTCAGATAATCGTTGCCAGCACCCCCATTCAACTCGTCATCGTCAGAACCACCCTTCAACGTGTCGGAGCCCTCACCGCCAGCTAATGTGTCGTTTCCGGATCCGCCATCCAAAGTATCCGCGCCGAGACCGCCTATCGCGGTATCATCACCTGAGCCCCCAGAGAGACTGTCGTCGCCCGCACCGCCATCTAGGTCATCGTTGCCAGATCCTCCGGATAGCGTGTCTTTTCCGTCGTCCCCGGACAGAAAATCATCACCGGATCCACCTGACAAATTATCACTGCCATCGCCACCGTTCAGGACATCCGCGCCAGACCCGCCATCAATTTGGTCGTCGCCTGTGCCACCGAACATCTCATCATTGCCCGAGCCACCGTCCATAACGTCTTGGCCGTCTTCACCTCGCAAAGTGTCAGCTTCGGATCCACCGCGGAGTGTGTCATCGCCCTGACCACCGATGAGAATGTCAAAGCCTGAACCTCCATCCAAAATGTCGTTGCCGATCCCACCATCCAGCATGTCGTGCCCAGCCGAGCCCATCAGGTGATCGTCGCCCTGCCCGCCGAACAACGAGTCATCGTCTTCTGTAAGAACATTGCCAAACTGGTCGTACCGCACACCGTCTTCGTCATATTGCGAGACAATGCCGCTGGCGGCACCGATGCCCGCTCCACCGTGAAGCAGATCGTTGCCGTCATCCCCTTCAAGCACGTCGCCTGAACTACCACCCGTCAGGGTGTCTGTGCCAATCCCACCGTATAGGGCATCGCTACCAGCATTGCCCGAAAGGTCATCATCGTAGCTCAACGCGCCTTCGGTGGTCGCGACAAGTGTTAGATCCTTAACCAAAACGCTTGCATCCAAATCGACGGGCGCAAACGGACTGGTTGCTGTCGGGTCGGCGGCACCATCATTCGAATACGATTTCGGCGCCTCTTCGATAAGGTGCAAACTAGCCTCGCCGGTCACATCATCCACGATGACCTGGAAAATCGCGCCTGTTGCAGGTGTCGAGTCATCCATGTCGTGGTCGCCTGAGTTGCCACCGACAAACAGGTTTCCGTCTGCGTCAATGATTGCAGCTCCAAACGTCATTAGCGGGACCCCATTCAGGACTTCGCCGTTAATCACTGTCGATGTGACTGAAACCGTTCGAAACTCTGGTTCGCCCGAAGAGATATCAACGATCAACATAACCGTAGCTGCACCTTCGGAACTTGTGCGAGAGACACCGTAGAACGACTGTGAGGCCGCGTCGAACGCAACATCGTAGACTTTGAAATCCACAAGATCGGATGGCAACTTGTATACTGTGGTTACCGGGTTTCCATCCGCATCGAACTGATCGACATCAATGACTGCGATACGGTCCATACTGGATTGAAACGACCAAAGGTTGCCCTGATCATCAAAATCCCCGGTCCAAGACCGATATGGTGTGCTGCCAACACGGTAACTGTTTCCTTCGGCGTCCAGCATCACCAAATCAGAGCGGCTAACCACCTGCCCCAGTGAATCCACGCCGTCGCCTACTGCGATGGCATACAGAAGGTCGTCTTCCGTATTGTAACCCATCGAGTTCACATTGACCGTGCCTTCGACGCCCGCCATTTCATATGTTTGGCTTTCGACATCAAACACATGCAGTGTTCCATTCAGAACCTGATAGAGATTTGATTGCCCGTCGGCGAATGCGGACACCGTCACGGTTTGTCCGCCAATCTCGACATCCTTGTCATAATGAAACGCAGGACCGGACGTATCAATTGTTGGACCGTTGCCTGACACATCAATCGATCTGATCGTTATGGTCGAGCTGTCATCATCAGCTGTGAATTGAACGGAATGAGATCCGAAGGCACCGCTCTGAGAAGAAAACTCGGCGACCACTTCACCATCGACCAGAACTTCGACGGCAGCCCCGGAACGACCTGCAGCAAAATTTGTCGCGAGATCCAGGTTCAGTTCATAGACCCCGCCCGCTTCGGTCGTAATCTGCTGCTCCATCTGTTGGTGGCCGTTTGCAAGATCAATCAATCCCCATTCGCCGTTCTCGGCGTAGTCGGAAAAACTGACAGCACCTTCTGTGCCTTCCAACAAGTTTACCTCGGCATAGTCGCCGTGCAACACATCATCGCCGGCTTGCCCTTGGATCTCATCGTTTCCGGCAAGCCCTATCAGGGTCTCCTGCTCACTTCCGCCAACAAGTTGATCGGACAAACCCGTTCCTGAAATTACATTTGAAGATACCGCAGGCATCATTTCACCTCTTACTTTCAGCTAATTGGAGTAAAAATTTACCAACCGATGCCGTCGATCCGACGGTTCACCGGGTTCTCGGGGAACAAGCGCACCACATCCACGACCGGCATCTCCGGTTTACTGGAAACGGCGTTCTGATAAGCGGGGTTGCGGTGGCAGACGATGACGGCCTCGGCCTGTTCCATTACGTCTTCTATGCTGTCGCAGAGCATCGATTTGATCGATCCCGCGAGGCTTCGAATGCCAGAGCCAGCGTGATGCATGTAGGCTTGCAACCCACTCAGAGGGGTTTCTTTTGTCACCGCCGGATCATGCAGGACCAACTCCACCCCCTCGGCATGGAGCTCGGCCATGACTTCCAGAATAGGGCTTTCGCGCAGATCGTCGGTGCCGGGTTTGAAAGCCAGCCCCAGAACCCCAACGCGCCTGGCCCCCGTCTTTCGCAGCATCTCGGTCGCTTGATCGATCTGCTTTCGGTTTGAGCGGTCAAGGTTGCCGATCATGGGCAGTTCGACACCCAGTTCTTCGGCTATATGTGTTACAGCCCGTACCTCTTTCGGCAGGCATGAGCCGCCATAGGCAAAGCCCGGCTTCAGATAGTAAGGCGACAGGTTCAGCTTTGTATCTTGGGTAAAGACATCCATGACCGCGTGGCTGTCCACGCCCAGCGGCTTGCACAAGCGGCCGACCTCGTTGGCAAAGCAAACCTTGGTCGCATGCCATACATTATCGACATATTTGATCGTCTCAGCCACTTCGACCGTTGTCAAAATAGGATCTGGATCAACCGGCGCGAAGATGCGCTTCATGACTTCCGCCGTGCGAAAATCGTTGGTGCCAAGCACTGTTTTCGGAGGGTTGTGGAAGTCATCTATGGCGACGCCTTCCCGCAGAAACTCAGGATTGAAGCACACCCCAAAGTCCTGGCCCATTTTCTTTTCTGAAAGACGCTCAAGGATCGGAACCAATACGTTCATCGTGGTTCCGGGCGGGATCGAACATCGCATGGCAAAGATGTGAAACCCATCCTTTTGGCAAAGACCAACTGCCATCGAGCGAGCCGCCTGTTCAATATAGCTATAGTCGCAGCCCCCATCCGGAGCGGTTGGTGTCCCTACCGACACAAAGGTAACGTCGGTTTCGCGTACAGCTGCGCTCAGATCGTCCGTCGCAGAGATCAGACCCTTTTGAACGCCTTGTTTCAGAGTGGAGCCAAGGTTTTCTTCGTGGATCGGGCTCTCACCGCGCGCAATCTGACCCACTTTATCGGGGTCGATATCAACGCCTATGACCTCGTGTCCAAGCGACGCCAAACATGCAGTTGATACGGCCCCAACATACCCCAGCCCTACAACACTGATCCGTGATTTTTGCGAAGACACCGGGATTACTATTTCGGCGTCGTTCTGCGCAATCTTTCTGAGTTCCATAGAAATACCTCCGATTTGAACCCAAGGTAACGCACTGATAAAATTGCAAAACATATCGGGGGACTATGCGCAGTGCTCAAATGATGCCGGACCTATACGAATGGTCACCAATCCCATACGAGAGAAAAAACCCGCGTGAAGTTCCACGCGGGCCAGTTTTTAGGAGGGAAGGTATTTGGCGCTTCAAGCTACGGCGATACGGTCATAGACATCCTCGTATCTGACAATATCGTCTTCACCCAGATAACAGCCTGATTGAACCTCAATCAGATGCAGTGGCAGCTTTCCAGGATTCTCCAAACGGTGCACGGAACCCAGAGGAATGAAGGTCGATTCATTCTCGGAAAGCAGGCTGACATTGTCACCGACAGTCACGCGCGCAGAACCACTGACAACAACCCAGTGTTCTGCACGGTGTACATGGCTTTGTAGTGAAAGCTTGGCGCCAGGTAAGACCATAATCCGTTTGACCTGAAACCGAGGACCCAGCGAAAGGGTTTCATAGTAGCCCCACGGCCGATGACACCTGCGGAACATCTCGGCCTGGTCAGACCCTTCGTTGCGCAATTCGTCCACGACCTTGCCGACTTCGGCGCTGTGCGACATGTCAGCAACCAAAATTCCATCGTCGGTTGCGACTGCGACTATGTCCTTCAAACCCAGCCCGACTAATTTGATATCCGGGTTTTCCGACCTCAGCAGGCTATCGCGGCAATCAATGGCAGTCGAATTTCCAGAAGTGACATTCGCCCCCTCATCGAGCTGCCCCTGATCCTTCACCGATTTCCAACTGCCCAGATCGGACCATCCGCAGTCCAATTCAAAAGCCACTACACCGGTTTCGACATGCTCCATCACCGCATGATCAAACGAGAGACTGGGGCACTTGGAAAAGGCGTTTTGATCCATTCGGTAGAAACCAAGATCGCTTTGACCAAGCGCCAATGCAGCCTCGACCGGTGCAGACATTTCAGGGGCATGAGCTTCGAAAGCCTTTAACACAGTATCGACCCTGAACATGAAGATCCCGGCATTCCATAGCCAGTCGCCGCTTTCTAACATGCCCTTCGCGGTTTCGACATCGGGCTTTTCCGCAAACTTAGATATCAGCAGTGCACCTTGGTATCCCCCCGCAACCCGCAGGTAGCCGTAGCCCGTCGCGGCATGATCGGGTTTGATGCCGAACGTGACGATCTTACCGCGCTTGGCTGTTTTCTCCGCCCGCACCATAGTTCGACGGAACGCGGATACATCCTCAATTGCGTGATCGCTGGGTAAAACAAGCAGGACCGTTTCCGGCTCTTCCTTGTAGCGCAAAGCTGCGGCCAAAACCGCAGCGGCGGTATTGCGGCCAACTGGTTCAATGATCAGTTCAGATTTTTCGGCATCAATATCTGCCAACTGTTGCTGTGCAATAAACCTGTAGTCTTCGCCCGTCACGATGAGTGGTGCAGAAAATCCGGGCTCGGATACACGTTCGATTGTTCTCTGAAGCAGGCTCTGCTCACCTGCCAGTTCCACGAACTGCTTAGGGTAACTTTTACGAGAGACGGGCCAAAGGCGGGTGCCGGAACCGCCAGCAAGGATAATCGGCTGAATCATTTGAAACCTCTTCATTACAAGTCTGATCTCAGGTTACCGACCGTTGTGTTTAACATTGTGTTTCATAGGCTTAATTCACCTATCGAAAGGATAGGTCTGCTAGCCGAACGGCATCTCGATCAGACCAACATAGATCAGGATCGCGGTTAGAAACGTCAGGATTGCCGTGGCCATCT
>NZ_SMMF01000962.1:321378-335073 GCF_009711355.1 Roseibium sp. RKSG952 | reverse complement strand
CGCCTGAGCTTTGATTGCCTCTGTTCGACCATTTCTGTTTGGACAAATGAAAGATCATGTAGATTTTGACCGTCGCGTTGATCACTTGGTTGAGATACAGGATGAACGGCCAACTCATGTCCGCGCGCCTGCTGTAGCCGAACAGGAACAGACACAGCACGACCCGTGAAAACAGCACCCAGATGATGCAGTTCCAGAAGTAGCCCGGCGCGATCATGCTGCCGACGACGGCCATTACCGGACTGACCATCATGGTCCACATGGCGATCCGTTGATCAACGACACACCACCAGATGAAAAATGGCATTGCAGTTGGTCCAAGAGCGATCGCGCGGCTTCCGTTCCGCAGCATATTGCCCGACCAGCGGCGGAAGTTTTGAACCATCCGCATGAGGCCGTTTTCTTTGATGACCTCGATTGTGTACACAGTTGCATCCGGCACGTAGGTCATTTTCGCGCCTACGCTCAGCAGCCGATACCAGGTTGATTTGTCGTCCCCGGACAGAAACCGGAAGTTGCCCCATAGCCAGTGATGCAGATGGTCTGCTTCGATCGTGCGAATGAACTTCTCGTCCAGAATATGCCTGGCTCGAAAGACGCTCATTCGACCCGTCAGTGTCAAAACGCGGCCCGACAAAGCATGGCTTTGCATCGCGAGACGGCGTTGAGCAAATCGCATGTCCAGCCATTTAGCGATCCAAACCGGGCCATAGCAGATGACCTCTTCATCTGTCGTCAGCGCCTGCAGCTCTGGATCACTTGCAAACATTGGCAGGGTTTTGCGTAAAACATCCCCGCCAAACAGGGCGTCTCCGTCCATGAAGATCACCAGATCATCAGGGTGTGCGCCAGAGCGGCAAATGGCCCGAAGGATCAGGCCAATCGCCATCCTTTTGCCCGGCTGGTTCTGACGCACAAATACAAGTGTGGCCAATTCGTCCGGAATATCCTGCGCATAGGTTTCAACAAAGTCGCGGATGATCTGCTCGTCATATGCGCTGCCCGTGCCGATATAGATCGTTGTCGGAATCCGTTCGCGTCGGATTTGCCCAAGTATCGACCCTACGACGCGTTTGGTAATGGAGGGTTCCTCAAAATACGTTGTCATCTGGATGTGGAGACGCTTGGGCCGCCAACCTGCATCCCAAAGCGCGTCGGCGCGGCGCCGCATTCCCGGCCATTTGGCTTTAGCGTAAATTTGGGCCCTCAACGCATGGGTAAACCACCAGCCAAATCGCCAGAGCCCAAGCGTTCCAAGGACCATCGTGACATGCAAAACGCTTGGGTTGAAAAACCGGTTCGGCACATTCGCCAATAGCCAAAGCAGCCCCATGAACAACAACAGAAACAGCGTGAATTGCGGTAGAGACCACTTGCAAAAATAGTTGGGAACATCTGATTGCAGTTGCCTCAATCGCCGCGCCAGATCCTTGTCGAACTCATACTCAGTCATGGGGTTGGCCACTACGAGGGTCCATAGACTTTATCCAAGTGCCAAACCGTGTTCCCAACTGTCGCTTCGCTTCCAGATTGACCGGGGCTCCCAATCGCAAATGGGTTTTGGTTTGTCGTGAAGACAGGCCGGTTGGACGAACAGTAACAATGATCCCGAACTCTCCGGGTCGCTCTGGGTTGTCCCCGGCGCGTACATCCCAGACCTCTCCGGGGATGCTGATCCTATCACCCTTTTCGTTAAATCCGATCGTCGCTGGCATTCCGATGTAAATTGTCTCGGCAAACCGCTCAGACACCCATCCCATAGTCATGCGAGGCTCAGCAGTTTCGAAAATCAGTTCTTCCGGAGTGCCGCGAAACGGTTGTCCCGCGCTGACAGTGAAATCCTGAACCACCCCGTCTGTGGTCGCACGAACGTGGTTGCTTTCTATTATCTGTTGCTGTGCTTCTTTGGTCGCTTCCAACGCCTTTACTGCAGACGAGCGGTTTCGCTCTTCGGCTTTCAGCAGGTTCGTCACAATAAGAACGGGGTCTACAGACTGCGCCAGATCCGGATTGCGTTCGCGAAGGCTGAGCCATTGGCGTCGCATATCGTCAAACCCACCATCCTGCACAAACTCAGCATAAAAGCGCATGGCCGTAGCAACCCTTTCGGCCAGAATTTCAGAGCTGGATTGGGACTGAAGGTTCTTTAGGGCGTCATTGACATTTGAGAGCTCTGCGCGCGCCAACGCTAATTCCGCTTCTGTTCGTTTGAGAGCCGCCTCTGCTTCCGCGTCATCCATTAAAAATAGAAGATCACCCTCCAGCACCTCCTGCCCGGGCGTCACCGCAATTTGCTTGATGTAACCTTTGGCCGGTGGGAAAGAGGGGATCATGGGCGCCAACACCCGACCGTGTTGAATGTCGATCCGATCCAGGTTGGTAAAGATGTTGTTGCCTATGACGCCTACAACCGCCGCAGCGATCAGAAGGTAGGTCGCCACATTGAATGCAACACGTAGAGAACGTGGAAGAAACCTCACGGGCTTTCGGGATTGCTCGCCCTCAGTTTCCTCCATCGGCACCAAATCAACCGGAGTATCGAGGCTGGTTATCACGTCGCCGCTGCTGGCCATTCGCCCAGACAAAAGCGAGCGATAGAAGAGTGCCAGCGTCTCGCGTTGTCGACCGCTCAGGCCTTCCAACTGTACTGTGGAATTCGAGTTTGGCTTGGATAGGCGTACCGGGAAACGGATATCAACTCCCTGAAATGGTACGCTGAGTGTAGCAGCCTTGGGGCATTCTGGCGCATCGTCGGGCCATTCCAATCCCGCAAGCGACCAGCGTTCAATCGTGACCACCGCACCAGAGGGTGTCTCCACGATCAGCGGGGCTTTGACTTTCCAATCCAGGTCCGACCCTGGCGTTTCGTGTAATACTCGCAATGTCGCCTCAGAACGCTGTTGATAGACCTGAGCTAGCAACAGATCACGGATTCTGGCGGACACACGGACGCATATCTCTGCGCAAAAAAGATAACTTCCCATACTAAAGTATGTTGTGAAAAATCTTCTTAGGTCGGATCAGAACCTCTCACGGCGTTACCTCAAGCGAGCTATCAACGGTCAAGCGGGTGGCAAGTGAAGCGATCAGTGATTGAGTGGTCAGATCATCAGCGGATTCAACGCTCCATCATTTCATCCGCCGATATAGCAGCCATTGATCCTGTATGCAGGGAACGCCAACGACGAACCCAAAGCCGCCGTTGGTCACACTTCGATCTTTCACTAGTGCAGCAAGCCGCGAACCGCGAATTGCAGCCGTCATGTGTCAACTGGCAAAGACGGCTTAGCGGGCCAAAGCTGACTTCTGCAATAGGCAAACTAGTGACCGCTCTCGCGGTGCTTCGATCAAAACCCGGATCTCAAATCGACATGAGCCACTTCTTGAAAATTCTCACCGTGGCTCGCTCTTGATCGCTAGGGCGGCAAACGAAGTAGAGGCCACGATCCAGTGGAACGCTGCTTTCATCGAGCCGGACTAGCCGGCCGAGCCTCAAATCCCTCTCTGCCAAGAGATGTCTCGCCAACGCTACGCCCTGTGCATCAATCGCGGCCTCCAAAAGAACAGCGCTATCCACATACTTGATACTTTGCGAGTTGATCTGATCAACGTTCAGTCCGACTTGCGCAGCCCAGCTTTCCCATCCGACGTTGAAGGCATCGTGCAATAGTGGGAGAGCAGCCACATCCTCGGCCCGCATTGGTATCCGCGTTTTCTCAACAAGAGCGGGGGCGGCCACAACGATCAGTTCCTCTTGCCTTATTTGCTCATGATACAGGCCGTCCCATCGAGGTTCACCAAACCGCAGGGCCACATCGACCTCAGATGTGTCAAAATCTGCATAGGCATCATTGGTGTCCAGCAACAATGCGATACCCGGGTGCTCTTGCTGAAACGAACTAAGCAGCGGAACAAGCCATTTGAGCGCAAGCGACGTCGACAATGACACCGTAATCGACTGACGATGATGAAGTCGCTTCACCTCCATTACGCCCAGCTGCAATGCGGAAAACGCCCCGCGTGTTGATTGATACAGGCGCTCTCCGGCTTTGGTCAGTTCAACACCATTGGGGCGGCGATGAAAGAGCGTCACGCCAAGGTGCAGTTCCAGCAGCTTGATCTGACGACTGATCGCCCCGTGAGTGACGTTTAGAACATCCGCCGCCTTGGTCAGGCTGGAGTGGGTTGCGGTTTCATCAAAGGCCTGAAGGGCACGAAGGTGTCTGAGGTTTTCCACCATATGAGAAAATCTAACAGCGAACTGCCAAAAACTCGATAGGTTCCTTTGATTTTCGGAAGTTAGAGTAATTTCGGCTCAACAAACCTCACACAATAGGCACTCATTGAAAGGAAAGACCATGGCTGAAACCAAAGTCGCGCTCATGACAGGTACAGGACAGGGCATTGGCCGGGGATGCGCTATTGAAATGGCAAAGGCTGGCTACAAGGTCTCACTGATGTCACCGTCAAATCGCTCGGTCGAATTGGCGGAGGAACTCGGCGGCATCGGCCAGCGCGGATCTGTGCTGGATGTTGATGATTTACAGGCGATGATAGACAACACGATGAGCAAATATGGGCGGATCGACGCTATCGTCAGCAACATGGGGCACGGTGGATCGGTGCCAAAAGCCATCAAGACAGTCGGGTTCGATCCCGATTTTGACGGGCCGCTTTTGGAACTCAGCGACGAATTGTGGCACGAAAGCCTGGACATGTATGTGCTGAACGTTGTGAAGATCGCACGTATCGTCACACCTATTCTGATCGAACAAGGTGGGGGTGCATTCGTAAACATCTCGTCCATGAACGCCCTCGAGCCACGCGCGCCCTACCCCATGAGCATGCTGCGTGGCGCATTGCACAGTTTCTCAAAGCTTTACGGGGATCGTTATGCCCGGCACAATATTCGCATGAACAACCTGCTCCCCGGGTTCTGCGAGAACGTCAACCTTTCTGAAGAAGCCCGCAGGTCCATACCGGCGCAGCGGCCTGCGACATTCGAGGAAATAGGACAGGCTTGCGTGTTTCTCGCCAGCGATGGAGCCCGGTATATCAATGGTCAGAGCATCTTGTCCGACGGCGGGATGAACCGTGCGGTTAAGTAGAAATGAGACGGTGAAAGATGATTGTTAAGGCACTCAAAGATATCCTTGGAACAGATCGGGACGTTTCCGGCCCGGGTTGGAAAAGCAGAAGGTTGCTGCTTGCCTCAGATGGAATGGGATTTTCGCTGACGGATACGATCATCAAAGAGGGTGCGGTGCTTGAACTTGAATACACCCATCATCTAGAGGCTTGCTATTGTATCGAGGGCAAGGGTCAGATCAAAGCGTTTGGCGGAGAAGTCTGGCAACCCCTTGAGCCATTTACTCTCTATGCTTTGGATCAACATGACAGGCACCTGGTGCAAGCCATAGACGCTGATCTTCGGCTTGTCTGCGTCTTTAACCCGCCTCTCAGCGGGCGTGAAGTACACCGCAAAGATGGAAGTTATGCGCCAAGTGAGGCTTGATAAGGACAGTGATGTCTGGGGCGGAAATGCAACTCTTTCAAAGTGCGAAATTGGGTGAATTGGACTCTCTGCGGATTTTCACTGCGGCAGTTCGCAATCCGCATGTTCGGGACGTTCGGCGCGAGGTGACGAATGGTGGGTGAGTGTAAAAAACCTGCCGTCCACGCGGTGTCTTTCTAATGCCCGATTTGAAGTTAGAAGTTCAAATCGAGACACCGCCTCTTTCCCTTGCACACGTCGTCAAAGATTGTCTCTACTTTTTTCCACGACCTCAATAAAAGCGACCGCTGCAGGCGATGGTGTTGCGTGAGGATGCATCGCGAGACCAATTTTTCGTGTCCTGACTGAATTCAGCGGCTTGCTGACCCAGCCCTCTTTTCCGTTCGTTGGGGGCAAGGCCATCTCGGCCACGACCGATACGCCCTGATTGCGTGCAACCATAGTCAAAGTGCTGAGCATCTGCGATGTCCGGTACCGCACATTTGGGCTGAGACGTGACTGCGTGAACAGACGTCGAATGATCCGGGCAGAACCAGATTCCGGCATGATAAATGGCATCTCGCACAGCTGCTCCAACCGGATAGAGGACTGCCCGGCCAAAGTGCTGTCAGCGGCAACCAAGGCGACAAACTGGTCCTGCGCCACAGGCCATGTCCGGAAGCGTTCATCTGGTAAAACAACAAAGCCGAGATCAATGCGCCGGTCTTCGATCCACCGGATGATCTCCTCATCAGCGGCTTCCTCAACCAGTACTTCAATGCCGGGATGGATTGCATGAAATGCTTCGAGAAGGCGCGGTAAAATCTGCAACGATGACGTCGCACCAAAAGACCCGATACGCAATCTGCCGGTCTGCACACCACGATATTCCGAAGCCTCCTGATGCATGGCATCAGCCAACCCCAGAATTTCGCGCGCACGAGATAGAAGTCGTTCGCCCAACGGTGTCAGTTCGATTGGCGATACGGTGCGATCAAATAGCCTGACGCCAAGCTCATCCTCGAGACCTTTAAGCGCATGGGACACTGCGGGCTGGCTGATGCCAAGCCGCAAGGCAGCAGCTGTAAATCCGCGCGTTTCTGCAAGAGTGGCGAAAATTTCAAGTTGACCAAAAGTCATAAGTAAATACTCATTTGACTATAACATAGTATAACTGAAATTCGACATGGGCAATCCGGTGTTTTAGGTGTCTCCATGTCCCATGCCCTGTCATATCCCATAGCCTCGCAGAACGCTTTGATCTACGTCCGGCTCACGATGGTGGCCTTCCTGTGGGGCGGCACGTTTGTTGCTGGTCGCATCGTCTCAGGTGAAATGTCCCCGCTGGTCGCTGCGACGGTTCGGTTTGGCTTGGCAACGCTGGTCTTGCTTTTTCTCGTGTGGAAAACAGAAGGTGGTTTGCCTCGCCTCACCTGGCGGCAGAGCGTGTTGATGGGGCTTCTCGGACTGTCCGGCGTCTGCCTTTACAACCTGTTCTTCTTTGCCGCTCTGACTGAGATGCCGGCTTCGCGAACAGCACTGTTTGTAGCCTGCAATCCAATAGCCGTGGCTCTAGCCGGAGGGCTGATTGCGCGGCGGCTTCTACCGATTGGGCAAGTTGTCGGGATTTGTGTGGCGCTAATCGGGGCCCTGATCGTGATTAGCGAAGGGGACGTTGCCGGACTGATGACTGACGTCCAGCAGAGTTTTGGACGGGGAGAACTGTTCATGCTGGCTGCGGTCGGCAGTTGGGTGGGCTATACGCTTCTTGGACGCAAAGCGCTTGGAAGCCTCTCGCCACTGGCGGCAACCACTTGGGCTGCATTATTTGGGTCTATGTTACTGGCATTGGGGTTGCCGCTGGCCGGCACCGCGCAAGTGCTGCAATTGCCCACGTTCACCTGCACTTTGGCCATCATCTACCTGGCCATTGGTGGAACAGTCGTGCCATTTGTTTGGTACTATAGCGGGGTGCGCACGCTTGGGCCGGAGCGTACGGCAGTATTCACCAATCTTGTCCCCGTCTTCGGGGTGGCCCTTGGGGCAACTATCCTGCACGAACCGGTCGGGGCTTCCATGCTGATAGGTGGCACGCTGGTGATTGCCGGAGTTTCACTTGCTAACCGTGGATGATGTCTTATGCCATGAAACAGGCGGTTACGCTGGTTTTTGCAGATCGATTGCTGGCTTACACTGCGGACCTCAACGCTTCAAAAATCCGGGGCGATGAAGGCATGCCGCTGCTCGCCCAACCTACGCGGTCGCCGCAGCATCGAGTAGTTCGGGCTCGCGGCGGCCCTTCTCTAAAGCGATTTCGAACGGAATGTGTGAGCCCTTACTGGACCTTCAACAACACCCCTTGTCTCGTTCGGGCAGCAAGTCGAGAAACCGCGCATTCCGGACCTCGGAAGTCTGCAAACAGCAGAAGAGTTAAAGTTGATATCTACTTGAGGATGGGGCAAAAAAGATGAAGTAATTTGGAATAATAGACATTTAGGTGAAGCAAATCGTTACAAGAACAATTCTGTTTGTAATGAGCTCGGCCCTAGCAAGCTCTTTTACTTCAACCGCCGTTGCGGACAACCGATTAACATTCAGTGTACCGGAAGATTTCCGTGGTTGTGTCGAAACACCGTACCACTTTGGAGAAAACCCATTTGATGATGAAGGTAAGATCATCGCATTTCCCTATTACGCCGGTTTAAAAAAGAGCCCGGAGGTGGACTTGATTGCTACCTCAACATCAGATGATGCTCGGCAAAACCGAATACGTTTGAGTTGTTCTGGATTCAAAAAACTGAGCAGCAACATAGACGTAGTCTTTGAATTTGGTGAGACATTTCCATTTAGGGTCGGTTACTATGGGTGGGTCGAACTCTTGTTGTTGTATAGTGAAGCAGAAGCCGCGAACCGGAGGTTTGGCCGCAGCTTCTACTACGTTGCAGCAGCTTCTGAAACGATTAGCGACGGGGCTAGCGCTTGTGCAGACTTCCAAACCCCTGATCCGTCGTGGGATACGTTTTGCGCCCGAAGGGACCTGCTTCTTCAGATAGAGATGATTCAACAGTATCATGACCAACTTCTTGCCGCAGACTACAACGACAACGAAGTTAATCCAGATGCGGTAGTGGAGTTTGGCAGGATTGTTGCGTCCTCACTCGCTGAAGCGAAAGCAATCGCGATCAGGTTATCGAGATAGAGCGGGACTATTTGGGCTCAGAGCCGTAGTTCTCTGCGTTGAGCCTATACAGAACTATGAGCCCTTACCGGACCTCCATCACTATTCGAAACTTCGCTTAGGCAGCATGTCGCGATGCGCGAGGACCGGACATTCAGCGTTAGTTTGTCAATGTCTGGAGGGCGGATAAAGCTTCCATTCGGATGACGAGCGGTAAAGTCCGATTTGTGAACACTTAACCGGATCCTTTGGAGCATGGCGCTACCCCTTGTCTCAAGGAATTAACTTTTGAAACAGCACTATAGATCACAATCAGGGGTTGTGATCTGAGTCAGCTCAGTTACGGTGACAGTGCATTTCTTATGGGCCGTACAATCGATTGCTATATCGACTGCAAGAGGTGAAGTGTAAGGCTCACATCACGTTGGTTGGCTTAGAGATCATTTCGGAAGCATCAAGAAATATGTATCACACCGAGAATCCAACTCTGAGACGTTTATCGGCAGGATTGGTCGAGCTTTTTACTATCTTTGTGTTTTTCACTCTGCTTTTTCCCGATCATTCAGAAGCTCAAGACACTGTGTCCTTTGCAAGTTGCGGATATCCTTTGAACTCCAAGCTCGGACTGTTTGAGAGGTACGCACTTGGCGGAGAGATAACCGGCTCAATGAGCGGAGGGGAAGGTTTAGACCGAATTGCGTTCACAGGGCCAATCACGAAAGTTCTTGGGCGCGGAATCTTCCGCGAATTCGAGCTTGTCGAAATCAAGAACGGTCAGTTTGACTCACTTGTTGTATTGGGTGAGTTCCTGCAATCCGCCGACTACGGCGAAGTGGAGATTCAAGCTGACTGGTTTGATACAGTTGTCTTGGATCCCCGTTTGGATTGGACCCATCTCCCGAGCCCATCGTTTTCGGACGAACTCTATAAAACAAAACTGGATGGCGATGACCTACAAGTTCGTGTCCCTATTGGCACTTTTGTAGTGACGGGAAATGATTTGTCCTCGATTTTGTCGACCGAGGGACCTTTAGGCCGTTATTCACTGGATTTCGGTGCAGCCGCGGGTCCAGACGTACAAGTCGAAGAGGCCACTCAGGATGATGTTTCAGAAACGACTTTGACGTGGAAGGTGGGTGGGGTTGCGCGCCCCGACTTGTCTTCGATTAGACACAACGCGGACAGAGTGGTGCTCAACTTGAACAATAGTGCCGCCAACTTGGTTGAGATTGCGACCGGACATCTATTGAGTTGGCATACTGAAGACATTCATCTTCTCTTGGATGAACTTGATCGTGTGACGATTGCTGATCCGAATTGTTGGACCCTTCAAGGTCACACGGACGCGACATTGATGAGGCTATCATCGAAGCAAGAAGACGGCCGCTCCGCTCAGATTCACTTACCAAAGCCCATTTTGGAAGAGAACAATGGGCGGGCACCAGTTGTAGGGCATGCAGAACAATCGACCGTGTTTCATTTATCCTATGATACAAGGCGTGTATTGGATGCCATCGATTTGACCAACGGCGTTAAGGACTACTTTATCATCCGCAATGATGGCAGATTGCGAAGTTCACCGCAGACAACCATTCTTGGCGATCCCGGTCTGGATGAGATTTGGTTGGATGGGTCCTCTGGATGGGCGATCAACTTTACTGACTACGGGCTTGTCGCAACAACACCTAGAGGTTTTCAAAGAGAGCCGCTTCAAATCCGGTTCGCTCCGGAGTTGGTACTGCGTAAGATGCCAATGCCGGGTTACTTGCAAAACCCAAAACTACTTGATCAACCTCATTACCCCGGAGCTCGCGATGAGTCCTCCGAAGCGGAACGAATTTATGTCACCCGAGGCGGCTATGTTAGGTTTTCTCGTGATCAATTGGCAAATCGTCGGGAAATTGACATGTCAAATGGTCGCCAAAACATCTTTCTCCTTCGGGAAGAGGATTTGACCAGAACTGCTCCGGAGTTTGAAATTCGCGGAGATTTTAACCTCGATTTGATTGATGCAACGGAAATGCCGGAGCCATCTATCCGCGAAGATGGCAGTTACGTTTGGCAAATATCTGGGCCAACTGGCCTTCGCACAATCACAGCAAAAACACTGAGAGTTATTCGTTGAAACGTATCTTAGGGAGTTTCACAAAAATGTTGCCAATTGGACGAACTGTTACCGGTGTTAGAGGCCTGACAATCGCGGCTCTGTCATTTCTGGTGGCAACTTCGGAAATGCCCGCCGCACAGGAGCAAGAGAACCAAGAAGAGATTACCGCTTTTGCTAACAAGTTGGCGCCTGATCTACTGAGGCAAGTCAGCCGTTCAAAAGACCAATACTTGCAACAGGCGGCAAACCAGATTTATCGCTACGCGCCGGATGGCGTGTTGACGAAGGAGGTGGTTGAATTTGCTATCTTACAGCACAAGGCACAGCAGCGCGCCAGCAGTCTGATGCCGATCATGGCTTATGATTTAGACGGGGATTTTCAGATTTCACAAGAAGAAATCAAAACGCAATCCCATTTGATCAAACACCACGTTAGAGCCCAGTTAGCACTGGCTCAAGCCGAGTATGATCGGGACGGAGATGCAAATTTGAACCTGTTTGAGTTGGCAAACTACTTTGACGACCAGCAAGAAAAACAGTTCCGCACCGATCCTCTCGATCAGCTTTTCGCATTCGACTACAATAAGGATGGCAAAGTTGACGTTGTCGAAATCTCAGCAGTAGTCAGAGCCATAGACTCTGATCTGCTCAATTCGTCCAAGCAGCGGAACGTCCCTTCGAACAACAAAGCCGCTGCCCGCTGTGAAGCACCGCCTGTTCCCAAAGGTCATGAACTGGTCCTTCTCTCAGGGTATGAGGGACCCGCACTCTCAAACATAGCACTGAATGGGCAAGGAACCCCGACAACTGCTGCGACCTTTATTGTCGAGCCCGGCGAAACGCCACTCTATGTTTTTGCAACAGCCTACGATCCAATAGTATGGAAATTTGAGGGTGCCACTGACCGACTTAAGAACGTTGTCATACAGCCCCGTACTTCGCAATTCGGCCCAGGTGCGGCCGTGAGTGGGGTCAAAGCAGAGGCAGTTACATTTGTCGCCCCCGGTAGTTGTGTTAGGAAATTCGTCACCAAGACCGGACAGAAACTGAATGCACTTTCAAAAGAGTTGGCAGCCAGAATGTCGGCACGTGTATCCTATCCTATTGCAGCCTACACACTAGACCATATTCAGGTTCCTTCGGGGCTTCCTTCTAAGGAAAAACAGGCTCAGGCGCTACGCGCGTACCAAGAACCAAAGAGCTTTACGATTGGAGAACAGAGTTACCAACTGGATGCCAAGGGCATGGTAGCGTTGGATGATGAAGGCAACCCAAAACCGATGCCCACCCAAGATCGTAGGACCATTCGGGAAATGATGCGATTTTATCGTGGCGGATTGATCGTTTTTGATCCAAGCGAATTGGTCGCCAAAACGAATGTTGAACCCTACGTCGTCTTGCCGGATCAGGCGGGTTTGCTGCAACTGATTGCCGACAATAAAATAGAGGTCCTTTCAAGTGGCCACTACAGGGTAAAAGAGTCGATTCCACAATATCCTGCGGGGTTGACAGGTGGCCACAGCGTGACCTTTATTCTTGCGGATGGTGTTGAACTCCCGAGCGGAGATCCTGGTCACTCTACCGTGATTTTGGAAACAACAAATGCATGTATAATCGGGAATAGGTGCAAACAGTAGCGTCGACATGCTGCTCTTGCGCGCTCAGCAGGGTCATAGGTTCACTCAACTGGGCCCTGCGAAGCGTTCGAATGAGATTGAGGTCAGTTGAAACCCAATCCCATGACTAAATCTGAAAGCCTTGCAGGATATTATCGACAGGGTGTCAGGCTTCACTAGGAGAAAATGTGAAAAGCCGACATTCACTCGCAGTGCAACATCTGACAATTTAGTCTCTTACTGCCATTCACTGCGGTGCGCTTGGACTGGTAGTAAGAGCCCTTGCCGGACATTCAGCATCCCTCAGTAATTAACAGGGGGTGCAACACATCAATCATTGTCGGCTAACCCACTAAAGGCAATGATCCGTACACTGAGCGTGACTTGGCAGTCGCAAAGAAGGCCATTTGAAAAACTACGTTATGTAGCGATTCAAGTTCATTTTCTCGTCGCCGCCCAAAAGGCAACATGGTTTATAACAGCCTACCCACAATCTCTTTTTCGCTGCGCGTCTCGGATAAGAGCGGCAAGCCGATAGAACCCGTGTGCCATCTTGGTGTAGGGCGTCAGCAGGAAAAATGTCAGGACCGATCCAAGGTGGATGGCAAGCAGCGCGGGCATCAGAGCTGTTGATCCGAAGGCGTAGAGAGCAAGTCCGCTAAATCCGACAAATCCAAGCAGCAATATGAAACCAATATCACCACCCCATGCAGAGGGATCACCGAGATTGCGATCGGACCTTTGCTTGAGAAGCGCCATGGCGCCGCAGCCCACTGTCAACAACACGCCTCCGGAAATTCCTAACAGTTTGGGCAAAGACCAGAACCCATATGGCGCATGTATTCCGAAACCATAATGCATAACCGTCGCGACCGAGGTCGACGCAAAGCACAGCAGGAAGCCATACATGATCGCGTGGTGAATATGGCGCCGTGCCTGACTAAAACGGTCTTCGTCTTCAAAATTGCAACCCTCACCATGCCCGGCTGCCAGATCCTGCATCTTGCCGGCGCGTGAAAAGGCGGCCACCACATCGGCAATCTTAATGGATTTGCCACCAACTTCGGCCCAATAGCGCTTGAGACTGATGGTGATGCTAAAAACTGGTAACAGAAATGCCGGCGCAAAGATTGCTACCATCGCGTTGTGCGACAAGACGGCGTAGAAACCTTCGCCTCCGTTCGACCCAATGGCACGAATTGCCCAGAACAAAAGGGCAAATCCGATCACGAGTGCCAGTGCAATCGCCCCGCCATGGGTGTGGAACCGGCGCGCCAGAGGTTGTGGCCATGCGAAGCTT
>NZ_SMMF01000962.1:304249-321257 GCF_009711355.1 Roseibium sp. RKSG952 | reverse complement strand
CGGTGTATTGGCAGGCGTAGTAGCAACCCCGACAATTGTGACAGAGGTTGGCGAGTTGCGTGATGGATGCATCTGAAAACGCCCGTTCCGCGTGCAGCGACGGGAAGACTGAACAATATCCTTCGCAATACCGACACGCGTTGCAAATCTCGGCCTGTCGGCGGGCCTCTTGAATAAGTTCAGTTTGCATAAGCGGCGGCCTCACGTCCTGCGATACGTCCGAAAACGGTTCCGATGGTCATGCCGAAACCGGCCAGATACCCCTGCCCCAGGATTGATCCGGCCATTGTTTCACCTGCGGCCCAAAGATTTTTGATCTTACATTTGGGCGTCGAGCACTGCGCCGCATCGTCGACCTTGAGCCCAAGGTAAGTGAAGGTCACACCCGTGCGGAGCGAGTAACCATAGAATGGCGGCTCGGTGATAGGGCGGGCCCAGTTGGTCTTGGGCGGTGTCAGGCCAGAAGTAGAAACACCGTCCAATTCGGTAGGATGAAAGTGACTCGTATCACCGCAGGCTGCATTGAACTTTGCAACCGTCGCTGTCAGCTTGTCTGCAGGCAGATCCATCATCGCAGCCAGTTCTTCCAATGTGTCAGCTTTCAACGGGGGGAAGACGGACGGCATGAACAGGTTCAGCGATTTAGCGTCGATGACCACATAGCCAACTTGATCGGGTTGGGCCGCCACCAGACGCCCCCAGATTGCATAGCGTTTGGGCCAAACATCCTCACCCTCGTCATAAAAACGTTCTGCTTTCTTGTTCACGACGATGGAAAACGGCACGCAATCCAGACGGGTGACGATGCCGCCGTCGAACTTCGGCGCGCGCCCGTCGATGGCAACGGCGTGACATTGGGTTGGATCGCCGACGCTCTCAACGCCCTGATCCAGCAGATCGGCCAGCACAACTCCTCGGTTGTAAGGAGTACCCCGGATCAGAAAGTTCTTTGCGGGCTCACCCCAAGCACGGGTAAGCCAATCTGTGTCTGCCTGAAACCCGCCCGAGGCAACGATAATCGCCTTGGGCGTGATGCGATGAGATTGGCCTTCATAACTATAGTCGACCCATTCGATCCGATCGTCATTCAACTCCAAATGCGTGACGGCGGCTTCGTACAATACATCGACACCTAAACCTGCAGCGGTTCGATAATAGGCATTAACCAGAGATTTCCCACCGCCCATGAAAAAGGCATTGGTGCGCGCCAGTGACAATGTTCCGGAAAGCGATGGTTGGAACCGGACCCCATGCTCTTCCATCCACGGCAAACACTCCTCGGAAGTGCGGATTGCCAGGCGGGCAAGATGTTCGTCGGTTTTGCCACCAGTGACCTTCATCAGATCCGAAAAGTACTCGTCCTCTCCGTACTCTTCGACCAAAGGACCCAGAGGGGCACCGTGCATGCAGCGAAAGTTGCGTGTGTGACGCGAGTTCCCCCCGCGATATGGTTTCGGAGCCGTTTCGAGGATAAGAACGCGTGCGCCTGCTTCGGCGGCTGTCATTGCGGCACAAAGGGCGGCGTTTCCGCCACCAATCACAGTGATATCGTAAGCTTCCTTTTGGGTGGCCATATCCTGTCTACCTACTGATTTTCGTCGATTGTCCGATCGCGTTCCTGCAACGCCCGGATGCGCATCCGTTGTGCGGCCTGAATATGCACGCGCATCTCTGTCTCAGCCGCGGCACCATCCCGCGCCTTGAGCGCAGCCATGATACGCCGATGTTCAGCTACTGCCGCTTCGGCCCGATCCCCGTCCAACAATTGCGATGGCCCAAGGATCAGCAGCGCCTTTTGAAGCGACAGCATGGATTTCGCAAGGAACCGGTTCTTGGCGGCATCCAATAGCGTGGCATGAAAAATCCGATTGATCCGAGCTGCATCTGGGCCTGTGCCAGCCTCGGCCAAACGATCATTCAAAACATCCAACTCGTCCAATTCGACATCCGACGCCGCGCGAGCTGCCAAACGTGCTGCAGTGCCTTCGAGTACAGCGCGCATCTCATAGAGTTCCATTACTTCTGCGTAGTCCAGGCTGCGAACGGTCGCGCCCTGCCGCGGAACGTGGGTGACCAAGCCGTCGGCCTCCAACTGCCGGATCGCTTCCCGCACCGGAGTTCGACTGACGCCCAGCCGTTCTGACAGTTCGATTTCGCGCAAGCGTTCGCCGGGCAAGAGTGTGCCGTCATGAATCTCGTCCAGCAGGCGCTGATACGCGGAATTGCCTTGCGGGCCGGGCTGTAAGGTGTCGTCCTGAATGGTCATCGAGCGCTCACTTGTCTTCTTGCGTCCACTTGTATACATTTGGATACATAGTGAGTCAATATTGTCGGAAGCCGCACTTTGCCAACCCAGAACAGAACACCTTCTCTCTTGAAAAAGCGGGCCGTAACACTGGGTCTTGCGCTTTTGGGTACGGGAGTATTCTGGGCATTGGATCTGCCACTGCCGTTTCTATTTGGCCCAATGTGTGCGTGTTTGATAGCAGCGCTGGCTCATGCCCCCATGGAAGGTTTTGGTCAGATATCGGTTGCCGCACGCACCATTCTGGGCGTTGCGGTTGGGGCTTCGATTACACCGGCCCTTTTTGCAGAACTGCCAAAGATGGCTGCGTCCATCGCGCTAATCCCATTCTTCATCCTGCTGATCGCGCTGGTCGGGGTGCCCTTCTTCCGCAAGGTCTGGGGCTTTGACACCACAACTGCGTTTTACGCGGCCATGCCCGGTGGATTGCAGGACATGATCATCTTCGGAACCGAGGCAGGCGCCAATCCGCGGACGTTGTCCCTGATACACGGCACACGCGTTCTGATCATCGTGACGCTGGCACCGCTTTTTCTAACGGTGTTTTACGACGCCCAGCTCACCAACCCGATCGGAGAGCCTGCGCGCGACCTGCCGATAAATGAGTTGGTACTGATGGTTCTGGCCGCCCTTATCGGTTGGAAGGGCGGCGAGCGGATCGGTCTGTTCGGGGCGTCAATTCTGGGTCCAATGATCCTGACAGCAGCCTTGTCGCTGGGAGATTTCATTCACACCCGACCGCCTCGCGAGGCCATCCTTGCAGCACAGTTCTTTATCGGCTGCGGGATCGGTGTGAAATTCGTAGGCGTCACCTGGGTCGAACTGCGCAGGGTTGTGGCAGCGGGTTTCGCCTATGTCATTGTCCTCGCGATACTGGCTGCTGCCTTCACCGCCGTTGTCACCACATTGGGCTTCGGTCAGCCGGTTGAGGCTTTCCTCGCCTTCGCCCCCGGCGGACAGGCCGAGATGACAGTTCTGGCTATCGTTTCTGGTGCGGATTTGGGTTTTGTTATCACGCACCATCTGACAAGGATCGTGCTAGTGATCATCGGTGCACCTATTGCGGCCAACCTCATCTTGCGTTGGTCCAAACCTCGGGGTTGATCATGTGAATCGGAGTGCCTTCGGAATAGGCGTTCACCTGATCGAAAATGTCTGCAAATTGCAGGTCGAACTCGTCCTCCGTCACAAATCCAATATGTGGTGTCGCAATCAGGTTTGGATGCGATAGCAACGGGTCATTCGGATCAGTAAGCGGCTCTGTATCAAAGACATCAATTGCGGCTTTACCAGGGTGCCCGGCATTCAAAGCTTCAAGCAATGCGCCATTTGCGATTAGGCCCGCACGGGATGTATTCACAAACAGCGCCCCTGATTGCATCTGCGCGAAATCCGACGCTGTGATAATACCGCGAGTGTCTGGCTTCAGACGGACATGAACCGAGACAACATCGCTTTGGGAAAAGAATGCTTCACGGCTTTCAGCTACGTGAACTCCATCTACCTCCGCACGCGCGCGGCCTTCATCCGAGGACCACCAGACTACATTCATTCCGAATGCTTCGGCATAGCCTGCAACGGCGCGGGCGATACGGCCATATCCATAGAGCCCCAGTTTCCGCCCCCTCAGAGTCTTGCCAACTCCGGCCTGCCAATGCCCCGCTTTGACCGAGGCCATCTGAGTGGGCAAATCACGCATCCCGGCCATGATTAGCGCCCATGTCAGTTCGGCAGCAGCATATGAGGGAGTCCCGCCATGCATGTTCGAACAAAGTAGCACTCCGTTATCCGAGCATGCCTGCACATCGATATGCGGGTAAACGCTGCGTTGACTGATTAGTTTCAGATTAGGAAGTTTCTCAATCAAGTCGCGGGTGATTTTGGAGCGTTCGCGAAACAGCACCAGCGCCTCGGCCTCCTGCAACCGCGTGGCCAATTCGTCTGTTTCTTCGACATGATCTGTCCAGACCTTCACGTCATGGCCAGACAGTTTTTCAAAACAGGGCAGGCCCTGCAGTGTTTCAAACCAATCATCCAGAATATGAACCTTCATCGGCTTTCTATACCCTGCCCTATGTTTAGTTTTCTTGGGGTCGGCACAAAGTGTAATGCGTCAAGTGCTGCAAGCGCATTGCGGACCCGTTCGCTTTGATCCAGCAAATGGTTGAACTGTTCATCGCATCCGGCAATCGGTGTTGGGTATTCCGCGATGTCCCGCCGTAGCACCGACTGTGCCAGCCTGAGTTCCTGACGCGCAATATCAAGGCATTCAGAATAGTCATCCATCGTGGCGCCTCCAAAATGTATACCATAGTATACGTAATTGGATTTACCATATCAACTCCCGTTCCACACAGACTCTGGTACGTAGACATGCCCATCGGCCAGCTTACGCGCGGTCCGCACCAAACCGGCAGAATTTACGTTGAAATCCCCGTCATGTGAGAAATCCACCAAAACGTCGATTTTGCCCGAGGCATGTTCCAATACAACTTCTGCCGGGCTTGCCTCGGGGCGATCCAATAGCCCGTCAGCCACGGTGCCGGGCGTCAAAGCGCAAGACGCCATGCATTGCGCACCAGTAACTGCCATTGTTGGATGGGTCTTCCACGGCATAAAATACCGAACTGCAACGGTTCCACCTTCCTTGGCTGGCGCAAAGAGGCCGAATTTTGGGGTCACTGATTTTGATACATCCCCCATACCCATCAACTTCCCGGCTTCGATCCGCACCGCCTCCATACGATCAAAGAAATCGCGGTCGGTATCCAGTTCATCAGCGCTTTCATACCCTGTCAGTCCGAATTCTGTGGCCTGCGCTATGACCATTGGCATGGCAACATCCATACAGGTCAACTCGATCCCCTGAACTGTATCGCGCAGGTTTCCGGTGGGTAGAAATGCACCTGTTGCCGAGCCTACAACACCCATGAAGCTCAGTTGCACAGGCGCAGATTGGCCAGGAACTCCGGCAATTTCCGCATCGCCCTCATAGACCAGTTCACCACCCGGGGTCTGCACTTTGGCGATGACCCGGGCACCCGTGTTGACAGCGCGAATTCGGATTTCGGTCTCATCACCCTGGGGGTTAAACAACCCCATTTCGATGGCAGCAGGGGCGACTCCGGACAGGATGTTTCCGCAGGTGGGTTTGAAATCGACCAGTTTCTCCTCAACCGAAACCTGCGCGAAGAAATAGTCGATATCAGCCCAGTCATCCTCGCTGACTGACAGCATCGCAACCTTGGTCGTCACCGCTGTACCGCCTCCGATTCCGTCGATGTTAATCGCTTGCCCGGCCCCAAGGGCGGCGACCAACACGTCTGCCAACGTCTCTAAATCCTCAGGCAGATCAGAGCGACGAAAGTATGGCCCACGAGAAGTGCCGCCGCGCATGAAAATATACGGGATTGCTGTCTGGGTCATCTCGAACCCTCCTTTACAAACCGTGTCAGTTTTTTTGTGAATTCAAGCCGGGCATTGGTGGACCATCTACTTAAGCGGCCATGGCAAGCTGACCATGTCCTGCAACAATCCCGGCGGGAAATCCCGGTTCAGAGCACCAGCCATGAAGCACATGAAACCGATGCCGCAGGCTGTCAGGAGAAACGTCATCTGCCAGCTGGACCCGGCGCGAATACGGAAGAATGCGATCAGGAACCCGATCAGGGCGAGGATGAACCCCACAACCCACGTGGCCGCGATCAGACCTGCGAACCACGCGAGCGTTGACCAAAGTCCATGTGGCGCGCTTGCATCCTCGCCGGCAATTTCCTTGTCGGCAAAGATTGCATCCCCCTCGGGTCGCCGCATCATCTGGATCAACAGAATGACACAGCAGAACAGCGACACGCTGCCGATCACCAGCGGGATGATCTTGTCGGTCATGTTGTAGTCGGGGATCATATTGGCGTTGACCAAGGCGACGATCAGATAGGCCATGATCACGAGCAGAAAGATCAGCGGCGCGCGCTTACCGCCAGATTTGACCTCACCTTCGGCCATGATCATCTTGGCTTGCCGAATACCCAGAATGACCGAAACCACGGTGACCACGATCAGGACAATCACGATCGGGCTGAAGACATACTCCATGCCTTCGCCAAAGCTTTTACGGAAGCGGAAAGACGCGATCTGGAACGCTTGGTTGGTGAACTTCTCAACCGGGTTCGACAGCACGAACCCAATCAGAAAGGCCGGGCGCGACCAGTCGAAGCGGCGCAGGAAAATACCGATCAGACCGATGACGAACAGGGCCAGCAGATCTTCGAAGTTTTGGCCGGACTGGAAAGCCGCAAAGCTGATCAGCATGAACAGAAACGGCGCCAGATAGGTGAACCGGATTGTCGTCAGCTTGGCGATCCCACCCGAGGCTGCGATGCATAAGATGGTGCCCACCACGTTGGCGAGAGCCAACAACCAGACAATTGAATAGGTGATGTCGAGATTATCCTTGAGCATGCTAGGACCGACCTCGATATCGCCGGATCCCAACAATGCAACAGCGCCGATAAAGATCGCCATCGAACCCGAGCCGGGGATACCAAACAGCAGCGTTGGGACGAGCCCCCCGCCCTCCTTGGCGTTGTTCGAGCTTTCCGGCCCGATGACGCCACGCACTTCGCCTTTGCCGAAGTTGCTTTTGTCTTTGGTCGATTGAACTGAATGGCCATAAGCGATCCAGTCAACAACCGAGCCACCAAGGCCAGGAATGACACCGACAACCACGCCAATGATCGAACAGCGGACCGACAACCAGATGTTCGCAGCCCAGTCTTTGACGCCATCCAGCCAACCCGCGCCTAGTGAGGCACCCTTGGCAATGGATCGATCTTGACGCAGCAGCGAGACGATTTCGGGCACCGCAAAGATACCCAAGCCAACGATGACCAACTTCAGACCATCGGTCAGGTAAGGAATGTCATACGTCGCCATACGCAGCGAACCCCCTGCGTCCGCCTCGCCAATCGTACCGACCATCAGGCCCAACCCTGCGGCGGCGACACCCTTCAGCGGGATACGTCCGGCGAGGATAGCGACCATCGACAAGCCAAGAATGGTGATCATCAGCATCTCGGGCAGACCGAATGCCAGAACGATGGGCCGCGCGATCAGGATAAACATGGTCAGAAATGTTGCGCCGACCAAACCGCCAAAAAGCGATGAAGCAAAGGCCGCTGACAATGCCCGCGCGGCCTCACCCTTTTTTGCCATCGGGAAGCCGTCCAGCACCGTGGCCTGCGAGGCAGAGCTACCGGGGATGCCCATAAGAACTGATGCGAAGGTATCAGAGGTCGGAACAACGGCGACCATCCCGATCATCAACGCCAATCCAAGGATCGGGTCCATGCCAAACATGAAAGGCAACAGCAGGGACAGACCTGCAATACCGCCGAGCCCAGGGAAAACACCTACGGCCAGTCCCATAACGACACCGAGTATAAGATACCCCAAGACGATGGGCTGCAGGATAAGACCCCACGCGTCACTGAGCGCAGGAAGAGCGGTGGCGAAAACCTCCATAGCGGCCGCCTTTCATTCAATTTTTGTAGGGATCAAAAAGCGCGCGCCCATTGCTGTGGGCACGCGCTGTGATTGGTCGGCTTAGTTCAACTCGACACCGTAGGCTTCTTTAAGCCAGTTCAGGACATAGGCCTTGGCATTGTCGTCGACGTTTGTCGCGGTTTGCAGCGCTGACTTGGAGCCGTCACCTACGAACACCGGATACTTACCCACGCGCTTCGAGGAGATGTCGGCAAAGTCGCCGCGCTCTGTCACAGCCTGGAACGCTGCTGTGTATGCGTCGACCACTTCCTGAGGTGTATCACCCGGCAGGAAGGCCAGCTTCTGAACCGGGAAACCGGCTACAAAGAATGCTTTCCACGCATCCCATGCCTCACCGCTGGTTTCACAGCCATCGGTGGCTTCGCAAACTTCTTTGAAAGTTGGGATATCCGGAAAGGTCGGGTCACGGACGATGTTGCCGTCTGCATCCAGAGCACCCCAGGTCATCATCGGCACAGCCTGACCGGATTCAACCAACGGGGCCGAACCACCCAAGTAGCCGGACGAGGTCTGATAATCGATATTAGCTTCGCCACGTTCGAACATCAGACGACCATCGCCACGGCCTTTGATGCCAAAAACAGGCTCAACATTCATGCCCAGCATTTGCCATGCCAACAGCGGCACAAGGTCGAGGCGTGTCGCGCCCTGCGAACCATAAATGAAGTTGGTGTCTTTCAGCGCATTCGCCGAGCCATCAAACTTCGCGCCATCTTCTGCGTTCAGGTAGGCAACACCACCGGTTCCGGATGCCATGACAGGAATCCAGTCATTGTATTCATAGCGCACCCGCGGATCACTCAGCAGATAGGGGAACTGGGTCGAGCCTGAAGTGCCGAACAACAACGTGCCATCGTCATGGCTTTGCTCCTGGAACCAGTTCGCGCCCTTGGTCGAACCAGCGCCTGGCATAAATTTCACGACCACGGTCGGTTGACCCGGCAGTGCTTCGGACAGAAGCGGTGCAAAGAAGTTGGCCCATTTGGCAGACCCGCCCGTTTCCGAGAACGGGATGACCCATTCAACTGTCTTGCCCGAGAAATCGACCTCGGCGGCGGCAGGCGCTGCGATACCGGCGGCGGCAATCAGCCCCACGACGGCGCGACGGGTGAAGTTGGAAATGGTCATTGGTTCCTCCCTGTTGACCAGACAACCACGTCAACGCCCTCCGCGCTACCGTGATCGCAAATAGAACTGTGGGGTTGATTCCCCCTCCCATCTGGCAATCATGGAGTGCCAACCTTGCGCGAAACTTGCAGGAGACCCGATGCGGATCGTCATCGTCGAAGACAACGAGACCCTCGCCAAAGCTATTGCCTATCGCCTACGTGACCGGGGTCATGCAGCAGAAGTGCTTTTGGATGGCGATGAGGCTGACTTGTATCTTGCGCAAGAGGGCGCCGACTTAGTTGTGCTGGATATCAATCTGCCGGGACAGTCAGGGCTGGGGATCCTGAAGTCTCTTCGCAACCGTGGTGACGGGGTACCAGTGATCCTGCTTACCGCGCGCGCCGAAACAAGCGACCGGGTTTCGGGGTTAGATATGGGCGCCGATGACTATCTGGTTAAGCCATTCGAAATGGACGAGTTGGAAGCACGTATCCGGGCGCTTTCCCGACGCAAAGACCTCGACTATGGAGCAAAAGAGAGCATCGGTGGCCTGGAATTCGACCGCGCTGCCCGACAGGTTAGTGTACAGGGCGAGGTTATGGATATTCCACGGCGGGAAATCGCGGTGCTTGAGTGCCTGTTGGAACGCAGGGGCAGAATTGTTCCCAAAAGCCAACTAACAGATTACGTCTACGGCGTGGGTGCCGATGTCGAGGCCTCCGCCGTCGAGCCTCATGTATCGCGGCTGAGAAAACGTCTTCAAAATCTAGGAATTAGAATAAAAACAGCCCGTGGTCTGGGATATCTGCTTGAGGTGCAGAAGTGATCAAGCACGGCTCCCTCAGGCTAAGGCTTTTTATTCTTATCCTGACCCCCTTGGTGCTACTTGCCGTTCTGCTTGGGCTTTGGCGCTTTATGATCGCGCAGAAAACAGCCCAGGAGTTGTTTGATGACAGTCTGCTATCTGCGGGTCTCGCAATTTCGCGAGATGTCGCGATCTCGGGCGGTGACGCTCTGTCGCCCACCACACGCAGCTTGATCCGTGACGCGTCCGGCGGAGAGATTTTCTATCATGTAACGGGTCCCGGTGGCATCTACGTGACAGGCTATGCGTACCCTCCTGCGTCCTCGACCCCGTCTATCCAAGACGCTTACGAGCCGTTTTTTTTCGAGGCGCTCTACCGCGAGGAACCGGTACGCGTTCTCAAAATGACAGAGCGAGTGACTTTAGAGAATCTTATCGGAGATGCGACGGTCACAGTTTGGCAACGAATGGCGGATCGCAACGCATTTGCCAATGAACTGTCAATCCGTGCGGGAATTCTGATGGGTATTCTTCTTGCTACACTGGCCTTTGTGGTATGGTTCGGTGTAGCCCGCGGCCTGAGGCCCTTGCTGGACTTGCAGGACGCGATCGATCTGCGCTCACCGGATGACCTGAGCGAGATCAAGCGCCCTGTTCCGGTCGAAGTTCAAGGTGTTGTCAAAACACTGAACCGACTCTTTGGTCAGGTAGAGAACAGTATCAACGCTCATCAAGTTTTTATCTCCGAAGCAGCACATCAACTGCGGAATCCGGCGGCTGCCGTGCAGTCGATGGCCGAAGCGCTGCAGGACGCGAAAACAGATGGTGATCGAGAAAAACGTATCTCAGAGCTTGTGGCGGCGGCAAAAAACTCAGCAACAGTGGCCGAGCAATTATTGTCACTTGAAAGACTCAGGCAGCCGACGCACCAAGATCAAATGGCAGAAATTGATTTCCGCTCGGTTGTGGAAGAAGCCTGCACGGAGATGGGAGTTCACATTCTCGCAAAAGGTATCGAGTTTGATGTCACGATGCCTGAGACGACGGTCATGGTATCCGGTGACCGGGTGTTTCTAATTGAAGCGCTCAAGAACCTGCTGGACAACGCAGTCAAACACGGTGGCACTAAGTTGAGCCGCATTTCAGTCGAGATGGACGGTGAAGGCGAATACTTGAATTTAACTGTAGCCGATGACGGAGCGGGCCTGTCGCCTGAGCAAAGCGAAGCAGCTTTCAGTCGGTTTTCACAGTTGGAATATTCCGAAGGCAGCGGATTGGGGTTGTCTATCGTCTCAGCAGTGGCACAGCGCCACGGCGGAACAGTCTCAATCAACCGCGTCGAAAGAGGAGCGAGCGTTACGCTTGAGCTTCCGATAGCCCATTAGACGAAACCGTGTCCTCTGCTGCGCTTGCGGACCACACCACTATTGTCGACTAGCATTGCCTCGTCCACACGGCACAAGACGTGGCATTTGTTGCTGCCTCCGATACATTTCACGCGGCGCAGAATCGCGTGTTCAATGAGCGGCGTTGCTATATCGCGATGACGTTTTGGCCGTGGGTCTCGATGGTGGACGCGAAGTGGGCTGAGACTCTCTCAAGCTTGTTTGGAAAACTTCCGCGGAAGTGTTTGAAGCTGGGACAGTTGGAATGACTGATCGTGTCATTTTTACAACTGATAACTTTGCCTACGATGTTGGATTAGAGAAAAGAGCCTTTCCTCATAGGGAGAAACAGGTTGAAGCCGCGCATAATGCCGTAAACGGTATTTGCCGTGCTGGAGGTTGTTGGAGGACTGTCCAGCACCACACAGATAAATCAGATGGCGCAATCGCAGTTATTGAGAGCTTGGGATCTTAGACCCGAAATGCTTAGGGCGACTAGGCGAGCCGAGGCAATTCACCGCCTTTTGTCAAATGATCGGTCAGGTTGCCCGACCAAACAGTTCAATATCCACGGGTAGGTCGTGGTGACGTAGTATCCATACTCACCATCCACAGTCATGCCATTGCACTCATCCAGATCGCCAACCCCCGTGAATTCGTAGTCGTCAATATATGTCCCGTCCGGAGTGCCACCCGGACCTGCAGGCGGGGCAGGTCTCGGTGTAGCTTTCAGTTCATAGCCAGAGATCGCGGGTCTAATTCTGCCTTCGTTGTCTTTGAAAATCGTTCCATAGATCGGAAAGCCGTCAGCTGCGAAACCTATTACCGGCGATGGCTTATCAAGGTCGTGGTCCAAAAACAGAGCATTTGGATTGGAATGGTAGTGGTACCTTCCGTCGGGCTGGGCGTGGGCATTGTGAAGATCCACACCAAAATACTGATCGTAAGACGGCGGGTCGAGCAACCAGGGATCAGTATCCCGACACCCTGCCAGAACGTTGCCATTCTTGTCTGCACGTGAGCCGCTTGGACGATAACACCCGGCCGAGAGCAAATCGACCGGCACGCCGTTGAGCAGAATTGCGTCATAGCTACGTTGTGAAAGCGCAGCTTGACTGTCCGTTTTTTCTGGGTTCCTAGGAATCCGAAATGTGCCTGACAATTCCCGCACATCGTTGGCGAAGTTGGCTGTAGGCCCATTGAAATTATGGTTAGGAATGCCATTGGTCTTGAGAGTGCAGTGCTGACTATCAGACGAGATTTCGATTTCGGAGTTAAAACGTTGCTGGCGGGTGACGTCTTCCACTGAAGCGGAATACACGCCCGCATAGTCCGCACAGTCGGCAGACCGGTTGCTGAGCAAAAGATCGGTGATGTCCTGAGCAGCGTTCTGCGCAGGAGCCTGAACGGCCGTAAACCCTGTCAGAAGCGCGCTGAATGTCAAAATCTCCACTCGCATGGCTCAATCTCCTCAGTGTTTCGAAATTTTTTTACAAACAAGTCGCTCGTTAAGAGTTGATACCTGTCACCCTATCCTCAGAATGCGACTCGGTCTCCTCCTTTCAAATCCAGAATTTCTCTCGCTTCGTCGGGAGTTGCGACCTGACTGCCCAGGTCTTCTACAATACGTCGAATTTTGGCGACTTGCTGAGCGTTGCTTTCAGCCAGTGTTCCACGAGAGATGAACAGGCTGTCCTCCAAGCCAACACGAAGGTTGCCGCCCATCTGGCTTGCCGTCGTAGCAAGCGACATCTGTGCTCCACCTGCGCCCAAGACCGACCACCGATAGTCGTCACCGAACAGCCTGTCGGCAGTACGTTTCATGAAGATCAGATTGTCGACTTCGGGTCCAATGCCGCCGAGGATGCCAAAGATAAACTGAATGAAAATGGGTGCCTTGAACAACCCGATATCCATGCAGAATTTCAGGTTGTACAAATGCCCGACATCATAGCATTCATGTTCGAATTTGATGTCATGTGGCGCGAGCGTTTCTGCCGCTTCGCGAATATCCCGGAAAGTATTGCGAAAGATGTTCTGATCGGAATTCGCGACATAGTCCTTCTCCCAATCAAACTTCCAGTCGTCATCACCGTATCGGTTGGCCAAAGGGTGAAACGAGAAGTTCATCGAACCCATATTCATTGAGCACATTTCTGGGCTGAAAGTCTTGGCCGGGTTGATCCTGTCTTGAATGGATAATGTCAGCGATCCACCGGTCGATAGGTTCACAACCGCGTCGGTGGCCTGTTTGATGCGCGGCAGGAAAGGTGCGAAGTCGTTCGGGTCAACCGACGGTGAACCGTCCTCGGGATTGCGGGCATGCAAATGCAGGATCGACGCCCCGGTCTCGGCGGCCTCAATCGCCTGCCGCGCGATGTCATCATAAGTGTACGGGAGTGCATCCGACATGGTTGGTGTGTGGATCGCTCCTGTTACAGCACATGTAATGATGGTCTTTTTCTGACGGGCCATGAGTTCAGTTTTCCTTGGATTGTCCGATGTGCTTCACGCGATAGCCCAGCGGGAATAGTTGCAGGTCATAACGGCTGCGGATCACGCCCCAGATGCCTTTCGGCGCTTTGAGCATGACGACAATCGCAACGACGCCGAGAACGATCAGGTAAGTTGTTCCGAGGTCGGCCAGCGTTTCGCGCAGAGCGAAGAAGACGAGTGTGCCGATGATCGGTCCTTCGATGGTACCGATGCCGCCTATTACGACGATGAAGATGACGAAGGCAGTCCAGTCGTTGACGCTGAACGCCGCGTCCGGCGATATGCGCAACTTTTGTAGAAAGATGAGAGCGCCGATCATCGCCGTGAACGCCGACGTGACGACGTACACAATGAACTTCGTGCGCCAGATATCGATGCCGAGGCTTCCGGCGGCCAGTTCATTGTCGCGAATTGCCGTCAGCGCCAACCCTTGGCGCGAGCGCAGGAAGAGATAGACGGCTGTCACCACCAGCACAGCGGCACCGAGCGCCAGCCAATAGCTCAGCGCTTCTCGCATAGCACGACCGGACGCCAGAGATTTGACGATGGCAACGGGCAGCGAAGATCCTGATCCCCCACCAAGCGCTGAGATCTGCGCGAAGCTCAGACGAAAGACTTCTGCGATGACCCAGGTACCAATGGCAAAATATGCGCCCCGAAGCCTGAAGATCAGAACGGCAACCGGGATAGAGATCAAAGCCCCCAAAACGCCTGCGGCTGCGATAGCAACCAGTGGGTGCAAACCACCCAGCATTGTAAGTGCGAAGAGCATGTAGCCGCCGAAGCCCACATAAGCCTGCTGGCCAACCGAGACGAGACCGGCATAACCCGCCATGAGGTTCCAGAGAGTGGCCAGGGACAGGTAAAGAAATAGCTCGCCCATCAGGCGCATGTCGGCGCGGCCTGCCCACCAGGGTGCTGCAATCAGAACAAGCAAACCGATTGCGGCTAGGATCGCCGCAACACTTGCTGCTTTTGATGATCGAGATACAGAGTAGTCCTGCAGGTTCATCCGGAAATCCTCGGGAAGAGGCCGTTCGGACGAACGGCAAGAATGACAAGGAAAGCGATATGGCCGGCTAGCACTTGCCAGCCCGGATCAATCTTGGCTCCGATGGTTTGCGCGACGCCAAGGATAACGCCGCCAATCAACGTACCCCAAAGGTTGCCAAGCCCACCGATGATAACAGCCTCAAAACCAAAGATCAGACGCCCCCCGCCAATCGAAGGATCAAAGCTTGTTCGAATGCCAAGCAAGATACCGGCGATTGCTGTCACTCCGAGGGCCAGCGCCATGGCCAGACCAAAGATGTGCCGACGATTGAGGCCCATGAGCTGGGCGATGTCTTGATTGTCGGACACCGCTCGAAATGCACGACCAAGTGCGGTGTGATAAAAGGTCCATTGCAACCCCCAGATCACAGCGATGGCGATCCCGAAGGTGAGTAGCGGTAAGATACCGAGGGTCACACCGCCTACTGCGACGCTGGCTGTTTCCAGCGCGCCAGCATTCAATGTTTGCGGGTCGGCCGTGTAGACCTCTAGCAACCCGTTTTGGATGATCACGCTTAGTCCAAAGGTGACAAGCAACGGTGGAAGAATATCGTCGCCCAACGTTTGGTTCAGTAGACCTCGTTGAAGGGCATACCCGATCAACGCCATAGCAGGGACGACGATCAGCAACGCGGCCATCGGGTGCATCCCGGTCGCGGTCGTCACGGTCAGCCCAAGGTACGCGGCCAACACAATCAGATCACCATGGGCAATATTGACCAGCCGCATGACTCCGAAGATCAACGACAGTCCTGCGGCAAACAGCGCGTATAGCCCACCCAGCAAAGTTCCCTGCACGATAGCATTCAGCCATTCCATATTATTCGATCCCGAAATACGCGCGTGAAATGTCTTCACGCGAAACGGTGTCAGACGCGCTTTCCAGCGAAACGCGCCCCTCCTGCAGGCAGTAGACCCGGCTCGAGACCGACAGTGCCTTGGTTATGTCCTGCTCGACGATGATCGCACTCATGCCCTCACCGATGATGCCGGGCAGAGCCTCGTAGATGTCTTTAATGATGATCGGCGCGAGCCCGAGACTGATTTCATCGAAGAGGATCAGATCGGGATTGGCCATCAATGCGCGCCCGATGGCGACCATCTGCTGTTGACCGCCCGACAGCGATGTAGAGGCCTGATCTTTTCGCTCTTCAAGGATCGGAAATAGATCATAGACGGCTTTCAAATCCCAAGGGCCCGCTCGACCAACTTGAGCCCCGATCATAAGGTTTTCTTTGACTGACAAAGAGGGGAACAATTGACGACCCTCTGGGACCATCGCCAAGCCAAGCTCTGCAACCTGGTCTGCGCGAAGGCGGCTGATATCCTGACCCCGGTAGTGAATCTGATCCGGTCCGTTCGTCAGCAGCCCGGTGATAGATCGCATCAGGGTCGTCTTGCCTGCGCCGTTCGCACCGATGATGGCAAGAACTTCGCCTTCGCCAACGTCCAATTCGACATCGTAGAGCGCTTGGAAATCACCGTAGTAAGAATTTATGCCGCGTGTTTGAAGAATGGGATCAGGCATCGGCTTCGATCCCCAGATAGATTTCTTTGACTTCAGCGCTTTCCATGATTGCCTGCGGCTCGCCCTCGGCGATCTTCTTTCCGAAGTCGATGACGATCAGACGATCCACGACAGCCAGCAGGGCGTGCACAACATGTTCGATCCAGATGATGGTAACGCCCGAGGCGTGGATGTCCTTGATGGTTTGAACCAGTGATTTGCACTCAGCTTCGGTCAAACCACCGGCAATCTCATCCAACAGCAGCAGTTTCGGTTTGGCGCAGAGCGCGCGTGTCAGTTCCAGGCGTTTCCGTTCCAGCAGTGTCAGGCTGCCTGCTAGAACGTTTGCCTTGGGCAGCAGCTCCGTTTGGTCCAGAACCTCCAGACAAAAGCGCTCAGCCTGATGCCCATGCAAGCCGGCCGACTGCGTGGCGGCGATCATTGCGTTTTCGAAAACGGTCATTCCCGAAAACGGCTGCGGGACCTGAAAAGAACGCGCGATGCCTGCATGGCTGCGCTTTGCGGCGGTCCATTTCGTCACGTCCTGCCCATTGAATTCTATCACCCCGGAATTCGATTTGAGCGTCCCAGTGATCAGATTGAACATCGAGGTTTTGCCGGCGCCGTTGGGGCCGATTACCCCGAGTGCTTCGCCTTGCTGGACCTCATAGCTCATAGCATCGGCTACAGTGACCGCGCCAAATGCCTTGCTCAGGGCTTGGAGTCTCAAGATTGTCGTCATGCTTCTCTCGGATAGAGGGTTCGGCGCCAAGATCGGCGCC
>NZ_SMMF01000962.1:279929-304140 GCF_009711355.1 Roseibium sp. RKSG952 | reverse complement strand
TGCCGTGATCGGAACTTCGGGCGCGGTGCTGTTTGCAACGATTTGCAACTCATACCTATCGCCGGACTTCTGCCACTGACCGCCGACTAACGGCGTTTTGGTGACGTTGTTCATCGGCCCATCACCCCAGCTCACCGGCCCGACAATTGTGTTCAGGTTGGTGGAGGTGATTGCCGAAATGATCGAAGACGGGTCTTCCAGGTCATCAGCCCGTTTGATGACATCTGCGACGACCTCGAACAGTGCGTGCTTAAAGCCGAGCGGTTGCGTCCAAGGACGGCCCGACTCTGCCGTATAACCTTCGGCAAGGTCTTTCGAAGAAATGCCGGTGAGTGAGGACGAGAAAGGATGATGCGGTGACCACCAGACCTCGGTCGATAGCCCGTCACCACGGTCGCCCAACGATTCAATGACGGATGGGAACAGAAGTGCCTTGCCAATGGTCACGACCTTCGGGTTGAACCCTTGCTGGGCGGCCTGGCTCCAGAACGTAGCAAAATCTGGCGGGATCATGTTGCCAGTGACGATTTCGCAACCAGCAGCCTTGAACGCAGCGATCTGGTTTGAGAAGTCGTCTGACAGAGGCTGATAGCGACCGGGATCGGTCAACGTGTAGCCAGCTGCGGCGAGCGGTTTAGGCAGGCCCAGTTCCGCATCGCCCCAAGCATTACCGTCGGCATCGTTGGGGAAAAGACCACCCACGGTCTTGGTCACGCCAGTTTTGTCCCACATATCAAGGAACGCTGCGATCACATCTTCTAGGCCCCAGAAGAAGTGATAGGTCGTTTCAAACCCCTCACCCGGAACGCCGTTGCGACCAAAGAAATAGGGCTGCCAAGGACAGTCGGTTGTGATGCAGGGAACTTCGTTTATCTCTGCCTGATCGGCGACAGGGTTCACTGTGTCCGGAGTTGAGGCCGCAACGATGATATCAACTTCATCACCCAGGATCAGGTCAGCGGCGACCTCGGCTGCGCGGTTGGGGTTGGACTGGCTGTCTTTCGAGATGATTTCGACATTCCAGGTCTTGCCATTGTTATCCAACCCAGCTGAAAAGACCTGCTGTATGGCTTGAAGCACGTACTCGTCGGCCTCAGCGAAACCAGCCAATGGACCGGTACGCGGGCTCACATTGCCAATCCTTAGCGTCGGGTTGGCAGCATAGGCGCGGGTTCCCCGGAGGATAGCCGGAGCAGCGATTGCTGCCGTGGCTCCGGCTAGGAAACTGCGCCTTGTGGCCGTTCTGTAAGTCCTTGTCATTGCGTCCTCCCTTCACCGGCCTCCCGCCAGTGTTTGATTGATCTTACAAAGTCTTCTCGAGATTTTTCAGATGTGTCGCGACGCGCTGGCGAACTTGGTCTGCCTCGCCCTCGGCCCATTTCCTGAACCCTTCGCCGGATTTCATGCCCATCTTACCCGCTTCGACAAGCGACTTCAGGTAAGATGAAGGGCCCTTTTGCGCCTCAAGATCGTGCAGCACGTTTTCGTGGATATCGAGCGTCAGATCGGTGCCAACCAGATCCGCGTTTTCCAACGGACCGAGGACCGCCAATCGCCGCCCAAAGCTGGACTTGATCACAGTATCAACCGCTTCCGCGTCACATATCCCGTTTTCCACCAGACTGACCGCTTCGCGCCACAACGCGTGTTGGAGTCGATTGCCGATAAAGCCGGGCACGTCTTTCTCGACCATCACCGGAGTTTTCCCGGCACCCTTCAACAAATCGAACATCGTCTGCGCGATCTTGGGGTCGGTCCATTCTGTCTTGATGACTTCGACCAAAGGGATCATGTGCGGAGGGTTCCACCAATGCGTTCCCAACGCACGGCTTTTCAGTCGCAATCCAGACATGATCTGAGTGATGGGCATGACCGACGTATTTGAAGCGAGTATGCAGGTCTCTGGAGCGTGCGCTTCAATCTCAGCAAAAATCGCTTGCTTAAGCTCCAGCTTTTCCGGTGCCGCTTCGAATACAGCGCCAGCATTTCGAACTGCACCTTCCGTTGTCGCAAATATCTCAATCATCTTGAGGGTTTTTGTGATTTTGACCTCTTCGTCCCCCATCGCGGCCATGCTGGCTCGGATGCGGTCAGTCACGGTGGCTCGCGCCTCTTCAACGGGGTCTGTGATGGCGACATATTGACCTGCTTTTGCCAAGGTCAGGGCGATACCGTGCCCCATAAGCCCCGCGCCAATTACCGCTATCTGCTGCTTCTTGCGCACCATTCTTTAACCTGCCGTGTATCCGCCATCGGCATGAAGGATATGCCCGGTGTAAAAATCAGATGCCCGCGACGCGAGAAACAGGAGCGGACCTGCAAGGTCTTCTGGCTCACCTAGTCGTCCTTTGGGAACCCGGGTCAGGAAGCCATCGCGCACCGCCTTCGCTTCGTCGGTTTCTTCGAACATCCAAGCCGTCAAAGGCGAACGGAATACCGTCGGCGCAATCGCGTTGACGGTAATCCCTGTTGGCCCCAGCTCACATCCCAAGGCTTTGGTTATCCCGTTCACTGCAGCCTTTGACGCGCAATACGCTGTGTAACCGGCAGGGTGTCCCAGGATGCTGCGCGCAGAACTGACGAAAATGATCTTGCCATATTCGCTTTGCTTCATGTGTGCCGCCGCCGCGCGCGCCAACAACCAGCTCTGGTTCACGTTGGCGTCCATCACTGCGTCAAAGGTTTCTGGCGCCATTTCGTTGATCGGCGCAACTTTGTTCATACCGGACGCGACAACGAGAATGTCGAGCTTACCAAAGTTGTTGACGGCTTCGTCGACCAATGCCTCACATGACGCTTCATCAGTCGGTCGTGAGTTTATTGCAACGACCGTTGCACCAAGTGCCTCGCACTCTTTGGCAATCTCATCGAGCGCATCTTGGTTGCCTGCAGCCAGTACCAGATTGCAACCAGCCCCGGCGAGGACACGCGCGGCCACCATCCCGAAGGCACCCGAGGCTCCGGTGATCAGCGCGACGTTTCCCATAACGTCAAACATCTTGAGTGGATCTGACATTCTTTTCGTCCTCAGCTTTCTGGCGGATACGGAATGACCACCAGCATTTTGCAGGTGTGGTTGGCGCGGTTTTCAATTTTGCGCACTTCGCCCGGCGCGATCGTGCAGCTGTCCATAGGTTCAAGAGTGGTTTCGGTACCATCAACGATCACGGTCATTTCACCCTCCAGAACCACGTAGACCTTCTCAAAAGGCGTAGAGTCTGGCCCTGCACCACCGCCCGGCAGGAACTGGCTGAAGCCGATCCACTGATTTGTCGGCCCGCCTTCCTCAAACCCCTGCAAGCGAAGCCCATGACATCCAAAATGGTTCGGGGCTTCGTAGGGTTGCGCGTCTTGAAAACGCTTCAGATGCATGTCCATCTCCGCTCAGGATTAATGGCGGCCGCCGGCGAACCGGCGACCGGTCCGTGAGTGTTCAGAAGTCTTCGCCAGCTTCAATGCGGTAGGATTGGTTCTTGTCGATCATCGCGACCAAGCGGATGATGCAACCGTCGCCACGGTCCCAATTCCACGGGAAGAACGCGAAGGTGCAACGCTTGCCGGTCACTGCATCCAGATCGCCGCCGACGTTTTCGATGCCGAGAATGCCTTTAGAGAACAGCATGTTGTGTACCGGCTCCCACTCGGGGAAATCAACCTCCCACGGCGTCCCGCCTGACCACTCAAGATACTCTTTTTCGAGGTGTGGCATGATCGGACCGTTTCGCTGCGGACCGATGGCAGTTGCCAGCGGGTGATCGTTCGCCTGGGTATCGTGGCCAACGACTTTCACACCCTTCTCTATCATCCACTCAGCAGCGGAAGGAACGAGACCTGGGCAATAAGCAAAGTAGTCACCGTCTTCGTATTGCTTATGCCAACCGGTGTTGATGATCAGAACGTCACCCTTGCGGATTGCGTGCCCGCAAGCCTTCTCCAGATCATCTCCTGTGATTTGTTCCCACTTCTTCTTGGGAACCGAGACGACCAATCCCGAACCGAAGAAATGCGGCAGCGGGACTTCGTCGATAAACGGCGTTCCCTGAACGACGTGCGCTGGAGCATCAATATGCGTCGTCACGTGCATCGTTGTGGTAATCGTCTGCGACAGCACACCGGACTTGGCCATATAGTGTTTCCGGTCAATCTGAACATCTTTGAAATAGGGCCAATTCGGACACTGAAACCCGTATCTGTGGCTCAGGTTGTAAAACTCGAGCCCCATGTCATTGTCGGTGTTTGCCTGAAACTCAATGCCGCGGATTTCAACCATTGGGCATATCTCCTCTGTTCGCCGGTGATGCGGCGTTTTCTGCATTTTCAATTGTCTGGGTGGCCTCCCCACCTGTCCCGAATGATGATGCATGCGCACCGCATCGCGGTCAACTATAAACTCACTATACGGTTGACTTGCATCGTATAGTGGTACACCTTGCGAAGGTGTTTGTTACCCGGAACGGCGTCGTCAAGAAACGATAGAGAAGTGTAAATGTCTGATAAAAATGATAAAGTTGGCATTCAAGTCATTTCGAGAGCAGCTTCAATTCTGCGTGTTTTGAAGGAAAGCCAATCTGGGATGAGCTTGGGGAAAATTGCCGAACGCGTTGGCCTGCCCCGCTCTACGGTACAAAGAATCACAAGCGCCCTCGCGGAAGAGAAGTTTGTTATTGCCGACGCGAATGGCGGTGGGTTACGGCTTGGCCCTGAATTGAGCGTCCTCGCAGGTGCGGCTCACTACAACATTGTCGAACACTGCCGGCTTCTGTTGACAGAGCTGACGCAAAAGACCGGAGAGACGACAGACCTCGCGGTTATGCGTGGCATCGGTATGGTTTTTTTGGATCAGGTTCCCGGTGTTTATCGTTTGACGACGGTCTCGCAAGTTGGAGAAGTTTTTCCATTGACCACCACGGCGAATGGTAAAGCGTGCCTCGCGCAGCTCGATAAAGAGGATGCGATCAAGCTGATTCGAAATGAATGGGACCGGAATGGTGTACAGAGGAACTTGGATGAGTTCTTGTCCGAGCTGGACATGACCCGAGAAAACGGCCTCGCTTATGATTTGGACGAACATTCTGCCGGAGTGTCGGCAATAGGGTTCTCTTTCGTCGATTGGGTCGGGGATCTGCACGCGATCTCGATACCGGTACCAACGACGCGGTTCTCAAGGCAAAAAGACAAAATCGAACAAGCGCTGCTAGAGACAGCCGCCAATATACATCAAACATTTCAATAAGACTGGTGCTAAGGCGAGCTCGACAGTGTTCCAAGAAATGCAACTAAGTCTGCAATCTCCTGCTCAGACAAATTGAGTTCGGCAAGTACGGCTTCACCATCGGCGTGCAACCTTTCCGTATCGATCTCGCTGTAGTGCCTGATGACGGCATCCAAATCGACCAGACTGCCGTCATGCATGTAAGGCGCGGTTTCGGCCACTCCACGCAGGCTGGGCGTACGAAAGGTTCCAAAATCAGAATGGCTTCTGCGCACGCTGCGAACCGCCCAAGCGCCTTGCTTATCTGGATCATCGTTCCATACGCCGTCCAAGGTGTACGGGCTGGATAGTAAAAAATTCAGCCCACGGAATCGCCCTTCGTCGACTTCGGTTTCGTTCAAAAAATAGGGCACGCCGGCGTCGTGGAACTCGTTGTTAGAAAATCTCGGACCGTTGTGGCAAAACACACAATTCCCGCGCCCTAGAAAGAGCTGTAAACCTCGCTGGGCGGCTTCGGGATAGTTCGACGCTGCCGCCAGATCACGTTGTTCCAGGGCATCACGAAAGTCGTCAAACTGTGTCCGGTCGGTAGTTAATGTCTCCAGATAGGCCGATATGGTTTTGGCAGTATTGACCAGCACAAGTTCTGGTTCTTGGTTCTGGATGCCACCGAAAATAGCTTCAAAATCATCAATATAGGCACTCTCAAAAATGGCCGATTTTAAACTCTCTTTACTGTGCGCCATCTCTTGTTCTTGGATGATCGGATGCAAACTGGCTGCCCAAAGGTTGTCGCTCTTGCCGCCCCATCCATACCAGCGGAGACCGGCCAGATTTCTCAGTGATGGAGTATTCCGATCTAACAGGACACGACCAAGCGCCCGGGCCTCGGACGTGGTAAATGCCTGCCCAGGATCGTGACAGCTCGCGCAGGCAAATGCTCCGTCGACGGACAACACCGGATCATTGAACAATGCCTCTCCGAGCGCGATCGCTCTGACATCGTTTGAAACCCTGTTGCTTGGATCCGAGGAGACGGATGGTGGCCATGGCCCGAAGGACAGCGTTTGTTGAATTTCGTCTTCAGTCAACAGGACTTCTGCGTGCACTGAACCCGTCAGGACTATTAGCGCAGCTGTCAGCAACACCTTCATTTCAACTCAACTTCGGACGTGTACGATACCGGTTCCCCACCGAAGCCAACATCAACTTGCAGCTCCCATAAACCCGGCATGTGAAACAACATGTCATCGACACGGAACAACCCGTCGCCTAACTCTGTGACCTTAGGGACGTAGTTCATCCCGTGTTGGTGAGCAGGCATGGTTGCATCGACACGAAGCGTGTCGATGGCAATTTCATCGCAGACTGAAATCAGAATGGAAAATGGTTGGGCCAAAGGGACTTCATCCACGACCATATGCACTTCGGGTGCGTCTAGAACTTCGGAACTCAATCGCTGCCCTGTCGCTTCACAAGCAACAGCCATGCCGGAAGATATTAGAAACAAGGCAACCCAGCGGATCATTCTGATGCCAGCATACGTTCCGCATTGGCATACGCAATGTTGTCCGCGATCTGGTCCGGAAGCAAATCCAGCCATTCGCGCGAAAAATCAGCATGAGGGCCTACGTAATACCAACGTTCCGGTGCGAACGTATCTGTTCCGACCATGAACCGATCAGGATGGGCTTCGAACGCAGCTTTCCAATTCGGGTCGATACTGCCTCGTGAGACCATGTCCGAACGAAATGCCAGATCGGCCCAAAGCCTAGGATAGGTATCTAGAGCATCGACAACACTAGCTGGGTCGTCAAAGCCAGAATGGGCCCACAAAACCCGCGCCTCTGGCCAGGTTTCGAAAATCAAGTCGACGGCCTCGCGATCACCGTGGTGGTGCAGGATTAGGTTCTTCTCCTTTGCAAGTGCGATCATGCGTTGGATAACCGGCGTTTCGATGTCGTCTCCATAGGCGTGGAATTCACCGATGGCTTGGTATTCGTTCTTGGACAGATTTGCTTCCAAATAGTCGATTACAGTTTCATCGTGCATCCAGGTGTTGATCTCACCGCGGCGACGGTAAGGGCGCAGTGCCGGAACAACGATATCTGGTGCTGCGGCCAACAATAGTTGAGTGCCATTGTCATCCGAGCTGGAGACCAGGGCTTTACGAACTCCCGCATCCCGAAGGATTTTGGCCACCTGTTCAGGAGGAACCAGTTTGACGGCATCGTGGCTGTAATGAATATGCGCGTCAAAGATCGGGCGCTCTTCTGCGATAGCAGTACTGCAAAACAGCACGGCACCTAAAATGAAGATATGTTTCAGCACCTCAAGCCTCCTCAATATCGTTCAACCTCTGGCAAGCCTCACGTCAAAATTCACGTGCAAGAAAGGCTCGGTGATCTTACCGGAAAGTTCCATGCCATCCGGAAATTCTGAAACTGGCCGTTCAACATAGGTCATCACCAGATCGTCCCGAACACCAAACACCGTATCCTGATCCAGATAGGGGTCATCATCCGGGAAAATTTCGGTCACCAGAGATCGGTACCCCGGAGCCTTGACGATAAAATGGAGGTGTGAGGGCCTCCAAGGATGGCGGCCGCAAGCGCGCAGTATGTCGCCAACTGGCCCGTCGGACGGCACCGTGTACTCCACCGGCTTCACGGTCGTGAACGCGTAACGCCCGTCGGCGCCAACCGTCATTAAGCCGTGAAAAGAGTATGTGTCCTGCTCTTCATCCTGACTTGCATACATTCCATTTGGCGCAGTTTGCCAGATGTCGAGCTCTGCTCCGGCAATGGGATTGCCTTCAGCGTCTCGGATTACGCCTTCGGCGAGCAACACCGGCCCACCATAGTGGCGCTTCATATCCCCACCGACTGGCAGCGCGGGCGCGCCGGACACGTGAAAAGGACCAAGCACAGATGAACTTGTTGCTTCCGGACTGGAATGTAGCATGTCCACCAATGAGGACAGGCCCAACACGTCCGAGGCCAACACGAACTCATGCCTGTCCTCGGATTCCACGGCGGCACATCCCTCCAGAAGCGCAATCCCGGAGCGCCACTCGTCATGCGTTAGGTTGGTTTCCCGCGCGAAGTCGTGGAGGTGTTTGACCAGGGAGCCCATGATTTCACGTGTCCGTGGATCGGTGTCTTTGGAAAGATAACCCATGAACACGTCAGTGATATTGTCTTTGGTGACAGAGCGCATCTTGGCCTCCTTAAATCAGGGCAAGGCTGAGGATCGGGAACTCGATCAGAATAAACAGGACGATCAGCATCACGAACGCAAAGGGAAGTGCGCCCATGAACACATCCTTGAGCGATATTCGGTCATCGTTGATCGTCGATTTGATGACGAAACAGGATATACCTAGCGGCGGGGTCAAAAGTCCGATTTCGGCGCCGACCACGGTGATGATCCCGAACCAGATCAGCGACATGTCCAGGGCTTCGGCCATGGGCAAGAACAACGGGACGACGATCAGGATGATCGATGCAGTATCCAGCAAAGTCCCTAGAAAAAGCATCAACAAAACGTAAAGCAACATTATCGACCAGAAGGACGCCGAGTTCCCTGCAAGCAGGTCCTGCAACTGATTGGGCAGCCCGGCCAGTCCCAGCATGCGGCTGTAAATTGAAGCTGCTGTAATCAGGAACAAGATCGCGGCTGTAATGTGACCGGTTTCCAGCAACGCGTCCCAGAACGCTCTTGGTGTCATGGACTTGCGTACGACTGCGATCACGAGCGCAACCAGTGCCCCGGCGGCACCCGCCTCGACAGCGGTTAGCCATCCTGTGTAAATGCCACCGAGCACTACCGTGATAATGAACAATGTGGGCAAGGTCTTGGATGCGATCTCGCGTCCGGACATCCATTCGGTGTCGTCGACGACCCGGCCGCCCACAAATGCAGGTGTGAAGCGGCCCATCAACCAGATCGCGCCCACATAAGCTATCGCCAGCATGATACCGGGTATTACTCCCGCCAGAAACATGTCCCCTACGGACTGTTCGGCGACAAAGGAATAGATGATCAGCATCGCCGAGGGTGGAATAATCATCCCCAAAACCGACGACCCGGCCACAACCCCAACCGCAAAACGTGGATTATATGCCTGCGCCATCATCTGCGGGACCGAGACCTTGGTGAACACGGATGCGGACGCAATGGACGACCCGGTAACGGCCGCAAACACGGCATTTGCTCCGACGGTCGCCATTCCGATACCGCCTTTGACCTTGCGAAATCGCATGGTCATGACCTCGTAAATATCCCTGCCTAGTCCCGCTTTTGAAACGATGAGCCCCATAAAGGTAAACAGAGGGATTGTCGCGAAACTGTATTCCATCGCGCTGTCGCCCACCGCAACCTTCAGCAGGTTGAGCGCAAGCGTGAAGTTGTCCCGCATCAGCCAGATCGACACGAAGGAGACCACGCCTAAAGCAATCGGAATGTAGACGCCCGCGTAAATCAGAAAGACGATGGCAACGACCGAGATCAGGCCAATCTCAATCGGCGTCATTCTGCGGCCTCGTCATGCTCTGGGGTGCGAATAAGTTGCGGGCGGTCCTGCGCCGTGACGACCTTGAGCAGGAAGATCACGCAGGCAAGCGCAGTACCGCACGCGATGACCAGTTTGACCGGCCACCATGGCAGTGTGAAAAGACCCGGAACTCCGAAGTAGTCCTGCGTTTCCCACATATGCAGGAATTCCGGGAAGGTCACATAGGCAATTAGGCCCATGAAGATGGCCGAAATCGCGTTGATAATCCGCCTCAGATTCGCGGTCAGACCGGGGCGTCGATGGTGCAGCAAGTTCAGAAACCCGTCCGAGCGTGTCAACCGATCCACTCTTACAACGTCTGCCAATTGCAGAAAGACGATCATCACGACCGAGAATTGCACCATCTCATATGTTCCGCGCAGCGGAGCCGAAAAAAGACCGCGCGCAATCACGTCAATGTTCAGAATGACCACCAATGCAAGGACGACAAGTGTTCCCAATGCGTTGGCGGCGATTGCGAGCGAATTGGCGACCCGCGACAAGCCAGCAACTGCGGTCTTCAGCATAAATGGCCCCTTTCGTGGATCGCCGGCCGGTTATTCAGCCGTCCAGTCACGCACACCGGTGAAACCGGCATCTTGAAGCTTACCGAGATAGGCAGCCAGCATTTCTGTTCCCTGCTCACCGTTGTCGTTCAGCGTCGCAGCCCATTCCTGTGCGACATTCGGCATGGCGTTTGCCCAGGCGGCACGGTCTTCGTCTGAAACTTCGACGATGGTTCCACCCGCTTCAACGTATGCGTCCCGCGAAGCAGCAGCCCGGTCCATTGCGATACCTGCGACGTGGTCCCGGTAATCAATGGCGACGGCCTTCAACACGTCTTTGACTTCGTCCGGCAGGCCTGCCCAGTAGTCGGCATTGACGGTGATGGTCTTGGAATTCACGGCCCCCAGATCAGCCTTGAGCATGTATGGGGCCACTTCCGCGATCTTGAACGTCTTTGCAGCTTCGGGCCAAAGCATGCCGCAATCGACGAGGCCGGTTTGAAGCATATTATAAAAATCGGTCAGGCCTCCGCGCACGCCTGCCGCATCCTTTATACCTTCAAGGTAACGCAAGTTAAGACCTGCACCGGCGATCTTACGACCTTCAAGATCGGTAACCGAAGAGACCGGCTCTGTGCAGAAAATCTGATACGTGTCGAGAACAACGCCAGTCGCCAGATAGACTTGGTTCTGAGCCGCAAACTCATTCTGCATCGCAGGATACTCGCGTGCAATTTCATCCACAGCCTTGGCCACAGCGCGGGAATCCGACGCCACGAAGGGTGTCGAACCCGAAATGCCCTGACTGGGCAGTTTCGAGGAATGGAAGATGGTTGTGACGATACCAATGTCGCCAAGGCCAAGCTGAATCCCTTCCAGAACGCCTTTCGGCTTAACGATTGAACCGCCGTAGTTCTCTTGCCAGTTCATCTTATAGTTGCCGGAATCACCCAGCCGTTTGTCTACTTCTGGAATGAAGAAGTTGGTGAATTCTTTCACCCACAACGCGCGGTCGGGATAGCCATCAATTACGACGGCAGAGATGGTCTCTTCTGCCGCGAGGGGCATCGCCATGACGCCTGCCAGAGCAGCGCCCGCTAGGCTGCGTTTGGTCCAGTTTTTCATTTCTCTCCTCCCAGAAAGTTGGATCTTTTTTATTTTTTAGCTTTGACCCAGTTGACGGTCAGGTCCGTGCCTGCCGCTTCAAACAGTTTTGCGATGGCGCAATATTTAGCTGTCTCCTCGCCCACGCGTGTCAGCTCCTCCTGACTGGCGTGCGTCTCACAATTCACGGTGAGTTCGATTTCCGGAAACGGAACATCGATCTCCTCTTCCATCAGCACACCACGCCGGTCCAACCTGCATTTCGCGTCGATTGTCACACTGCCGAGGTCAACTCCCAACCGATGTGCGTTCTTGTGCCCGATGACATTCGTACAGGCGATCAGGGCTGCCATTGCGGTTTCGGTCGGAGACGGACCAAGATTTGTCCCGCCGCGTTCGACGGGTTCATCGACAACAACATCAAGATCGCGAATTGGTATCTCAGTCCGCGCATGAGTCGGGCACTGAGCTGTCGTGCGGTACGTCACGACAGGTTTTACTTTCATAGCCACAGCGTCACCTCCTCATGCATAAGAGCAAACCTTTTCGAATGGGAAGCGCGGCAGCTTGTGAAACAATCCTGTTTCATCTGCGTAACCCAGATTGCACAAGAAGTTCGACTTGAGCGTCGTTCCTGCAAAGAATTCCTCGTCGACAATTTTGTTCGAAAAGCCTGACATCGCACCGACATCCAACCCGACCGCTCGGGCGGCGATCATGAAGTAAGCGCCCTGAAGTGTTCCATTGCGAAACGCTGTATCGGCTACATATTCGGGATTGCCTTCAAATAATGGCCGTCGGTCTTCGTGCGGGAAAAGAAAAGGCAATTCCTTCCAGAAGTCCATGTCATAGGCAATGATCGCCGTGACCGGAGCATCCATCATCTTTGGTACATTCTTCGGCTTTAAAGACTTTGCAAGCCGCTCTTTCCCTTCAGGACTTTTCACGAAAACGAAGCGTGCGGGCAACGTATTCATGCTGGTCGCGCCGTTGATCGTGATGTCGTAGATCTCTTCAAGTATGTCGTCAGAAACAGGCTTGTTGGTCCACGCGTAGTGCGATCTGGATTCGCGCAGGATCAAGGCGATCGCGTCATCCGACAAGCGTGGAATGCGCTCGCGCAGATCGCGGTGATCTTGCTGCGCCTTGGCGCGAAGTGCCTCCAGCTCTGCTCCGGTTGGTGCGCTCATGCTGCGGCCACCTTGGACTTGGCGTCTTTTTCGTCAATGATTGGGCTGGCGCAAATTCCAATGCCTTCAATCTCGACCTCAACGGTTTCGCCGGGCTTCAACCAACGGGGATTGGGCTTTTTGGCGTGCCCGACACCAGGCGGTGTTCCCAGAGCAATAAGGTCTCCGGGCTCAAGAGTGGTGTACTCTGAAATCGTCGCTAGGACCTGACGAACGCCCCATATCATGTTGGCAGTGTTCGAGCTTTGAAGGATTTCATCGCCCACACGGCTTTCGATCTTCAGACCTGACGCTCCTTCGGGCAGTTCGTCTGGCGTTACAGTGAATGGACCGATCGCACCTGTGTCATCAAAGTTTTTGCCGGGCGTCCATTGAACGGTTTTGCGCTGATAATCTCGCAGTGACCCGTCATTGAACACGGTGTAGCCAAAAACATAGTCCAACGCAGCCTCTTCCGAGATACGGCGGCCGCGTTTTCCAACGATCAGCATAAGTTCGGCTTCGTAGTCGAGCTTCTCGGAACAGGCAGGCCGCACCATAGGTTGCCCTGCCGCCATGATCGAGTTCTTCCCGCGCATGAACAGCGTCGGATATTCCGGGATGTCATACCCGCCTTCCTTGATGTGGTCCGTGTAGTTCAACCCCATGCAAATGATCGTTCCAGGAGCGGCAACGGGCAATGCCGGAGTGATGGAAGACACGGGCACAGTGTCTGCGGCGTCAATTTTGCTGGCAAGTGAGTCGGCCAGTTCGGGCTTGGCTATCAAACCCATCAAATCCGAACCGACAGCAGGGTCCAAAGCCGTTAGATTCACTGCGTTTTCGCCGTTTACAGCAAAAACCGCTGTGCCTTCCGAAGTCTCTCCCACCAGGTATTTCATTTTCACCATCCATCTCAGTTCGCTTGATTTTTGCCGACTATTTTGCATTATGTCAAATAATATCGATATTTTTGGAGAGTGCCGATGGTCGCCTGGTCAGACTATAAATCAGAAGCAAAAAACCGTGGCGCACTTGCTTTGGAGCTTTACGTTGCACACAGCACACCGGCCAAAACCCCGGAAGATGTAAAGGCTTCGCTTCCAGATCACTTAGCGTATCAGGCGCGGCTTGAGCGTTCGGGGCAGCTGGCTTTTGCCGGACCTATGTCGGATGAAACCGGGGAACATATGCAAGGCATGGGCTTGATCATCTATCGCGCCGACAATCTTGAAGCCGCCCGAAAGCTGGCCGAGGACGACCCCATGCACAAAAGCGGAGCGCGCAGCTTTGTACTTCGACGTTGGATGATCAACGAAGGCTCGCTGAACGTTTCAATTGGCCTATCGACTGGAACGAGTGCCCTCAGCTAAGAGCACCCAAGAGTTTGCGCTGGTTAAAAGGAACAGCCGGATATGGATCCCATGCTTGATACAGAGGGCAAAGAAACATCAGCCACTCATGGTGCGTATCGTAGGCTGCGCGAGATGATCCTGACCGGCGAGCTACCTCCTGGACAAAAGCTCAAGATCGAGCAGCTTCGCGGGTTACTGGATACCGGCGCAAGCCCGGTTCGCGAAGCACTTAGCCTTTTGACTTCGGACATGTTGGTCGAGCGGATTGATCAGCGCGGATTTCGGGCAGCGCCAGTCAGCAAGTGTAACTTCGAAGAAATCCTGCTGTTGCGATGCAACCTTGAGGAAACTGCGCTTCGCGCCTCCATCGCCAATGCGGATGCGGCCTGGGAAGATCGGCTTGTCCTGCGTCACCACCATATGAAAAAAGCTGGCCAGAACGAGGCGCACGATTTTGAAGATGCCCACAAGGCCTTTCATATGGCCTTGTTAGCCAATTCAAAACTGCCGCTACTGCTAAGGTATTGTTCGCAGCTTTACGACCTGAACATTCGCTACCGCTATCTGGCGGCCGGCGGTTCGAGCTACAAAAAGCGAGACATCGCCGCCGAACACCAGCAAATCCTGGACGCGGCATTAAATCACGACGCAGATAGCGCAACTCAGCACTTGATCGATCACTATCGTAGAACAGGTGAGTATCTGAGTAGTCAGATGAATTCTTAATGTGCGACGAAGTTGGTTTCTGAGCGATCTGTTGAACCAATTGTTTGACCGCCCTAGCCACAGGCCTGGACTAGACGACAAACGACCAATTGAAGAGCTTTGCGAAGAGCTATGTGCGGCCGAAGGTGAAGTATCGGGCTTCCTGCTCGCTTCCACGGTTCTTGGTGGATACCAGACCTTGAGCGACCCGGTGAAACTAGATTTTTTAGCTATTTGATTACTCAACGCCCGTAGATGCCTTCATTGGCAGTTTGACGTCCATTGGGTGTATGTCGACGTTGCAACGAACTGCAAAAAATCTCTGAAGGGGTGTAATGTGAAGCGCTCTTTGATTGAGTGCATCCCTAATCTGCAGATCAAATGATCCATCGTTTCACCCCGTCAGATAGCCGACAATACTCCTGCATGCAGAGAACGTCGATTTCGATGCCAATATGGACATTGACGAGCGGCTATGCGCACCTTGAAACATGTCGCTCACGGAAGACCTGGACCTAATATTAGAAACTGCCCTGCCAACCGATCTCAGCTTTCGGCAGATCGAAAGGGCCGTGATAGACAACTGCATTAGCGAAACCCGGCGATACGCTTCGGAGGGCTCTATCGAAGCTTTTCTGATGTCCGCGATGCGCCTATTGGCGCTTCCCCAAAATGGACACACACGGCTGATCCCGAATGATGCGATCTCGGTGCTACCGCTGCGGTTCGTGAGTGTGGGGCGTTCAGTTCAAGTTATTGGGGCGCCACCAGGGATAACTGCACCGCGAGGAAAACTGATCGCAGTCAATGGTGCAACTTTGAGCCAAATCGAAGCCATTGCAGAGAAATTTTTGGCGGGAACGTGCCAAAGGAAACGGGTTATCGGACCGATACTTCTGGCTTGGCCCTACGCTCTGACACGTTTGGGTTTTTCGTCAAACAGCGGCACGACCGAGTATCGTGTGCAGGGCGAAAATGGGCAGATTACCAACCTGAAAGTGGAAAATGGAAATACTGTCCCTGGATCGATGCTCTACCCAAGAAACGAACACGGCAAGGCTGATCCTGCCTGGGAGCCCCAAACCTTTGTGGAGTTTAAGGACTGGCAAGATCTCGGGTTATCAATAGCATTGCCAAGTTTCTTTGATCCGAGCGAAAGCGCGCTGCCTAAAGCCATCTCAGATGCAGCGGATCACGTGCGCGCCTGCTCGGACAAAACCCTATTAATTGACGTTCGCGGAAACACCGGTGGCGATTTTCTTCTAACGATGCCCTTAATCGACGCAATCTCGCAAAGCGCAAGTAAGCAGATTGTTGTGCTTGTCGATAAATTCACGTTTTCCGCAGCGATCGTGTTTGTCGCCATCCTCAAACATCGTTTGGGAAACAGGCTCAAACTCATTGGGGAGGAAATGGGCGACGGGTTGACGTTCTTTGCCGAGGGCGGGTTGCTTGATTTGCCGATGAGTGGAGCGGTCGTTCGATACTCATCAGCCTTTCACGACTGGAAGAACGGAACGTCTGACGAAACCACACCAGCCGATATCGCGCAACAAATCGTACCCGCAGGAGAACTGAATTTGGACCGGAAATGGGTCGCAAGGCCTGCAGTTGAGGATGCACATGGCGCGTTCTACCAACGAATTCTCAAAGGCATGAATGGTTAGGTGTAGAGAAGATCTACAATAATGTCGGTGTATCGAATGCTGCGCGGGGTACGAACCACAATAGTGCGCATTCTATCGGCTTCCATCAGTTCAGTTTTGCGAGATGCTGTTGCAAATTCAGTGTTGGCTTGACTGAGGTCGAGCCTATTTCAGGAGCCGTCGCAAACCAGCGTTAGCTTGATATCTTTCCACAAAAGCTTGACGTGTCAGCGCAATAAATCTGAACCGCAGATTGCCAGATTGGTCTCACACACAGCGTATCAACCACGCTCAACTGAAGGGGACCAAGAAATGAAGAAGACACTGATTACATCCGTCGTCGCGCTCACCATTGCTCTGAGTGCTGGAATGTCCATGGCCGGTCCGCTGCGTGACCACAGCCAACGCAGTTTTACGGGGGAAGCTCTCAAAACCGCTGCAAAAAGAAACAGCAAATACAAGAAGGCAGATATGTACTATGAAGCCTTTACATCATCCACATCGTCTGGCGCGAACTGGAGCTCGGAACTGCCTTATGTTGTAGTCATTCCGGTTGAGGACAATGGCAACTACACTTGGATTTTTGGCAAGACGACGGGTTCCGACCTGTCTGATCAGCTGATCTGGATGAACTACCGGTAGCCGAGTGTTGATCCAGGCAGATCAGCCCTAAAAAAGCGACGTGTCGCTATATAACTCCGGGCCCCGGTCTTTCACTCCGGGGCTCGGCTGCGCTTGTCAACGTCAACCTATTCTGGTTCGAGGGGGGCGTAACCTCATCTACCCGACAGCGACCGTCCCACTGCGAAAAATGCGAGCGGGCGCTAGATTGATGCCATTTCTCAAAGCCCTGACGTGCCAGCGCAATCAATCTGAGCCGCAGATTGCCAGATTGATTGCACACACAGCCTACCAAACAGGTTTAGCGTAAAGGCACTGAGAGATGAAAAACGTCATGATCACATCCGCTATGACACTCGCCATTGTCATGAGTGCCGGAATGTCTATGGCCGGTCCGTCACGCGACAGCCTAAGCGGGTTTGCACAGGGTATTCGTCCATCAGAGAACAGCATCAAGGTGTTCCGCACTGCGACGCAAAGCAACGGTTCCAAAGCCCTCACCGTCGGCCAGGCGCTGCCTGAGTTGTCGACGACCGCAGGACCAACGTTCTGGGTTGAAACCAATGGTGAACGCGACAGCTATGATGTCGGTGCAGGAGAGATGAATACGAACAGCGGCAGCCTTCGTTATGGTGCGAATTTGCCTTTGGCTGAGGTCGCAGGCGGACAGGTGTTCGGCGGGCTGGAATTTGGCATCGGTAGCCTGTCATCGGACGTTGGATCCAACTTTGCCAACGCCGATATCTCGGCCGACGCTTACGATGCAACGCTTAGCGCGCTTTGGGTAGCGGATAGTCAGTTCTATGTCGAAGGGCAGCTTCGCTATGGGTATTTCGACGGCGAGATACGTCCCAACGGCGGGGCAGCCATGGATGCCGACGGCAGTGGGTATGAGATATCTGTTGAAGTGGGTAAGCCCTTCAAGCTGCAGAACGAATGGACGCTCATCTCGCAAGTGCAGGTCATGTACAGCGATATCGACATGGACGATGTCCCTGATCGGATCGAGGGTGGTCGGATCGGATCCCTGGTGGAAGGCGACACATTAACAGCCCGGGTCGGACTGCGCGCTGAACGTGCCATAGCAAACAACTCAATGCTCTACGGTCAAATCGATTTCTACCATACGTTCGACAACACGACTTCGGTGGTATTTGGGCAAAATACAGTATTCACCGAGCGCGGTCAGGACACAGCGGTCCTGACCTTAGGCAGCAATGTCCCTCTGTCGGATCGCTCGCAGTTCTATGCTGAGATCACCGGTGAAAGCGGATTGGGGAGCAGCTCGGATGACTACAGCTTCGGCTGGAACATCGGCTTTGAGGTCCAGTTCTAAAGCGAAATGGTGTTCAGGCGTCAGCTTGATGTCTTTTCTCAAAACCTTGACGTGTCAGCGCAATAAATCCGGGCCGCAGATTGCCAGATTGGTTTCACACACAGCGTATCAAGCACGCTCAATCAAAAGGGACCAAGAAAATGAGAAAGACTCTGATTACATCCGTCACCGCATTCGCCATTATTCTGAGTGCTGGAATGTCCATGGCTGGCCCGTTGCGCGACCACAGTCAACGCGGGCTTGCACAGGATGTTCGTTCGTCAGTTTCGCAAACATTTGACGTTGCTGGCACAACTGCCAACAACAACCAAACAGACAAAATGTCTGCTTCTGTCCCCGGTTCTGTGTTTATGTGTTCTCGCGGCGGACCCAACAAAGCTTTCGGCTCTGACCATCGCTGTTCATTCGACTTGTATCCGAACATTCCTGGGCACTGATCAATCATCGAACCCGTGTGAAAAATTTGTGTTGATCCAAACGCTCTTAACCGAAAGGGACCAAAATATGAAAAAGGCACTGATTAATTCCGTCACTGCGTTCGCCGCTATTCTGAGTGCTGGAATGTGCATGGCTGGCCCGTTGCGTGACCACGGCCAACGCAGCAATGCACATGATGTTCGCTCAGCAGTTTCACAAACCCGCACGCACGCTGATACAAAACCCAAATACCCCCAAACCATCAAAAAACCTGCCCGCGGTTACGGTTCGACCTCAGAAAACTCGATTGATGAAGATTGCGTTGATGCATGCACTGATGCCTTGTCATAAGCACACAGAAGTCTTTCCGGCGGATGCTTGAAGTTGCGTTTCATCGACAAGCATCCGCGCAAAACTCGTATAACTTGGTGATGTTGGTAATACCTGAGATCATTTCGCGATCATCTTGGCAGGCATACAGGGACTGTCCGGCTCACAGTTTTGTTGGATTTATAGATCTTGAGATCACCTTAAGCCGTTCGAACACTACCTGATGAGGTACCTGTCCAAACTCGAAGCCAACACATCGAAACCGCAGCTGGTGTCAGCCATACTGCGGTTTCGATAGTGACACGAACCACCTAAACCTCGACTTCAACCTTGCCTATAGCGTTCGAACAGCAGGCCAGAATATAGCCCGCCTCGATGTCGTCTTCCGATATTCCGCCATTGTGGACCATGTGAACCTCGCCAGAGGTTTTCTTGACCTTGCAAGTTCCGCACACGCCGAAAGTACATCCCGACGGAATGTTCAAACCAACCGAGCGCGCGGCGGCGAGGACCGTATCGGTTTCGGCTACTTTGGCAGTCACACCCGAGGTCGCGAACAGGATCTCGGCATTGCTGTCATCGTCGAGGACAACGTCATCCAACTCAGGTAGATCCGCCTCAGTTTCTACCGGCGCGCCAAAGCTCTCCTGATGGTAGTTGTCCATATCAAAGCCAAGACCAGCCAGAGCTTCCCGCACCGCCTGCATGAAGGGCTCAGGGCCACAACAATAGACCTCGCGCTCAAGGTAATCAGGCGCCATCAGACCCAGCATCAACTGGTTGAATTGACCCTGATATCCCGTCCACGGACGGTAGCGATCCGGCTCCTCCACAACAAATTTCAGATCCAAACCATCAGTACGGCTGGCCATCTGCTCTAACCGCTGCCGAAAGATGATCTCGGACGGACGTTTGGCGCAATTGATGAAAACGACATCCAGATCACGACCTTCATCCCACATACAGGTGGTCATCGACATCATCGGGGTGATGCCGGAGCCAGCCGAGATAAGCAGGTACTTTCCTGCCTGGCTTTGGGCGTTGGTAAACAGACCCCCAGGCCCAATGGCCTTGAGGCGCATACCGGGTTGAAGGTTGTCCAGCATCCAGCGCGTTCCGATACTGTCGGCTTGCGCTTTGGCAGTGATGGTTATCGACCGTGGCCGCGACGGCGATGATGAGATCGTATAGGTGCGATGCACGACACCTCCGGGTTGACCCGGAGCTGGGATTTCGAGCGTCAGGAACTGACCTGGGTGATAGGCGAACTGCGCACCAGACGGGGCACGGAATGAAAAACTGGCGGTGTTCGGCATCTCGGGCACGACAGAGACGCATTCCAGCATTTCGCCATCCTGCCAGATGGCCGAAGAGAGCGTGTTCAGATCTTTCATCAGCCTTACTCCGCCGCCATTGTGTCCGGCGCCAGGCGAGCCGACAACGTGCTGCAATACCAATCCACGAACTGCAGCACGCCGGATTCCTGAATAGGTGAATACGGACCAGGTACATAGGCCGGGCTGTTGATACCCTGCTGGTTATCCTCGACCACCTGGCGATCTTCGTCATTCGTGGCGACCCAGACTTCGGTCAGACGTTTCACGTCGTAGTCTACGCCTTCAACCGCGTCCTTGTTGACCAACCATTTGGTAGTGACCTCAGTCTCTGTCGGGCTGATCGGAGTGACTCGGAAAACAAGCGAGTGATCGGCAAGGAAGTGGTTCCACGTGGTCGGATAGTGGAACTTCAAAAGCGATCCCGCATCGGCAAAGGGCGACCGACCCAACCAGCGGCGCACGGCAGACTTTCCGTCCATCGTATAGCTCTCAGCGCCTTCTTTCAGCGGCATACGCGCCAGACGGTATTGACCGTCTTCATTCAGGTAGAACTGCGATGGCATGCCCGCAGCCTGACACCGGTCGAAATGGGTCTGCATGTAGGCTGGTGTCTCACCACCTTCGATCCCTGTAACGCCCGGATCGTCAGGAAAAGTCCGGCACAGAGCAGGATGGTTGCCGCCACAGTGATAGCACTCGCGGTTGTTTTCCCAGACCAGCTTCCAGTTGCCGTTCTCGATGATTGAGCTTTCAAAGGCGACCTTGGCATTCCCGAGATCGTGCGGCTCAAGATAGGGGCGCGCGATATTAGCGAACGTATCGAAATCCGGGGCGTCATCCGCCAAACAGATATATACTAACCCGGCGAGCTCGCGGCAGTGAACTGTCTTCAATCCATGCTGTTTGGGATCGAAGTCCGGCCCCATGTCACGGGCCCATAGCAATGAGCCGTCAAGTTCGTAGGTCCACTGATGATACGGGCAAACCAGCTTCGGCGCATTGCCTTTTGCTGCCTTGCAGATGATCGAACCGCGATGACGGCACGTGTTGTGAAACGCTCGTATCTGGTTATCGGAGCCGCGCACAATAATCACTCGGTAGGCGCCTACATTGTACGTAACGTAGTCGCCCGATTTCACCAACTCACACGCGGGAATGGCAAACAGCCAGTCGCGATAATGGATGGTTTCAAGGTCGGTCTGAAAAATCTCGGGATCGGTATAAAACGCCTGTTCCAGAGCATAACCCGGGTTTCGACGCGCCAACAGGCTTTGGATATTGTTCACTTCTGGCTCTCCTGCCGCGCCCCGCGGCATTGCTTGGGCAGATGACAAGGAGGAACCGTCCGGAGGCGTGCGAGGATCACGTCCGAAACCCGTGCCCCCACCGCCACCCGCGGTTTGACATATCTGAGAGGCTGGTTTCCGGACTTGAAAGGGACTTGCGCCCGGTTGCGACACCTTCCCGGGATCCTCGTCCCAGTGGTTGATTGTCGAACCTGACCTTCCTTACCGTTGCGGGGGCAGTGCCGGACTTACACCGGCTTCCCAATTCTCCGCTGCCTGAGAATCAAACAGCGGCACCTCACGAATACCAAGTTATTTCAGCCGCTTTTAACCGCTGAAATACTTGCGACATTCGCGGACGCAAAACAGACATCGGATTCCTCGCACGCAAATCAATACGTTCTATTGTTCTCCTACATCCAATCCTCAAATGGTTTGGCCCAGACCGATCAGTTCCGACAAATGCCTCTAATGAGCCCAAGCTGCGCCTTAGATTTTCTCTCAGTGCGGCGGGTAGATCTACTGGCAGTTGGTTATTGCAAGTTGCTGGACTTTTCTGCCGACTAGCCGGCAGGTACAAAACTGTGCTCGACTGCGGTTTCCCGTCGGAACACGGAAGGGAAACTACCGAGGATCAACAACCCAACAAGTGAGCAAGTTTTACTCGGTCAACTTTGGAATTGTGGCGTTTGTCCATTGGTATTTTTCTCACGTGGATCACTTTGGCAATACCCAGTTCCTGCGCCAGACTACTCCAGTTTGATAGCTGACCCGCGTCACCTTCAATGCATAAAGCGGGGCTTTCTTCGAAGTTCATAAGCGCACTGTTTGTCACGCCCGGCCATTGCCGGGCTGCAATTTCGATTGCGAAAGGAAAGGTGCGACCAGTCGGGGTTCTTACATCGCTCCCCAGTCTACCCAGCAACCACAAACGGCCCCGTTCATCCAAGTGACCCACATCGCCAGTTCGATGCCATATCGTGGTGCCGTCTTTGATTTTGTTTGCCTTGGAGTGCGTGGGATCAAGATAGCCATCATTTACATGATCGCCCGTGACCTGAACTTCATCGTTTCGAATTCGGAGTTTGATTTGCGAAACCGGAAACCCGACAAGAAGCCCCTTGCCTGCGGCCATTTCACGTTGGTCAACTTCGGAGATGTCACGCACATCAAGATGCGCAATCGGTTCAGCTTCGGTTGACCCATAGACGCAGACCACGTCCAGACCGGAATTGGAGAGCAGCCTCTCAACCAGGTCAGGAAACACCGGGCCGCCGCCGGTGAAAACCGTGTGCAGTTGGCCGGTATCTTTACACTGCGCAAGTTTTTCGCACAAAGACGGTGGGATCAGAAGCCGTGTAACTTGCTGCTTCGATATCCAGCCCGCTAACTGCTCGGGAGATAGTCGATCCAGATTGCTCATTTTCCAATTCGGCAGAATAGTCGTACGCCCGGCCGCAAGGTTTATCAGGGTGAAAACCGGGAACGCAACCAGATCCCGTTCAACTGCATCACTGTTTAGAAGCGGCGCAATGGCATCATGTTGCGCCATCAGAAACGCGTGACTGCGGGGTATGGCCTTGGCTTTACCTGTGGTGCCGGAGGTGAAGGAAATGAGCGCCGTGTCACTGTCATGAACAGTCGCGACTCCGGGGTCACTGCGGGCACTGCCTGGTAGTAAAAGACGCAGCTTAAACAGTTCCGGCACAACGAACTTCAGCAAAGCAAAGTGACCTGATGCGCAAAAGGCCTTGGGTTGGGTCGTTCTCGCTGCGTGACGCAACCCCGCGAGTCCCATCGCCGGTTCAGGCAAAACCACTGTTGCGCCCAATGACCATAAGGCCGCAAGGCTAGCGTAAAGATCAGCGTTGACCGGCATCGCCAGTAGAACGTGATCGCCTTGGCCAACTCCCCTGCGCTTCCACTTACTGGCCAATTGCTGTGCTCGTATCTGCACCGCACTAAAGGTGATCTCGCGACCGTCGCCCTCAACAATGGCCGTCCGGTCCGGGTGTCGATCAACCGCAATGGCAAAATGGTCCAGCAGGTTAGCCATCCAGACGCAGCCCAAACAGGTTGTACCGCCGGAATACCGTTGCCCCTTCGACAACGCTGCGATTGGCGGATTGGTTGTCATCATGGATCAACGCGTGGATGGCGGTGTCATAGCCAAGCCTCAGGGCTGACATATGGAATTGACTAGCCAAATGGCGACCTGCGCCACGTTCAAGGCTTGCATAGGTTTTTAAGATTGCCGCTGTCGGGTTTGGGCCTTCTGCATAGTTCGGGATGCCAAACAGAAAGCCCGCCAATGAGCCGTCCGGACGCCGGGCAAAAAAGATAAGCTCGCGCTTCAACATCGGAACGACAGGCATGTACATAGAAAGAAAATCACACTCAGAAATAGGCTTATAGAAGGCATTTCGGGAAAAAGCCTCAACAGATAGATGATACACTTGCCGGAATAATTCTTCGGGGTTGGTTCCGTCCCAGGGCTCGACATTAAATGCGTCGGTTGCAGCAGGAGAAGACTTGGCCGTTTTTGCCAATGACACACGTGCCGAGAAATACTTGCTGATGGTGATAAATCCCGCTGCCTTAAAGACGTCGGGCTCATGTGATTTGTTCGTCG
>NZ_SMMF01000962.1:271134-279792 GCF_009711355.1 Roseibium sp. RKSG952 | reverse complement strand
CCGGACATCGGACCAATGATCCGATCGACCCCGGCATGCCGGACACGTTCAATAGCCATATGCAGAGCTTCCAAGCCGGCCTCTGGGGTTTCGCACGAGAAGTCGCCGATTGTTGCAGCTGGGACGCCAGCCCAATCGGGGCCCTGCAGATAAACGGACAGTTTGGCACCGTCAGTCTGAATGCTCTCTTTCGTCATGATACAACTCCGGTGACAAATCCGTCGCCAATAGACCCCGCTATGAACCAAATGTAGTAGGCAAGCGGGGGTAGAACCGCCAAAAGCGTCAGCCTCGAAACACGGTTCTTTTGGAGTAATTGCGGAAAAAACAGGGGCACCATCGCCATAATTGCGAGTGATACAAGCGAGAGCGCGGTCAGGGGTTCAGCCCAGTTCGATTGGTCAGAATTCAAGGAAACCGCCCAGATTCGAATTAGAAACAGGACCGCCGCAACCAGCGGTATCGCAATAGGAATAGTGCGCAGCGCCACAGCAGTGAGCCCCATAGCCAACCCCATCGCACTGACTCCAAAAAAGGATATCGCATCCCATCCCGTTGCATTTCCCACCGCAAGCCAACCGAACCCCAAAAGCCCCAAGGCGGCTACGATATCCAGATCGGGATACTTACTGTCACAAGGAGAAGCAGTGCGCGCCCAGCCGTGTGCGGCAAGAACCATGATAGGCAGTACTGTGTTCTGCAATTTTGCGGCTGCCAGCAGCAGAAAAACCGCAACAACATAGACACGGGTCGTATGTTTGGTGAACCCCAGCTTTGTTCCCACCACGCCGAAACTGACCAGAGCAGCAAAGAACAAAATGGTTAGCACGGCCAGCTCTGCCAGTGAGCTAAAGTAATGGGCTTTCAGAAAAATCAACAAGCCGAGCGGCAAGAACAGATTGTCAAAGCCCCGCCAGCTTTGTGCCTCGACCAATGTGCCAAAGGCCGCAACCATAAGGGACAGCATCATGATGTTGGACGGCGGGAGTTTCGACAAAAACAAGAAGCAGATGATAGAAACCAACAGCGTTACGACAAAAAATACTACTGACCCTTCTAGGCTCTTGTCGCCATCTTCAACCACGTAGCGCTTGGTTCCATATGTCGTTCCGGCAAGCGCAGCCGCAGCATCCGCCAGTGTCAAAACGGCGATCGGAAGCACGTAATACAGAGTGTTTTCCCCGGCCAGCAAAAAACAAAGTCCAACGGAAATCGCCAACAGGAAATCACCATAAGAGGTGCGTTCAACGCTATGCAAAGCTGCACCCAGACCGTTTGAGAACCGGGGCAAACGTAAGATCGCCATTACAATCATCGTTACCCCGATCAGCATGTAGACCGGCCAGCGATCCGGGAAAATGCACGGCAGAAGCAACGTGAACAGCCCGGTTCCGACATGCATTAGTTTACGTTGTACTTCTGCGTTCAAGCCGAGCTTTTGCGCCAACCGTCGGACAACTGCCATCAATCCCAACAGGGCCAGAACAGAAGCCAAGGCCAGCAGGATCTGGACCATGACACTCACGCAAGCACCTCTTCAACGACAAAGTCTGAATAGAAAAAGGCCATGTCCCGTGCTTTTAGCCGGTCCTCAATCTCGTGTTGTGTTTCAACTTCGCCTCTAAATGAAGGGGGCAAGCGGCGCGGTGCCATCATGTTCCAATAAACAAGACGAGCCTTTGGCGCGGCAGCTGACAGGATTGATCCGTAGACCTGCGCAAACACATCAGGCGACATATATTCGAAAATGTCCGATAGATTGAACCCGCTGGCTTTTTCACCGGTTGAAACGAAGGCCTCTAACGATCCGGGCCTGATATCGAGACGATCGAGGCGAGCGCGGATGGTATCATAATGCTCAGGCCGCCAGGCCATCGGCAGCGCGTCGCCATGCGTACCTTTCAGGATCCAGTGCAAATATGGATTTTGCGACGGATCAGTTTCAACGCCTGCGTGGCGAATGCGACGCGCCACATGCTGGGCAGGGCTGCCTTCAACGTGATCGAAGAACGCCTTGTCGCGTCCCATGCGCCCCATCACAAAGCGAGAAAAGAATACATTCAGTAACAGCCGCCATCTGAAGGTATTAAAGCGCGTATCGAAGAAAACCTCGCGCGCATCCGGCGATCGGGGTGCAAAGACTTCATCAATCGTACGTCTGGAATGTACAAACGGCAAAAGCCGTGTGCGGAAAATACGAAAGTACCGCTCGAACTTGCCGACCCCGCCTATCCCATAACGCTCCACATCTGGGGTAAGACCGGCCCAGAAGGCGCTTGTCTCAGGATCAGTGGCCTCCAAAGCCCTCGTCAGCAGCTCTGCTCGCCTCTTGCTGGGCCGCGATCCTGTCAGTTCCAGAAATTCGGGGTGTGTCAAAGATCGGAAAGCACCGATCCTTAACTTTAGACAGGCAATCTGCGCCGGTGAAAGATCGACAACCACAACTTTCGCAGGGTCCAGCGTTAGCATAGCCAGCGCGTTATCCCCTGCAGAACAAATGGACACCAGCGTACCCCCCGCGCAATCGCCCAGCGCGTCGGTCAGAACGTCCGCATCCTCCCACAACTGGGCATATCGGATATGGTCGAAATCTGCCTTACTCTCGATTTCACTATGCCCCATCGCACCGTTCCACCTTGCCACTTGCCCCGTCGACCGACAGGGTTTCACCATCCTTGATCCATTGCGTGGCCCCTTTCAGGCCAACTACACAAGGGATGCCCAATTCGCGCGCCACAATTGCGGAATGCGACAAAAGCGACCCCCGTTCCACAACAATGGCCGAAGCGTTCGAAAACACCGCGATCCAGCCCGGATCGGTGTGACGCGCCACAAGGATGTCGCCGGGTTGCAGCGCCTCAGTTCGCGGGTCACGGATCACACGGGCTTTTGCAGTTACTTGCCCGGCTGAACAGCCGGTGCCAGTTTTCACACGCTCCGGATCGCTGTCGACCTCTTCCGTATCCGCCCAGATCGGAGAAATGGCGGGACCTCGGATTTCGATACGTTCCGGCGGGTCCGGATGCTGGGACGCTGCAGCATCTTCGCGTTGGCGTTGCGCAACTATGGTTTTCAGATCAGGCGAAAGACTGAACCCTTCGACAGCCCCCAAGACTTCATGCGTCGTCAAATGAAACACGTCGCGGGGCTCGGCAAGCAACCCCCTTGCAGAAAACTCTCGACCGATGCCAAGAAAAACACGCCGGGCGTGGCCGAAGATACGGGTACGTTCAAAGCGCAGGTTCTCTCGGTCACGAACACGGGCCTTGGCCCAGCCTATGATCCATTTAGACAGGTAGCGTTTCAGCGGATTGGCAGGAAACAGGGTTTTCCAGTCCGGCTCAGTGCTGGTGTGTCGCTTTCCCTCGGGACGGGCTGCACTGGCTGCGATGGCCATCAACAGACTGGTGGGATCATCGCGCAACGGTATGCTCTCGAGCTTCAACTCCTCAGTGCATCGATCCCCGAATTTGTCCAAGTAAGAGCGAACCTCGGCCTCGATCTGTGGAAAGGGGGCAAGGGTCTCAATCCGGCATTCCGCGCTCAGCTGATCAGTAATCCCGGCCTCGCGGACCAAGTGAGCCATGTGGGCAATTCGCTGCGCCGGTTCGGCTGAGATGATATCGCCTTGTCCGATCATGACATCGTTATGCAGCAACAGCCCGTCTTCACCCAACCACTTGTTCAGCAGGTTGCGTGATGCGCCAAAAGCGATCATGCACAGGAAGTCATTTACAAGCGGTGCGTCCCAGCGATCCAGCAGGGTACTTTCGATATGGCGATACTCAGCAGCCAGTTCGGTCGCGTTCGCAGCTTCTATGTCGAGATCACGATCCAGAATATCATTTAGTCTGCCATAGAAGTTGCGCCGGGTACGCGGCAATCGCACGGCCTGCCAGATCAGGCTGCCCGCAACCGCAGCCAGTTTGGCGTATTCCAAAATCTTGCGCGCGCCTTTGGCAGGAGCAGGACCAATCCCGTCCGTGATTTCACGCGGCATGGGCTCGGACACACCCATCATCGTTTCCATGTAGTCGCGGTTCAGCGAGAACCCCGGCAGCAGCGCCAGCGCTCGGTACCAGTTGACCAGATTGTAATAAACACGCCCATCAATGCGCCCAAGGAAATTGTCGAAGATGGCCGAGTTCTGCGCGACGGTTCTATCCGAAACACCCAAAAGCCGCACGAAGGCGCGATAGACCCGAGAGTAGACATGCACGGCAAAGGAATAGGTCAGTGGACTGACCATGCCCGGATAGCTTTCGACGATATTCGAATTGTCAAAAATGGTAAGCGCATCATCCGGCACCGCAGCTGGTCTCAGCTCGGTCGTAATTGGTCGTGCCTGGAGAATGTGCAGCCCCTCCGCATCGAACGCCCATTCGATGTCTTGTGGGATACCAAAAGCCTCTTCCGCTTTGCGCGCCAGCATTGCCACCTGAAGCGCCTGGTCCGGTGTCAAAACTTGAGCCGTGGCTTGGGCGCATTCAGGCTGCCTGTCTTGATCAATAGTCCAATCCTCACCATCAACCTCACCTGCCACCAAGGCATCGCCTAGACCTTTGACGGCGGACACAACTACCGTGTTTCGTTGCCCGGTCACCGGATCGGCCGAGAAAGCGACACCGGCGGTCGTCGCATCAATCATGCGCTGTACAATGATGGCGGGGGCTTCTGCCTCGCCCCCGGATTTGACCGAGCGATAGGTAGCAATAGATTCCGCAAAACCTGATTGCCAAACCTGTTTCGCCGCCGGCAACACCTTGCTGCCGGTGACGTTCAAGACTGTATCGAACTGCCCCGCATGGCTGTGTTCGGCACCATCTTCAGCCCGACCAGAGCTGCGCACTGCATAAGGTCCCGGACCCAACGTATTCAATGCCGCGCTGATCGCATCACTCAGCCCGCGAGCTGCAACGGGCCCTGTCTTACCTTCGCGGAAAGCGGCATCGGTTATGACAAAAAACGCAGGTGGATTGAACCCGTGACGGGCGAGGTTTGATAGCGCAGTGGCTTTTCCTCCGACCACCGTCGGATCAGTTGCATCGGATTGATAGACGATAAAGGTCACCTGAAGCCTCCGATCAGAAACGGCAAAAAGCCCGCTGTGGCATAACAAAAAAACACCCACAGTCCCGCGATTGTGTCCATCCTGTCCTGTGCCTTAGGCGTTGGTGCCGTCATATAACTGCGTGCAGCAAGACCACAGGGCACCAAAGCAGCGACCCCGACCACGACGGTTATCCATCCAACATCAGTCGCAAACCCTGTGCCCACCAGAAACCCAAAGGACAGCACAACACAGCCCAGCCAAACAATGGCGGCGCGCCGATACCCCCAAAGACCCGAATAGGTGTCTACGCCGTCAATTTCGTTTTCGGGCGACCATAGCTTGCGTCCGATCTCGAGAACGCAGCCATTCACAAAAGACAGCGTTAGAAACAACCACAGTTTTGATGCAGCCCCTTCGGCCGGAAGCCATTCGATGCTGGTCAGCAGCAAATCGATCAGCGGCATAATCGCCATATGACTAATCAGATACAGAACCGGTCGCGCCTTAAGCCAGGCTGGCACCCCGAATTCGGCCGTCATTGCCGCCAGCCATACCCAAACCACAAGAAGGCACCATAGAACCGGAGGATACCACAACCATGCAGCAGCGGTAGCCAGCGGTAGGGTCAGCAAGCCAAGCACCAACACCTCAGCCGGGGCCACCAGCCCTCGTGGAATAGGGCGCTCGGGACGGTAGCGGCGGTCGTCTTCGGCATCCTTGAATTCGTCGCAAACGCGCATCTGGAAAAACAACGCCATTGCAAGCACGAAGCCGACCGCAAAGGCGGGCCATTCGGGCAATGGGCGATCAGCAAGCCGGGCTGAGACACAAATACTTGCTGCTGAAAACACCAACAAAAGCGGAACGGTCTTTTTCAGTGGAAAGCGTTCGGACTGATAGATCCACAATCGAGCCAACAGAGTCATCTTTGGCGGGCCAGACTTTCATGGGCCCGCGTGAAATGCCCCGCAGCAATTGCGGCAACAATCGATATCTCGCCACACAGGCAGATTGCAGCGGCCACTTCGGCCAGCGCCGTTCCGTGGCCAGCGCCCTTCAGTCCCAGAATGTTCAGCGCGGCACTCTGGCTGGGCAAGCCGGTACCGCCACCCACGGAACCAACTAGGATATTCGGGAGCGTCACCGAGCAAAAAAGGTCTTCCCCTCGGGGCTCCATCCGCGTCACCCCCATCGCGCTTTCGGCGACGCAGGCCGCGTCCTGGCCGGTCGCGATGTAAAAGGCTGCCAGACCATTGGCATAATGGGCCTGAGCCCCAAGCTGACCCGATAGATGTGACCCGAGATTAGCGACCCGGCCATAGGCCATCATGGCATCCACGGTGGTACCAAGCGTCTTTTCCACCACATCCGCAGGCAGGGTCACCGACGCGCTTACCTTCCGGCCTCGACCCGTCACCAATCCAAGCGCCGAGGCTTTCTTGTCGCCCGAAAAATTCCCCTCAATATACCAGTTTTCAATTGGCACCGGGCAACTACCGTTAATGGCACGGCACAACGCATCCGTTGCGATGGTAACCATGTTCTGACCCGCCGCATCACCCGTGGTGTAGCGGCAAATCAGAAAGACAATATTCGTGTCTATGAAAGGCTCCAGCGAGACAAGTTTGCCATGCCGGGTTGTGGCTTCAGCCGCCGCCTTGAGATCATCGATATTGCTGACCACCCAATCCACGAACTGACCGGCCTGCAAAAGGCTTTCGAACACAAAGGCAGGTGTGCGCAATACACCTTCATACAAGACAGCCGTGCTGACCCCACCAGACCGCCCCGCAGCAAATGCCCCTCGCGCATACGAGGCAACAAGCGCGGCCTCAGTCGTCGCCAGAGGCACATAAAAATCCCCGTTGGCGTTCATACCATTCAAGCGCAATGGTCCAACAATGCCCATCGGCACTTTCACGGTTCCAATGAAGTTCTCAATATTGGCGCTGTAGGTTTCAGAAGCTTCGACTGTTGCAGAATCCGCGATCAATGCTTGATCTGCGTCGCTTGACCTGGGCTTTAGATGATCCCAGAACCGCGCAACCGTCTTACTGTCAGCCTTGCGAGACGGGCGCAAAGGCGAAAAAACTTCGTCGCTTGGCGCCATCTGCTGTGGCGTGCGTTCAGCGTCATATCGCGCTTTTATACGCCGCAGCATTTCCCGCACATGAAATGGAATAATCAAAAGTCAGCTCCGACAAACGCTGTGTAAAACGACTGCAGACTTAATTCTGCGATGGCTGCACCCTAACAAGAAAGAAAGTAATATCCAGCAAATACATCCAGTTGGCGATTGTGAGCGGTCCTGCCTCTTTAGAGTTCATTCGGCCCTTAAGTCAGGAAACGGGGGGACCAAATGAGAGATTCAAGCAAGACAAGCCGGAAGTTTATGTGACGCCTCGCAAGGCACTGTGGGGCGACACATAGTCTTGCCATTCGGCGACCGGTAAACCATTGATTTTGTGTCATTCGATTATTCATGGACGCACTGGTTTTGCCTTTTGCGACGCAAAGATCTGCCGTAACATCAGAGTGATCCAATATTCCACGCCGCACTGGCCTCCCGCAGTCAGTCAACGTTATCAAGAGCGGTCAGACTGATTTCAAAATGGTTTTGGTGAGTGCTGCACCCAATTTCAGGCAGAGGCGATGTATCTGGATAAGATCAAGATCTCTACTCTGCGGGCGCTTTCGCATTCAACCTCGAATTTAGAGTTCAAATGCCGATGGCAGGAACATTTCAAAATTTTTGCACGCGCTTTGAGCCTCATCGAGGTGATCCATGATCCAGGAGGCAAGATCGTATGTAGTATGAGAAGGCGGACAGGACGAGAGTGTCGTCAGTGCGCAACTAAACTAATTGCAACTCCAAATCATAAGGGTGAGCCTCAGAAACCCAGATACAAGACATTTCGGATGTCTCGTAAATCAAACTAGACTTGTCAGTTTGTAAGAAGCAAACGACGCCGCACTATAGGGGTTCAATGCCCCACAAAGTCGCGCTTGCGCTGCCAAAGAGAATGGTCACCATTTAGCTTAGTCTGTCCGGTTTGGGCCATGGCAATACTCAACTCTTGGCTAAGAACATCCCACATTTGTTCTAAACCCGCCTCTCCGGCAGCTGCGATAGCAAACTGCAGTATCCTTCCAACAAAGACGAAGTCGGCCCCAAGTGTCAGGGCCTTAAGAACGTCTTCTCCTGACCATATCCCGCTGTCGTAGAAGAGGGAAAAATCTGGCCCAAGGTCTGATCGAATATTTGAGAGCATCTCGATCGGCGCGGGGCTTGCCTCCAGCTGCCGTGCGCCATGGCTTGAGACTTGAATAGCATCAACGCCTGCAGACCGCAGCGCGCGGGCGTCCTCGATGTCCAGCACCCCTTTCACCACCAGTTTTCCAGGCCAGAGATCCCGCAGCCGGGTCAGCGTGTCCCATGTGGCCCGGGCTCGGCTCTCGGTGCGGTCGAAGTCATAACCCTCCATCTTGAAATTCGCCATTTCTGGCCTGCCTGCGAAAAGCGTCTTAAACGACCAACCGGGATGCATGGCAAAATCGAATAACTGTCTGGGGCCAATACGGAAGGGCATTGTGAAGCCGTGGCG
>NZ_SMMF01000962.1:258766-271023 GCF_009711355.1 Roseibium sp. RKSG952 | reverse complement strand
GGGACATCCACTGTCAACACAAGGGTTTGGTAACCGGCCGCCTTGGCGCGTTCGGCCAGCTTAAAGGTGCCGCTACCGTCGCCACTGAAGTAAAGCTGGAACCAAGCATATCCTTGCGCCGCCTCCAGGATGGTTTCGAGCGGGGTGGAGGCAACGGTTGAGACGCCGTGGGGTACACGGTAGCGCGCCGCCAGCCGTGCCAGCATCAAATCGGCACCTGGAGCGGCCAGATTGCACATACCCATGGGGGCGATGCCAAAGGGACGGTCTGCGTCGGCGCCGAAAACCTGTGATGCCAGGGACCGTCGGCTGACATCACGCAGGATGCGGGGCCGCAGGGTGATGGCGTCCAGCGCGACACGATTGCGCGCTGCCCCGGTTTCACGCCCTGCGGCACCATCGATGTAGTCAAACACCATCCAAGGCAGCCGTCGCCGGGCAAGGCGGCGGGCATCCTCGGCCGAATGGATGGCGTTTTTGCCCATCAGTTGGCAACAGCTTTCATGAACCGATCGCGGATCACCACCGGGTCCATAGTGATCACAGGCATCTTGGCGTTGCCGCTGTCGCACTTGACCACCAGCACCGTGGCCTCGCCGCTGGACAGGGCTTCTTTCAACGCTGGTCCGGTGTCCTTATCCTGCACCTCCACCACTTTGGCGCAACCGGCTGCGCGGGCCATCGCGGCCAGATCGGTGCGCTGGCTGGTGTAGGTTGGTTGGTCACCGGTAGAGCCATAGGAGCCATTGTCGATGATCATCAGGATGTAGTTGCCGGGTGCGTTGTTACCGATAGTGGGCAGGGTCCCGAGGTTGGTCAGGATCGAGCCGTCACCGTCAATCACGATCACTGGTTTAGGCTGTGCGAGCGCCAACCCAAGCCCGATGGAGGAGGCCAGCCCCATGGTGCCCAACATATAGAAATTGCTTGGCTGGTCATCGATCGCATGCAGTTCCTGTGACGGGATGCCAATGTTACACACAACCAGTTCGTTACGAAGAATTGGTGCGATCTCTTTCAGGATTTCAGAGCGGATCATTGGTCGCCATAGCCTCCCCAGAAATTGGCGTCAGTCAGGATGGCAACGGGTTTGTTGCACATGAAGGTGTATTTCAGAATATTGTCCAACTCCTCGACGTCCTTCTGCCAATGAAAGTGGTAGGTCGGGATATTGAGTTGCGCCAGAAGCGCCTTGGTGTGAACCGCCATTTCGACCTGACAAGCCACTGGCTCGCGCAACTCACCACGATAGGAGATTAACATCGGCAGCGGCATCCGGTAGTACTGGATCAATGTTGCCAGAGTGTTGATCGTGACGCCGATCGCAGTGTTCTGCATGATGATCGCGGGCCGCTTACCACCCATCCAGGCCCCGGCGCACAATCCCATACCCTCATCTTCTTTGTTGGAAGGGATGTGAAAGATATCGTCACGCTGATCGATCTCTTCGATCACTCCCGCCAGCTGTTTGCAGGGCACCGTTGTGACGAAAGAGACGTCATTGGCCGCCAGATCGTCAGCGATCCTTTTGTCTATGTTCATAGTTGATTGCCTTTGTTGCGGATGTTTTTTGGTCAAAGTCATGTGGTGCGGCAAACATGTACAGCACAAGGTGCATGCCGGACCACTCGTGCGGCAGTCGAGCCCAGGAAAAAGTCGCTGAGACCTGGTTTGTGAGAACCGACGACGATGCAATCCACACCGTTTTTTGCGGCGTATTCAACGATGCCACGGTATGAACGCCCCTTGACTATCACTGTCGTGACATCGCTGTAGTCTGCAGTTTTTTTGGCAAGCTGCTGGTGGGCCATGTCCAAACCATCGCGCACAGCATCTTCGTCCAAAAAGGTGCTGACGGAACCGTGCGGCGCCTCATAGACATGCAAAGCGGTGATCCGCCCGCTCGGATTGCTCAGAGTGGCAGCGGCTTCCAGCGTGGTTCCGGAAACCCCGTGATCCAGAGCCATGGGAACCAGGATATTGTTATACATGGTTGCTCTCCATTTAATTGGCGCGCGGCTTCAGGCCCAAGGGTCAAGAATGATCTTCGGGGCCGCGACCACGCCTTGCCGCAAATCGCGGAAGGCCGCAGCCCCGTCTGACAGCGGCCGGTGTTCGGGCCAGTCCAGTGGACCCAAGCGACCATCAAAGATGGCATGCGCGGTGTCGCGAAAATCCTGTGCGGTGTATGTATAGGTGCCGATGAAAGTGATTTCCTGTAGCGTCATGCGGCGCACATCCAGACCACCTGAGTCTTCTCCCAAACCAACATGAACGATCACCCCGCCAGGTGCGACAGCAGTAGAGGCAGCCGCTCGCGTTGCTCTGTAGCCTACTGCGTCTACGACCAATGGAACCATGCCCTGAAATTCATCGGCCGTCTGCTGCTTGCAGCGGTCTGTCAGAAAAGCCCTTCGTGCCGCATTGGGCTCTTGGATAGTTACATCCTCCACCCCCATCGCCCGCAATGCCAGCGCTGCGGCCAACCCGATCGCGCCCCCGCCAATCACCAGTGCGCGACGCTCCATCGCGGGATGCAGCGCCTCTAGTGCCAGCCGGGCCGCGTGCCAACTTACGGCCAGCGGTTCCGCCAGAGCGGCTTTTTCCAGCGGCACTTCATCGGGAACTGTAACAAGGTTGCGCTCTGGCATCGCGACGAACTGGGCAAAAGCCCCTTCGCGAGGAGGCATTGAGATGATTTGGCGGGCGGCGCAGAGGTTTTCGCGCCCTGAAGTGCAGGCGACGCAGACACCGCAGGTCACCAGCGGGTTGATCGTGACACGCCGGCCCGTCAGCGGTCCTTCTTCGATCACGCCGGCGGCTTCGTGGCCCAGAATCAAAGGAGCGGGTCTGCGATTATCATGTCCCAAATAGGCATGCATGTCAGACCCACAGATGCCAGAGGCGGCAATGCGGACAAGATGCTCCCCGGTTTGGGGCGCGGCGATTGGCACATCTCGCACACAGAGCGTCTCTACACCTTCGTAAACCAAGGCCTTCATTTCGCTGTAAACCCCCCGTCAACCATCAGGACTTGGCCGGTCACATAGGCTGACGCCTCGGAACACAAGAATAAGAGCGGCCCATCGATGTCTTCCAACCGACCATTGCGGCCAATGCAGGTTTGGGCGGCGTTACGTGCTGCGCGTTCCTCATCGCTGAACACAGTTTCGGTTAGTTCGGTCGGAAAGAACCCTGGCCCGATCGCATTGGCGGTGATGCCAAATCGTGACCAGGCCTCTGCCATTGCTCGTGTCAATTGGCCTATGCCACCTTTGCTGGCCCCATAAGCGATGCCGCCGGGAAAGGCTCGGGTGGTTTGGAGAGATGCGAAATTGACAATCCGACCCCAGCCGCGTTCCCGCATTGCAGGCGTCAATGCTTGACTAAGAAAGAACGGGGCCGAGAGGTTCAAATCCAGAGTTTTGTTCCATTCACCGATCGTTACATCATCAGCAGCCTGCCGTGTGTTGATGCCTGCTGCGTGGACCAAAATATCTGGTGGGCCAAAGGGCGCTGAAATCTGATCTCTCAGCGCCTCGAGCCTGCTGTTATCCGCAACATCAGCCGCCACATGCGCAGCGGATGATCCAATCTCGGCGCTTAGGCTGGCCAATGCCTCCTCTCTGCGCGCAATCGCTACCACTTTTGCCCCGGCGGCTGCGAGGACAACCGCCGCTCGTCGGCCCAACCCAGAGCTGGCACCAGTGATACAGGCGGTGCGGCCTGTCAGGTCGAACAGGGCGCTCGGGTTAGCCATTTGCGGTCAGATCAAAGGTTTCGTCCGGGAAGTATTTGGCCAGCCGCACATCAGCAGCGCGGGCGTGACCTTCCATCCCTTCCAGCCGGGCGATCCGCGCAGTGGCCTCGGCCACTGGTTTCGAACCGTCTCGGGACGCGCGCTGCCAGGTGACTATCTTCATGTATTTGTGGACCGAAAGCCCGCCGGTGTAGCTGGCTGCGCGCGAGGTGGGAAGCACGTGATTTGTGCCTGCTGCCTTGTCTCCATAAGACACCGTGGTCTCCTCGCCCAGAAACAGCGAGCCATAGCAAGTGAGTCGATCCAGCCACCATTCCAGATCCTCGGCTTGCACGGTCAGATGCTCGGGCGCGTATTCATCGGAACAGGCCGCCATATCTTCTCGGTCCGCACAAAGGATCACCTCGGCATAGTCGCGCCATGCTGCGGCGGCATTCTCGCGGTTCACTTCTGGCAAGTCGTCAATGTATCCCGGAACCAGCCGCATAACTTCTTCCGCCAGGGCGCGATCATCAGTTACCAGCCAGACCGGAGAGTTGTAGCCATGCTCGGCCTGGCTCACCAGATCGGTAGCGACGATGTGAGCATCTGCGGTGCCGTCAGCCAGGATCAGGCTGTCGGTGGGGCCTGCGATCATATCGATGCCGACGCGGCCAAACAGGATGCGCTTCGCCTCGGCGACAAACTGGTTACCAGGACCCACCAGGATGTTTGCCTTGGGCAGGCCAAAGAGGCCAAAGGTCATCGCCGCAACCCCCTGCACACCGCCCATTGCCATGATCTTGTCGGCACCGCAGATGTGCGCGGCATAGATGATGGCAGGAGCCACACCCACGCCGGGACGCGGCGGTGAACAAGCGGTGATATGTTTGCAGCCTGCCACTTTGGCGGTGGTCACAGTCATGATGGCGCTTGCAATATGGCTGTAGCGCCCGCCCGGCACATAGCATCCGGCCGCATCCACCGGGATCGCCTTTTGTCCGGTGATGAAACCGGGCGAGATTTCCATCTCCACGTCATGCACCGTGCCTTTTTGCAGTTGGGCAAAGCGACGTACATTGTCGTGGGAAAACCTAATATCGGCCTTCAGCTTTTCCGGCACCAAGGCGCAGGCTGCCTCGATCTCTTCCGGAGTCAGCAGAACGTTGCCTTCATATTGGTCGAATTTCGCGGCGTACTCCAAAGCCTTGGCATCGCCTCCGGCCTCAATATCGTCGAGGATGCCCTGCACGATCTTATGGGTTTCAGACGCGTCCGACTTAGGGGTCAGGGTAGCCTTTTTCAGATATTCACGGGTCATTTCCAAGGGGTCCTACTTGTAGATATCAGGAAGCAGCGTGGTTGAGATCGGCGGGAAATAGGCGATTAACAGCACCACGATTAGCATGGTCAGAACAAAGGGCACAGCGCGGGCAGCAATCTTGAGAATGGACTCACCAGTTATGCCCGATACGACAAAAAGGTTGAGGCCCAGCGGCGGGGTGATGAACCCCACCCCAAGCGCGGTAATCATCATGATGCAGAACTGGATTTCATTCATGCCGATGTTATCCGCCAAAGGCTTCAGAATAGGCGCCAGGATCACGATATTGGGCGTGGTTTCCATCACGCAGCCCGCAGCGATCAGGATGCAAATCATCAGCAGGATCAACAGGGCGGGATCATCTGTAAGGCCGGTGACTGCGGTCACAAAGCCCTGCGGAACACCCATGATTGCCAGCGCCTCAGCCAACGGGGCAGAAAAGGCGATAATCGGCAGGATCACCCCGTTCACCTTAGCGGAGCTAACCAGCATGGCCGGAAAGTCCGCCAGTTTCAGAGTGCCAAGGATGAAACCCATCACGATTGTAACGACAACTGCAGTGGCACCAGCCTCGGTTGGTGTCAGGCGTCCGGAAAAGATCCCATAGAAGATGATCCCCGGAACGATGAAGGCGTACCAGCCGGATTTCAGGGCGGTGCCAAGATTGCCCAACCATTCGCCAAACCCCATGTTGCCGCCGGTCTCATAGGTATAAAGCCGGTTCATGATGATGTTGGTGATCAGGATCGACACCAGGATCGCAAGGCCCGGGATCAGAGCGGCCAGAAACAAGGTTGAGGCAGAGATACCCAAAACCAAGCCAATAATAATGTAGGCAATGGAGGGTGGGATAAGGATTCCGGTACATGCACCCGCCGCGACCAAGGCACAAGCGTAGGGGCGTGGATAGCCGCTTTCAACCAGGCGGTTAATGGTCATTCGTCCCACGGCTGCGGCACCGGCTGCGTCAGATCCCGAGATCGCCGCAAACATACCGCAAACCAGAACCGTGGCTGATCCGAAGCCACCTCGGGTCCAGCAGGTTAATGCCTCGGCCACATCCAGAAATTTTTTACTGAGGCCGGTTCGGACCAGAACGTCTCCGGTCAGAATGAAAAGCGGCACCGCGGTCAGCGCAAAGGCATCGATGCCAGTGAACAGGCTTTCGCCGATAGCACTCAGCGGCAAGTCTCCGGACATGACCAACATGGTGATGGCCGCGGCTCCAATCGCGGCCCAGACCGGCACCGCGAGCGCGATCAGCGCAACGAACATAATTACCGGAATGTAGAAATCCCAGCCGAGCTCGACCGTTTGATTAAGTGAATTCCACAGCATCGCTCAGGCCTCTCAATCAAACAGCTTGTCGCCCTCGAAGACGGGTGTGCCGTCACGAAGGCTGCGCAAATCGCGGCGGAAAGACTGGAGCAATCGCCAGATCATCAAGGTGAATCCCAGCGGCACAGCAGCAAGGAACCAGACCATCGAAATCCGCAGGCCATGGCTGACGGATCCGAACTTGGCTGAGACATGCACCGTTTCGAAGGACCAATAAAGCGCCACCAGCGCGACTACGAACATCACCAGATCACCGAAGATGTAGATCAGCGCCTTGATCCGCGGGCCGAGGTAATGCAAGATCACGTCGATACGGATATGAGCGCGCTCTTTGACCGCCGCCGCAGCGCCGATCCAAGCCAGATAAATGAAGGAATAGCGGACGATTTCCTCGCCCCAGATCGAGGAATAGGCAAACAGCTCGCGCCGTATCACTTCAATCGCCATCGTGACGACCAGCATTGTGTAGAACACCAGAAGCAGCCAACGTTCTGCGTTCTGGTCGATGGTTCGCAGGATGTTCATTGCCATTCCCGGTGTTCAGGCACACCCTTGCGTCCAGCCTGGCGAGCTGCAGCGAAGGCGGCTGTTGAAGAATAGGGCGGGCGCTTTCCAGCGCCCTGGCCCGGTAATGCTCAGGCGTCGTGCACGTAGTATTTCCCTTGCGTGCCTGCGGCCTCCTCGAGCTTGGCGAAATTGTCCATTGAGCCTGCAAGTTCAGTCTTGAAGGAATCCCATTCGCTAAGCTGATACCCGCCAGCCTCTTTCCACTCGCCCAGTTGGTCATCGCTAAGGGCATGGAATTCGACACCGGCCTTGGCCAATTCCGCCATTGCATAGGCACGGGCCGAAGGCACTTTGGCCAAGTTCTGATGCGCCGTCAGCTCGGACCCCCACATCACACCTTCCTGAACATCTGCAGGCAGCGAATTGAACCACTCAAGGTTACAGGAATAGACTTGGCTGTCCGGCACTGCCTGAGTAAATGTCACGTGGCTCAGGATGTCTTTGAAGCCAAAGACATAGAGTGCCCCGACAGATGGATCGAGCGCATCCGCGACACCCTGTTTGATCGCCGAAGGCGTCTCACCCCAGGCCACAGGTGTCGGGTTGGCGCCGACCATGCGGTAGTACTGCTGCAGCATTTTCGATCCTGGCACTCGGAACTTCACTCCGGCCATGTCGCCGGGTGACATCACGGCATTGCCACCTTTGCGCACCGCGACAACGCGGGGATCGATGTTCACATAGAACAGGGCTTTGAACCCGTTGGCTTCCACGTTGGGGTGTACCTCGGACTTCCAGAAGTCTGAATTCACCAGGTTGGTGAACCGCTGGTTGGAGCCGCAAAGATAAGGCATGTTGATCAGGTCAACGGTGGAAGCAAAAGGCGCGAAATTCGACAGCGAATGCTGCGCCGCCTGAATGGTGCCGCCCTGAACCTTTTGCACCAATGCACCACCGGCACCTAGCTGGCCTCCCGGCGCCAGTTTGACATAGATTTTCCCGTTAGTGGCGTTCTGGATGTTTTCCTTCAGATCCAACTGCATAATCGGATAGCTGCGCGATGCACCCAATACATAGGCAGTGGCAACGGTCATGACGTGCTCTGCTGCACTCTCGCGCTCTTTCTCTTCCTTGGCGGTTTGTGCAGCGGCTTCTGAAGACCACAGCACACCGCCAGCACCGGCCACCACAGCCGCAGTGAATGAACCGGTTGAGGCCAGTTTCAGAAAATTCCGGCGCTCAGCAGATTTGAGGCCATCCTTGGCATTCGTCATTGTCTTCCTCCCTATTGATCCGTCAGCTGCCGTTTTTGTTCTTTTGGTCAGCTTCGCGTTTGAGAATGGCCGCTACGAACAGGATCGAGGCGGCAAACAGAACCAGCATTTCTCCGACATCTCCTAAGAAGGCACCGCCGCCAAAGGCGCCCAACGCGACATTGGCAAAAAACACCGCAAAGACGGCAGCAGCAGCCCAAAGGAACATCTTAGAACTCCGGAATCGTATCTCGAATCTATTTGTAAGCGCTTACATTGATAATGCAAGCGCTTACATTCGTGGATGGCAGGCGCAGGTTTTTATGTTATGACAAGGTTCAAAGTCACAGCGGGCAACACATGGGAAAAAACCGTTCAGTTCCGACACTTAACGATGTCGCCAAAGCGGCGGGCGTATCAACCGCCACGGTTTCTCGATGCCTGAATTCACCGGATCAGGTCATTGAAGCTACCCGACAGCGTGTCATGCAGGCCGTCGAATCGCTGGGCTACACGCCAAACTTCGCGGCCCGGGTTATGGCGGCGAAGCGCAGCTACACTATCGGCGCCATTATTCCCACTATGGACAACGCTATCTTTGCCCGCGGGTTGCAGGAGTTTCAGGACCAACTTCGCGAGAGCGGCTATACACTTCTGGTATCCAGTTCAGCGTATGATCCCGAAGTGGAATGGGAACAAATCCGCGCGCTGGTTGCGCGCGGCGCAGACGGTCTGCTGCTGATCGGGTACGCACGAGACGCGGAAATCTACACCTATCTGGAGCGACATCAGGTTCCGTCTCTGGTCGCCTGGTCCTACGATCCAGAAGCGCATCGTCCCTCTGTTGGTTTCGACAACACGGATGCCATGGGCAAGCTGGCGCAAGCTGTCATTTCAGCGGGCCACCAGCGGATCGCGATGATTTCGGGCCAGACTTTGGGCAACGACCGGGCGCAAAGTCGTGTGGATGGCGTCAGACAGACCATGGCAGAGAGCGGTCTGGACGCAAATTCCCTGACGCTGATTGAAACGGACTATGAGATTGAAAAGGGTGCCGAGGCTTTTCAGCAGCTCATGTCGCTTACTCCGAGGCCGACGGTTGTTATGTGCGGGAACGACGTACTGGCAGCGGGAGCCCTGCGTGAGGCGGGAAGGCTGGGGATAAAAGTACCTGAGCAAGTCTCTGTAACGGGCTTTGACGATATTGAGCTTGCTGAGATCGTCAGTCCGGCATTGACCACTGTTCATGTTCCCCACCGGGAAATGGGGCGAAAAGCTGCGCGCGAGTTGACCGCCATGGTCGAAGGTAATTCGGATGGCCGGTCAATCTGTATAAATACAAGGCTTGTGAACCGCTGTTCCTTGGCAAGACCACCACGGCAACCATAGCCAAGGGCATTTAGGAAAGCTTCAGGCAACTAGGAAACTCGCCTAATCCAGATGATCCTGAGAACAGATCTAACCATTGCAAAATGGATACAACGTTCTGTTTGGTCAGCAGCTGCAACTCGCGGCAGCTCTTTCATGAGGCACTGGCGTGAGTGAATGCTCCGTCAGGTTGCCAATGGCAGCTTTGATGAACGCTGCAATACGGAGGCTGGATGAAGAGAATAAGAAGAAAATACAGTTTCAGTTGAACGTGTTCAGAGGATCAGACTATATCCCGAGCTTAGATTAAGCCAAATTTTGGGTTTCATTCTTCAATCCCGAAACCAATCTCAATATCAGCACTAGACTGTTACGGCCTGCAGTAACTCATCGCGTGTCACGTCTTTCCTAGCGCCGTCGATTAACACTTCTCCACGTCGCAACGCGATAAATCTGTCGGCAAGATCATAGGCAAAGTCAAAGTATTGCTCCACTAAGATGATTGCCATTCCGCTCGTGGTTCTGAGGTGCCGGATGACTTCGCCTATCTGTTGGATGATGTTGGGCTGAATACCTTCGGTCGGCTCGTCCAACAGAAGAAGGCGTGGTCGCGTTATCAGTGCTCGCGCGATCGCCAGCTGTTGCTGCTGACCACCAGAAAGATCACCCCCGCGACGGTTTTGCATCTGCTTGAGGACCGGGAACATTTCAAAAATTTCACTTGGAATGAAATGCTCGTTGGCGGGCAGACAGGCGTACCCCGCTTCAAGGTTTTCGCGAACTGTGAGCAAAGGAAATATCTCGCGACCTTGTGGGACATAGGCCACACCTTTCCAGGCCATTTGATGAGCAGGTAGGACACCCAAAGGTTCCCCGTCCAGTTCCAGATTACCAGCCGAACGCGGATGCGTACCTGATATTGCCTTCATCAGGCTGGTTTTCCCGACACCATTGGTCCCCATGACGCAAGTCACTTCGCCTTGTCTGGCTTCCATGGAAATCCCGTTGAGGATTTGCGAATGCCCATAATGTAGAGTCAGATCAGTCAGCTTCAGCATTGTTTAGCGCCCTAAATATACGTCGATGACGTCCTGGTTAGATGTCACGTGATCAAGGCTCCCTTCAGCCAAGACGGACCCTTCGTGCAAAACCGTGACTTTGCAATTCAGGCGCCGAACAAATTCCATATCGTGCTCCACCACGACAACGGCACGGGTTCTGGCGGCTTGTAACAGCAAGTCGGTGGTGTGTTCGCGCTCCTGCGGTGTCATGCCGGCGGCAGGTTCGTCCACCAGCAAGAGTCGTGGCTCCTGGGCCAGCAGCATGCCAATTTCCAGCCATTGCTTTTGACCGTGGCTCAATTCGCCAGCTTTGCGGCTTAGGTCTTGATGCAAACCGATTTCGACGGCCAGTTCTTCAACTTTCTGCAAATCGTCAGTGATGGTTCGATAGAAAAGCACTTGAAGCCAGCCACGTTTGTTCTGAAGAGCCATCAGCAGATTTTCATGCACGGTCTGGTCTTCAAAAACCGTTGGTTTCTGAAACTTCCGCCCGATCCCAGCCTGCGCAATTTTTGCTTCGGAAAGTCCCAACAAAGATACGGATTTCTCTCCCCAGATGACGCGCCCTTCATCGGGTCGGGTTTTACCCGTGATGATGTCCATGAACGTGGTTTTCCCTGCCCCGTTCGGGCCGATCACTGCGCGAAGCTCGACCTCGCCGATTTGGAACGACAAGTTGTTGATAGCTCGGAAACCGTCGAAAGTGACCGAAACACCGCTAACCTCAAGCAACGTGTTCATTCCATGGCCTCCTTTTCTCGTAGGGCGCCGTCATCCGGTCCCAGATTGGCCCCATGCCTGTCCGGGTGGCGGCGGTCGGTCCACAAGTCGAACAATCCTCCAATGCCTTGCGGGGCGAACAATGTAACCAACACGAAAGTTACGCCCAGTAGCACCTGCCACCAGTCGACCCATTTGATCGTGTAAAACCCAAGCGAAATATCCGGGGCCTGCCCGCCCGTGAACCACGTACTGAGAAGGCTGACAAAAGCTGCGCCAATTACCGCGCCGTACAAGCGGCCTCGTCCACCGATGGCGACCCAGACGGCCAAATAAATCGAGGCGATTGGGGCCATCTCCTCGGGGTTGATGATGCCAGCTTGCGGGTAATAAAGCGCGCCGGCAATGGCCGCGATGCAAGCAGTCAGGGTGAAGACGGCCAGCTTGTAGACCTCGACCGAGTAGCCAAGGAAGCGCACCCGTGCCTCGTTATCGCGAATGCCGCGGATGACCGAGCCGAACTTGCCCGAAACAATCCATGCGGCCAGTATATAGCCCAGACCCAAGGCCAGCGCCGAGGCCCAGAGGAACCAGATCGACACCACGTCCTGCGAGGCGGTGACACCTGGCAGGTTCTGCAATCCGGACAGCCCGTTATTGCCGCGCAAGCCGCTATCGTTCTGGAACAGGTACAGGGCCAGCGCCAGAGTCATGGCCTGCGTCAGGATCGACAGATACACACCGGTTACACGGCTCCGGAAAGCCAACCATCCGAAGATCAGCGCCAGCAAACCGGGGACCAACACAACCAGAACAAGCTGCAGGGTCAGGCTATGGGAAAACGCCCAGATCAACGGAAATTCCGACGATCCGACAACGCCAAAGATTTGTGTGCCGATGGCGTCCACCACCTCGGCTGAAGTCGGTGGAATTTCGACCTGTGCCAG
>NZ_SMMF01000962.1:199364-258568 GCF_009711355.1 Roseibium sp. RKSG952 | reverse complement strand
GACAGGATGCCGGTGAAGCCCCAGACCAGATCCATAGCCACTGCGATCAGGCACAGGCACAGGGTTTTGCCTAACGTTTTGACGAAGCTGGTCGAGATCACACCGACCCCGAAACCCTCGGACAGGATCGTCACGCTAAGGGTGAACAGGGACAGGATGGCAAGAAAGACCAGCACGGATGGGTTCTTGGCGATAAAGCTGCGTTCCATGGCTCAATCCCCCGCCGCGCGGCCCTTGAGGGCGATGATGCCCCTTGGCCGGAACTGGATGAAAATAATGATGAAGATGATCATGTAAGTCTGCGCCGCGAGGGTGTTCGACGGGTTCATCCACTCGATGCCTTTCTGCAAAAAGCCGATCATTCCGGCACCCGCCAGCGCCCCCCAGATGTTGCCGACACCGCCGACAACCACGGTCATGAAGCTCTGCACGATGTAATCGCTGCCCAGATCCGAGGTGACCTTGGCGAAAAGGCCGATTGCAACCCCGGCAATCCCGGCGATGCCGGAGCCAAGCCCAAATGTAAGCATATTCACCCGCCCCGGATTGATGCCCATCGACCCCGCCATGCGCGGGTTCTGCGTCACGGCGCGCATCTCAAGCCCAAGCCGGGTCCGTTTCATGATGTAGAGGAACAGCCCCAGAAAGATCATCGCCAGCACAAAGATCGCGATGCGGATATAGCTGATCGAGACCACATCGTTCAGCACCCACGCCCCATCCAGCCATCCGGGTGCGGTCAGCGGGCGAGCCTGTGTACCAAAGATGTTCTTGGCCAGTTGCTGCAGGGCAATTGAGATACCGAAGGTCGCCAGAAGTGTCTCCAGCGGCCGGGCATAAAGCCAGCGGATCACCAACCTCTCCATCGCGACACCCATGGCAAATGTCACTGCAAAGGCCATGGGGATTGCCAAAACGATCGAAAGCGTGTGGTCAGGGATGAACTGTTGCACCACGTAACCGGTGTAGGCGCCCATCATGATGAACTCGCCATGCGCCATGTTGATCACGCCCATCACGCCGAAGGTGATGGCCAGACCAATGGCGGCGAGGAAATAAATCGACGCCAGTGAGATCGCGTCCAGCGTCAGGTCGAGTGTTTGGTTCAGACCGACCTTCAGTTCAATCTGTTCCAGGGCTTTCTCGGCTGCTTCAGTGACCTCGGCAGACGGCTCGCTGTACGTTTCAAAGAATATATGCGTGTTAACTGCAGCGTTGATGTCTGCGTTCGTGAATAAGACTGGCAGGAGCCCGGCCTCTGCCAGAGAGGCATACGCACGCTCGCGCATTGCGTCTGAATTCAGTTGAGCGACTGGAATGTCACCTACACGCCCCCTGACAATATTAGCCGATAGTGCCGCTCTGATGTCTTCCGCAGAAACACGCGGTGGGGCGAGGTTTCCCGCAACGAGCAAGTCATATGCTTCGTCGGACGTTAAGACTTCTGAGCCCGCTTCAAGAATAACTGCGACGTTCAGGTCCGTGGGCAATTCGAGAGCGGCGTGCCGGGAGGTGACGACCAAAGGATTCAGAGCGGCGCGAACATCTACGCCCAGATCGCCAGACATTTCTTCGATCGCGGCTACGCGGGCTGTGGTATCTTCGTCAAATCCAATCGTCAGCAATCGTTCAAGCCGCTGTTTTTGCGCTTTCAATTCCGTGTCCGGTTCATCGTCTATCGAAGCCCGCAGCGGCTCTAATAGTGCACTTTCGGGATCACGCTGAATGGATTGCAGGGCCGCCAGCCGCTTCGCGCGGTTGGGATCGGTCAGTTGGAACTGCACCAACGCTGTCCCAATCATCGCGCGGATACCGCTGTTGGGCTTCAACTGCTTAAGCTCGGACTTCTCGAAGGTGCCGACGATCTCACCTGTATCGAAATCGGTCAGTTCATACGACCGCCCCTCACCTTTCTGGCCAGAAAAGAACAGACCGTCAGACTTGCGCATCCACATGTTCTTGGCGGCCCAGGTCTCAAGCATTACTTGCGCCTGAGGCAAACCGCTCGACGCAATAGCATCAATCGCCGGTTTGATCGTCTTACGCGAGCTTTTGGTGATGATCTCCTGATGCTCTTGCAAGATCGGTTGCAGACCGACCTCTTGAGCGTTGGCAGTCAGGCAGGCGCACAGGATTGCGAGGCCCGCAAGGAAAAGTCGTACCATGTGGTGAAACCCGAATGTCTTTTGTGGCAAGGCGGGCAAACAAACCCGCCTTGCGTGGTCGGTTAGTAGTTCGATAGGGTCTGAACGCAGGTCTTGGTCTCGGTGTTGTACATACCGCAACCCAACTCTTTCCAATCAGAGACCAGCACAGCCGACTCCGGAAGGAAGTCAGTCCACGCGTCACCCGGCACGACATCAGTTTCGCTGATGATATCGAACTGGCCGTCTTCCTGAATCTCACCGATCAGAACCGGTTTCGCCAGGTGGTGGTTCGGCAACATCACAGCAGTACCACCGGTCAAGTTCGGGAACTCCTGCCCGTACATCGCGGCGCGTACTGCGTCGACTTCGGTCGAACCGGCCTCGGTCGCGGCGTTCACCCACATGTTGAAGCCGATGTAATGCGCCTCCATCGGGTCATTGGTCACACGCTCGTCGCCCATGGTGGCTTTCCAGGTGTCCACGAATTCCGCGTTGGCTTCAGTATCCGCCGACTGGAAGTAGTTCCAAGCGGCAAGGTGACCGACGAGGTTGGTGGTATCCAAACCGGACAGTTCTTCCTCGCCGACCGAGAAGGCTACGACTGGAATATCGTCCGCCGTAACGCCAGCGGCGGCCAGTTCCTTGTAGAAACCGATATTGGCGTCACCGTTAATGGTCGAGATCACACCGACTTTCTTGCCATCCGCGCCCAGCGCGACTACGTCAGCCACGATCTTGGACCAGTCGGAATGGCCGAAAGGCGTGTAATTGACGAAAATATCGTCATCCGCGATGCCGTTCTGCTTCAGATAGCTTTCAAGAATATTGTTGGTGGTTCTGGGATAGACATAGTCCGTGCCGAGCAGAGCAAATTTCTCGACCCCCAGTTCCTCCAGGAAATAATCCGTGGCGGGAATGGCCTGTTGGTTAGGAGCGGCACCGGTGTAGAACACGTTCTTCGAGCTTTCCTCACCCTCATACTGAACCGGGTAGAACAGCAGGCCGTTCAGCTCTTCGATGACCGGCAGCACCGATTTCCGGCTAACCGAGGTCCAGTTGCCAAAGATCACGTCCACCTCATGCACGGTCAGCAACTCGCGCGCTTTTTCAGCAAATAGCGGCCAGTCGGATGCGGGGTCGACCACAACCGCCTCAAGCTGCTTACCCAGCAGGCCGCCCTTCGCGTTTTGCTGATCGATCAGCATCAGCATCGTGTCTTTCAGCGTGGTTTCCGAGATCGCCATCGTGCCGGACAGCGAATGCAGCACGCCAACCTTGATCGTGTCTTCAGCCGACAGTGCGGCGGTGGCCATGGCAGCAAAGACAAGTGATCCGGCGAGCGTGGATTTGAGCGATTTCATGTAATCCTCCTGGCGGGGCCGGGAGAGAGGGCTTGCGCAAAGGCACACTCTTCTTCTACCTGATCCCCGCAACTGTTGTTGCGTTCCGTGTGGCGGTTGTGTTCGAGGTCCAATTCGCGCAGCCGTCACACACCCCCGGGTCGTTTCCGCGGTGGCACCCATACGGTTTCTGCATCGCAGCAAGCTTGGCAACTTACCATTAACCCAATTTGGGAAATCGGCGAGATGCGCCTATTTTTTCATCCAAGACCGGGGTCGCTGTCTAAAATTTAGACGCGCGATGTCGAAATAAGCAGATTTCGACACTGTAGATTAGTGTTCCGCCCCTTCAACAGAGAAACAGGTGCCACCAAACCAAGCTCTATAGGTGCCTTATTACCCAAGTTACAGCCATATTGCCCACGCACAGTGCTGTTCCACCGCGTGCTGCAGGTGCCGTCAGCTTGAGCACCAAGCAATTGGGCGCCAGGACGGTGCTGAACAAGTTTCGCCAGTCCGGGTCTTTTAAGTGCCTGTTCCCCAGAACCAATACACCTGCTCTTGACGCGGTTCTCCTAAACACGGCCGGCGGCATAACCGGGGGTGATTCATTTCGATTTTCCGGCAAGGCGGCGAAAGGAACCGCGCTGACTTTGACAACACAAGCCTGCGAGCGCGCCTACAAGGCCAAGCCGCAAGAATGTGGCCAGATTACCAATCATCTGTCTGTTGAGACTGAAGCCCGGCTGAACTGGTTGCCGCAAGAGACCATTCTGTTCAACGGCAGCGCTCTGGACCGACGCCTGAAAATCGAGATCGCACCGGATGCCGAGTTGCTCATGGTAGAGCCTTTGATCTTCGGGCGCATCGCTATGGGCGAGACGCTTACCGATATCCGCCTGAACGATCGGATCGAGATTCAACGCCAAGGAAAAACGGTGTTCCTTGACGCGATCCGGTTCTCTGGTGATTGGCACAAGCATCTGTCCAAGCCGCATATTGCAAACGGTGCAGGAGCGATGGCGCTGATCGTCTTTGCTTCGGAGTCGGCTGAAGGTCATCTGGATTCCATTCGCAAAATGCTGCCCGAGGACGCAGGGGCAACACTAATCCAAGACGGCCTTCTGGCTATCCGTATTCTGGCCGACAACAGCTTGGCTCTTCGCCGCACACTGATGCCGGTTTTGCGCCGGTTGAACAAAGACACATTACCCCGATGCTGGATGCTCTGAAATGAATCTGACACCTCGTGAAAAAGACAAACTTCTGGTCGCCATGGCCGCCGAGGTCGCCCGAAAGCGACTGTCACGCGGCGTCAAACTGAACCACCCAGAGGCGATCGCTCTGATCACCGACGCCGTGGTCGAAGGTGCGCGCGATGGACGTTCAGTTGCTGACATGATGCAAGCCGGGGCCGAGGTGATCACTCGAGAGCAATGCATGGAAGGTGTGCCCGAAATGATCCACGAGGTTCAGGTCGAAGCCACCTTTCCAGATGGCACCAAGCTGGTGACCGTCCACAATCCCATTCGCTGAAAAGGAAACCAAAATGACCCGCATGCTTTTCCCCGCCCTGATCTTCGCTGGCCCCGCAGCAGCCCATAACGGAACGCATATCCACGCGCACGGCACCGATTACGCCGCGATGGGCGTTGGGCTGGCAGTTGTTGCGCTGGCTGCTGTCGCGCTGATCACAAAGCCGAACAAATGATCCCCGGGGAGCTGTTCCCGGCTGATGGTGAAATTACCCTGAACCCCGACACTGATGCGATCACTTTGATGGTCGCCAATACCGGCGACCGCCCGGTTCAGGTCGGCTCACACTACCATTTCGCCGAAACCAACCCCGCGCTCGACTTCGATCGCGCTGCTGCGCATGGCCTGCGTCTGGACATTGCTCCAGGCACCGCTGTGCGGTTCGAACCGGGTCAGGCCCGCGAAGTTTCACTGATCCCGATCAGCGGTGCGCGCAGGGTCTACGGCTTCAATCAAAAGGTCATGGGGGCACTCTGATGCCAGCAAAAATCAAGCGCTCAGACTATGCCGCGATGTTCGGCCCTACTACCGGGGATAAGCTGCGGCTGGCCGACACCGATCTTGTGATCGAGGTCGAACGTGATCTGACCAGCTATGGCGAAGAGGTCAAATTTGGCGGCGGCAAGGTAATCCGCGACGGGATGGGGCAATCTCAGACCACGCGCGCCGAAGGCGCTGTGGATACGGTCATCACCAATGCTCTGATCGTTGATCACTCGGGCATCTACAAGGCTGATATCGGCCTGAAAGACGGGCGGATCGCAAAGATCGGCAAGGCGGGAAACCCCGATACACAACCCAGTGTCGACATCGTCATAGGACCCGGAACCGAGGCCATTGCTGGCGAGGGTCGTATCCTGACGGCAGGTGGGTTCGACAGTCATATTCACTTCATCTGCCCGCAACAGATCGAAGACGCGCTGCATTCCGGCCTGACCACCATGCTTGGCGGCGGCACCGGCCCGGCGCATGGGACTCTGGCCACCACTTGCACCCCCGGTCCGTGGCATATCGGGCGGATGTTGCAGGCGGCGGATGCTTTCCCGATGAATCTGGCCTTTGCGGGTAAGGGCAACGCTTCGCTGCCTGCCGCGCTCGAAGAGCAGGTCAAAGCCGGTGCCTGCGCGCTGAAGCTGCACGAGGATTGGGGCACAACTCCTGCCGCCATCGACTGCTGCCTATCGGTGGCTGACGCGATGGATGTGCAGGTGATGATCCACACGGACACGCTGAACGAATCCGGCTTTGTCGAAAACACTGTGGCAGCCATGAAAGGCCGTACAATCCACGCCTTCCACACCGAGGGTGCAGGTGGTGGCCACGCCCCGGACATCATCAAGATCTGCGGCGAGAACCACGTGTTGCCGTCCTCGACCAACCCGACGCGGCCTTTCACTGTGAACACGGTCGAAGAGCACCTAGACATGCTGATGGTCTGTCATCACCTCGACAAGTCCATCCCCGAGGACGTCGCCTTTGCCGAGAGCCGCATCCGGCGAGAGACCATCGCAGCCGAGGACCTCCTGCATGACATGGGCGCCTTCAGCATCATCGCGTCTGACAGCCAGGCCATGGGGCGCGTAGGCGAAGTTTTGATCCGCACCTGGCAAACCGCTGACAAAATGAAAAAACAGCGCGGACGTCTACCCGAAGAAACCGGTGAGAACGACAACTTTCGCGTCCGCCGCTACATCGCGAAATACACCATCAACCCAGCCATCGCCCACGGCCTAAGCCATGAGATCGGTAGCATCGAAGAAGGTAAGCGCGCTGACTTAGTCCTGTGGAACCCTGCCTTTTTCGGAGTGAAGCCCGAGATGGTGTTGCTGGGCGGCACGATTGCTTGTGCACAGATGGGTGATCCCAACGCTTCGATCCCTACACCGCAGCCCGTTTATAGTCGCCCCATGTTTGGCGCCTACGGACGGTCGGTGGAAAACTCGGCGATCACATTTGTCTCGCAGGCCGCCTGTGCGGATGGGATCGGTGATACACTGGGATTGGCAAAACAGACCGTCGCCGTCCAGAACACGCGAGAGATCGGCAAGCAGGATCTTCTGCTGAACAACGCGACGCCGCAAGTCGAGGTTGACCCGGAAACCTACGAGGTTCGGGCAGATGGCGAACTGCTAACCTGCCAACCCGCCGAAACGCTACCAATGGCGCAACGATACTTTTTGTTCTGATCAAAAAATGTGCTGCGTTGCGACTCGTGCAAGGCAGGAATGACCTAACACGCTCTTCTAACTGAGGCCACTATGACAAATATTAAATCCAATGGGAGGACCAACATTTACGAGGGTCCAAATGGCACACTCAACAGCACAAACACACGCACGCTTTTCGTTGCCCGGTTTGATCGCATCAATCGGGTCATCAGTCTACTCGGCCCTAATCAGCGTGGCCGAAGCTCAATCACGCGTCCGGCAAGTCGAATTCCTGCAATCGCTCAGCGACGAAGAGTTGAAAAAGCGCGGCCTGACGCGCGAACGGATCGTGCATCGCGTATTTTCGGACTCAATCTGGCTCTGACCATTCCCGCTGCAGAGGAGGTGACGGTATGACCGCCCTGCTCTGTACTGCACGTAAGTATTCGGATCACACGCACAGCGATCCTGCAGACTGCCTGTCGCTAACCTATGATGACCGTTTTTTGCGTCGCAAGGTTCTGACCTGCGAAAGTGGCGAACAGATTCTCATCGATCTGGCGCAGACGACTTCGTTGAACCACGGCGGCGCGTTGGTTCTGGACGATGGTCGCGAAGTGGAAATACAGGCTGCACCCGAAGCGTTGCTAGAGGTCACCGCCCCAGACCTGACGCGCATCGCATGGCATATCGGCAATCGCCATACGCCTTGTCAGATCGAAAAGGATCGCCTGTTGATCCAGGTCGATCACGTCATCCGAGACATGCTGCTCAAAATTGGCGCCACGCTGCGAGAGGTGCGAGAACCGTTCACCCCAGAAGGCGGAGCCTATGGCCACGGCAGGACCCATGGTCATACCCACTGACGCCGATATCCTGACGCTGACCCAATGGTTGTCCCCTGCATATCCTGTAGGGGGGTTCGCCTATTCTCACGGGTTGGGGGCTGCAATTGACGAGGGAACTGTCACAAGTTCACAAGACACCGAAGCATGGATTTCGGACGTGCTGGAACACGGATCCGGATGGAATGATGCTGTGTTCGTTGTGGCGGCATACAATGCGCAGGATAGAGATGAACTGACCAACGTCGATGTTATCGCTCGGGCTTTTTGTGCGTCATCCGAAAGGCTCATGGAAACCAAGTTGCTGGGTCAGGCCTTTGGAACCGTCACGGGAGATGTCTGGGAATTGGATCTGAGCCAATTCTCCTATCCTGTCAGCTTAGGCCAAGCAGCCAGGTTGCAGAGCCTTCCCATATTGTTGACGACTAAGATGTTTCTGCAGGCGTTTGCAAGTAATCTTGTTGCCTGCGCAACGCGCCTTGTACCCTTGGGCCAGACTGACGCGCAAAGGCTAATCCGAACCCTAACGCCATTGTGCGAGCGGATTGCCCTGAGCGCCCAAGAGGCTGATTTGGATCAGCTGAGTTCAACGGCGTTTCTGTCGGACATCGCATCGATGAAGCACGAAACTCAATATTCGAGGATTTTCCGCACATGACGAGTATGAACGGACCGCTTCGCGTGGGCATCGGAGGCCCTGTAGGAGCCGGAAAAACCACTTTGACCGCTGCTTTGTCCGAAGCACTGCGCGATGTCTGCTCAGTAGGTGTTATTACCAATGACATCTATACGCAGGAGGATGCCGAGGCGCTCATGCGCATGCAGATCCTGCCGCGCGACAGGATCATTGGCGTTGAAACCGGTGGCTGCCCGCACACAGCAATTCGCGAAGACGCCTCAATCAATTTGGCGGCTGTCGCTGAAATGCAGACACGTCATCCTGACCTCGACGTGGTGTTGATTGAAAGCGGTGGCGACAATCTGTCGGCCACATTCAGCCCGGAATTGGCGGATCTGACCATCTATGTGATTGATGTCGCCGCAGGCGAAGAAATCCCCAGGAAAGGCGGGCCAGCGATTACGAAATCGGACATCCTTGTAATCAACAAGACCGACCTTGCGCCGCATGTTGGCGCTTCGTTGGAGGTTATGGAACGTGATGCGAAAAAAATGCGCAAAGGACGGCCCTTCTTGTTCTCGTCACTTCGTCACAGAAGCGGGGTCGACGCAATTGTGGATCTACTTGTGAAAGGAGGGGGTTTAAGTATTTCAGAAGCGAATTAGCCCCCGAGACGAAGAGGTCACAGCCGCGGTCGGCCAAGCTTCCTTTCTTTGCGTGCGCGGCGCGTCACGAACCGCATATTCCTGACATTCAAGGCGAAGTTACAAGTGACGGGTATTCGCACAGAGTGAGGCGACAATAACTGCCATTCGAGATCGGATACGGTGTCATTATTTTCACGCTTCGTATTCCGCCGCTGACGCAGAGCGAAATCAGCCTAGAAAATGATCTGCTCCCGAGCGTTCTCCGTACCACCAGTCAAGGACTGTTGGAGAGATCATGCAGGTTGTCTGGTTCAAACGCGATCTGAGGGTGCAGGACAATTCTGCATTGGAGCAGGCCTCGCGCGTTGGGCCGGTGTTACCGCTCTACGTTGTTGAAACCGAGCTATGGCAACAGGCTGATGCCTCAGCGCGTCAATGGAACTTTGTAGCGGAAACGCTTGCCGAATTGCGGAAGGACCTAGGGGCACTAGGACAGCCGCTTGTTATACGCGTGGGTCAAATCCAATCGGTTTTTTCTGCGCTAAAGGAACAAGGCCTGATCGAGGCGCTTTGGTCGCATGAAGAAACCGGCAATCACTGGACCTATCAACGCGATCTTCAAGTTGCTGCGTGGTGCCGGGATCATGGCATTCCGTGGGTCGAAGTGCAAAATCATGGCGTATTTCGTAAGCTCAAATCGCGTGACGGTTGGGCGGCGCGTTGGGACAAATTTATGGACCTGCCCACCACGTCGCCCACGCCGCTGGCCCCGATCGAAGTTGATCTTGGCCCGTTTCCAACAAGGCGCGACCTTGGTTTGCTGGATGATAGGTGCAATGGGCGCCAAACTGGGGGAAGGCGTGCGGGTCTGGAAAGGCTAAACAGCTTTTTGACCCACCGCGGCGAGCAATATCAGCGAGCCATGTCGAGCCCCGTCGAGGGGGCCGAGGCGTGTTCGCGGCTATCACCCTATCTTGCCTGGGGTGCCCTTTCGATGCGCGAGGTGGCCCAAACGTCACGACGGCAGAGACGCGCATTGCCACCCAGGGCAAAGGATTGGCACAAATCCTTACGGTCGTTTTCGGGCCGACTGCACTGGCATTGCCACTTCATCCAAAAGCTTGAGGATGAGCCGCGTATCGAATTTGAGAACTTACACCGGCTCTATGACGGACTCCGGCCCAAAACGCCCGATGCCAATCTCTTGGTCGCCTGGTCGAACGGTGAGACGGGTTATCCATTCTTGGATGCCTGCATGCGGTCGCTGCGAACCACTGGCTGGCTGAATTTTCGGATGCGGGCGATGGTGATGGCCACGGCCAGCTATCACCTTTGGCTGGATTGGCGCGCACCCGGACTGCATCTGGCGCGGATGTTCACCGACTATGAACCCGGAATCCATTGGAACCAGGTACAGATGCAATCGGGAACAACGGGGATCAACACTGTCCGCATCTACAACCCGGTGAAACAAGGGTATGATCAGGACCCCAAGGGGCAGTTTATTCGGACATGGCTACCTGAACTGACTCCGATTGCGAATCGGTATATCCATGAACCCTGGAAGGCAGGAAATGCCACGCAGATCATCGGGATCGCCTATCCAGAGCGGATATTTGATCACTTGGCAGCGGCCAAAGCCGCGCGCGAACGGGTTTGGGGCATTCGTCGAGGCGATGACTTTCGCAATGAGGCCCGGGCCATCGCCCGCACACATGCCAGCCGAAAAACCTGGCGGAGCATCCAGAAGCCCCTCCGCGCGCCTACCGATCCCGCGCAGCTGAACCTGCCCTTCGGAGATCCAACATGAAGATGCGCAAAAAGGCCAATCTGCCTCAGAAAATCTGCCCGGTGTGCCAACGCCCGTTTGCGTGGCGCAAGAAATGGGAAAGAGTATGGGACGAAGTCAAATACTGCTCGAAAAAATGCAGGTCTGCCACGTGACCGATACATCTTCAGACCTTGAGACCCTGCAAGTAACCTTTGATTTTCAACCAACGCGTGCGGCTGGCCTAAAAAGGCTGGAGCAGTTCGTGGCACGCACCGGGCGGCACTATGCGCGCACGCGCAACTACGACTTCGGCAAACACAGGCGCAACAATGTCTCTGGTCTGTCGCCATGGCTGCGGCATCGTTTGGTGACAGAACAAGAGGTGCTGACGCGGGTGCTGGCTACGCACAGCCCCAGCATGTCAGAGAAATTTGTCCAAGAAGTGTTTTGGCGTACCTATTTCAAAGGCTGGTTGGAACAAAGGCCAAGCGTCTGGGTGCACTACCAACGCGATCTGATGCGCACCCTTGAAGACCTTGACGGTGATGCCTCCTTAGCGGCCCGATTCAAGGATGCGGTGTGTGGCAATACCGGCTTTCCGTGTTTTGACCATTGGGCGCGCGAATTGGTCGAAACCGGGTATTTGCACAATCACGCACGCATGTGGTTCGCGTCGATCTGGATATTCACACTGCGGCTGCCCTGGCAACTGGGCGCGGACTTCTTTTTGCGACATCTTCTGGATGGCGATCCGGCCTCCAACACACTGAGCTGGCGTTGGGTTGGAGGATTGCACACGAGAGGAAAGACCTACTTGGCGCGCGCAGAAAACATCGCCAAATACACCGAAGGTCGGTTTCAGCCCAAAGGTCTGGCCACTCATGCGCAGCCGCTTGTCGAAGAGTCAGAACATCCGCGCATTCCGATTGCATTTCCCCAACAACATGTGGGCAGCCCATATTTGTTGCTTTTGACAGAGGATGATCTTTCGGGCGCTGGCATTATGCCGGTCTCGCCCGTTGCGGTGGTCGGCGTCTTAGCCACCCACGGTCGATCCCCAAATCCGATCGGGAAAGTTGCACAAGATTTCGCCTGTGGCGCAATGAAGAGCGCGCTGGGGCAACACACCAATATACTGGAGGCGCGCGACAATTGGTGCGATGCGTTGATTGAAGCCGCGCGACAAGCTGGCGTCACAACCATCGCAACGGCTCACGCGCCGATTGGGCCAGTCAGATCACGGCTGGATCGGGCAGAACCCCAACTTAAGGGTGCGGGCATCACTCTCGCTCGTGTCCTGCGTCCCTATGACCGCGAAGCGTGGCCTCACACAAAGACAGGGTTCTTTGGCCTTAAGAAAAAGATACCCGGGATCCTGAGCAACTTATCACTCATCCGTTAAACAAATCAGAGCTTACCTCTTGTCCTCAACCACCATCCTTCTCCCCAACCAGCTTTTTGCCGATCATCCTGGGCTCGCCAACCAACCGGACCGCGTTGTGCTTTTTGAGGATCCGCTCTTTTTCGGCGACGCCGTCTATCCGGCCAAGATGCACAAACAAAAGCTCTGGCTGCACCGGGCCTCAATGAGACGGTATTGCGATGATCTGGTGACCAGAGGGATCAATGCTAAGATCTTTGCCTACGAGCGGCGGGCTGATGCCTACCTGCGCTTGTTCCAGGGGCTTCGAGATGATGGCACCCGCAGCGTCACGATGACGGACCCGGTTGATTTTATTTCCGAAAAGCGCCTGCGCGCGGCGGCACAAGAGACCGGGATCGCGCTCAATCTCCTCCCAACACCCGGTTTTCTGAATACGCGAGCGGACAACCTGTCGTGGTTTGCGGGACGAAAACGGTGGTTCATGGCGGAGTTCTACAAAAGCCAACGTCGCCGTTTGAATGTTCTGATGGAAGCGGATCAACCGACAGGTGGGCGGTGGAGCTTTGACGAGGACAACCGCAAAAAGATCCCAAAGGCGCTTCTGAACAGCCTACCCTGGATCGACTGGCCCAGCCATGACGCGGTTGACCATGCCGCAAAGACAAGCGTTCTGAACGAATTTCCCGATGCCTTAGGGTCGTTGGATACGCTTTATTATCCGACATCCCACCACGCCGCTTCCGCATGGCTGACGCAGTTTCTGGAGCGGCGCTTTGATCGCTTTGGCGATTTCGAAGACGCGATTGTTCAAGGCGAAAACTGGCTCTGGCATGCTGTTCTGACGCCCGCCTTGAATATTGGCCTTTTAACACCGCAACAGGTCGTTGATGCGACCTTGGCCCACGCTGAGCGCAAGTCCATTCCCTTGAACGCGGTCGAGGGATTTATCCGCCAAATCATCGGATGGCGCGAGTTCATGCGCGCAACTTACGAGGACCTTGGCGTCAAGATGCGAGGGGCCAATCATTGGGGGCATCATCGTCCCATGCCCCGCGCGTTTTATGATGGGACAACTGGGATTGATCCCCTCGACGATACGATCCGCCGGGTTCTCAAAACCGGATATTGCCACCATATCGAACGGCTCATGGTGCTGGGCGGTTTTATGTTCTTATGTGAGATTGACCCCGATGAGGTTTACTTTTGGTTCATGGAGATGTTCGTGGACAGCTATGATTGGGTGATGGTCCCCAATGTTTATGGGATGAGTCAGCACGCCGATGGCGGCCTCATCACCACGAAGCCGTATTTTTCCGGCTCAAACTACATTCGCAAAATGAGCCATTGGAGCAAAGGGCCTTGGGCTGAGATTTGGGACGGCCTCTATTGGCGCTTTATCTTGAAACACTCGGAAAGGCTGGCCGGGAACCCAAGGTGGGCGATGATGTGCCGTACAGCGCAGCGTATGTCGCCCGATATCAAAGCCAAGCATTTAGCGACGGCAGATGCCTTTCTGAAGCGGTTCAGTGATACGTGAATTCAGAGGCTGCAAAAGACTGAAACCAATATCACTTTATAAATCCGGTTTGTCCGCATTGCGGTCGTCGCAGAACGGAACCTCGCATGTCACATTCCCGCAACCATCGAATGATTGATAGCACCATAACAAACCGTGAACTCCACTGAGCGGATTTATGTGAAGCGATCTCTGGTTGAGTGAGTATTTCACCTGCGGATCCGACACACCATCACCTATTTCTATCTGGTAGCAAACATTGATCCTGTTGGCAGAGAAAGTCCGCAACGAGCCCGGACCGACGGGTGCTGTGCTTGAATGGCTCCTTCCACCTGTATACATATAACAGATTGCAGAAGTACCTATTGAATACTGCAGTTGGGAGAGATCGACATGACAACCCCAAACCTGACCCGGAGAGCTGTCGTTTCAACCGCGGGGGCCGCGCTTCTCATTGGGGCCTCCGGCCTGACCTTGCCGGCAAGCGCACAAACTGTTGCAGCCACTCCGACGATGCGGGGAGGAGCCAACAATTACCGCCCCGGCGCCCCGATCATGGAAAGGATCGGCGGTGGCGGCTTCTGGACCACTGGAACCGTGAGACGCGCAGGCGACGGTGCACCCCTTGCTGGCCGGCGCATTCAGGTGTGGGCCCATACGACCGAAGGTCACGAACGGGACGCGCGGTCTCATGGCGCGACGCTCACCGACGCCGACGGCGTATTCCGCATCGAGATGCCACAGATTGTACCTGCCTTCGGTCAGCCGCATGCGCATCTGGCTTACGATGCAGAATACGATGATGGCGGCTTCGAGACGGTATTTTTGCGGCCTGTGATGGAGCAGGCATCGGACACGAGCCTGCATGTTGAGTTCGTTCTGCGTCCTGTCTGATGAGCTTGTTGCGCGGCGTGGTCGCATGGGGGGCTCTAGCCTTGGCAATTGCCGTTCCCTTGATCGCCGCAGCGCAAAGCCCGCTTCTGCAATGGCGCGAGCCGCTCTATGTCATTGCCGGATTTTCCGGGATCATCGGATTGGCGCTTTTGCTTGTTCAGCCTCTTCTAATCATCGGCGTTCTTCCGGGGATCCCGGCGCGGCGCATCCATATCTGGACCGGAACGGCACTGGTTTTCGCGGTGGTTGTCCACGTGGCGGGTCTTTGGGTCACGAGCCCGCCGGACGTGGTGGACGTCTTGCTGTTCCGCTCTCCGACCCCGTTTTCCGTCTGGGGTGCAGTGGCAATGTGGGCTCTCTTCGCTACCGCCATCCTTGCTGCCGTGAGAAAGCAACTGGGACTGCGCATCTGGCGCTTCGGCCATAGCGTGGCGGCGGTCGTGATCGTCACGGGCACGGTCGTACACGCATGGCTAATCCAGGGTGCGATGGAGAACGTGACGAAAGGGGCACTATGCGTGATCGTTTTGGGGGCAGGAGCATGGGCCTTGTATCGCCGCCGCGTATGGCGAATGATCCGCTAACTGCGGTCATAGAGGCGTTGCACCGCGAACGACTGCTGAAAGTCCGCCTTTTGCTAGCCCCATTGGTTAATAACCCCAATCCGATATCCGGTCCTGCTGCGTTTTTTTGGTGTCAAAACTAAATCCAGCCCAAGAGCGACGAACCAACTGTTTGAGGATGCCATGTAGTCCTGAAACTGCATGAAGGGCCACAGACCTCCGCGTTCGCCACGTTACTGATCTGCAAATCAGGCCTGATTTTCCCAAAAGGAAGCCAGGATCAATGAAATCAGACTGGGTGCTGGACAAAAGAAGTGGGGCGAAAATGGCAAGGTTCTGCCACCAGCGAAAACTATGTCTTTGAGACTGAAACATTCTATTCCTAATAGGCGCTTAAGATTTGCCATTTGCGACTCAAAGGCTTCCCTTCGAAATCGACCGCTATTTGTTCGCCAATTGAGCGGAATCGGTGTTCGCAGGGGCTATTGCCGGTATGAGGCAATACTCAACCTCCACCCGTCTGGCAGATTCGAATTTCTGTGACTCCACCGGATCTATAGCCTCGCCTTGCTCATAGGTCAGGATAGTGATCTTAGCCTCTTCCAGTCGGCTGTGCCCTTCGGCACTGGCTTTAGACGACGAAAGGTCGAACGTGTGCTCAATCAGCATATGCTTGACCCGATCAGCGCGTCTGTCAGCTAGTTTCCTGTTTTCCTCAGGCAGACCAGAGGTGCTCGCACGTCCTTTCAACTGTACGATCAGCCGACCTTTGCCAGGATTATGCGTCTTCATCTTTTTGGCAAAATCCACAATCTTTTGGTTGTCTATCGGGTCAACCATGCCCTCGTTAAAATAAATTGTTGTTGGCATTTTATCGTCATTTTCCCGTCGGCACGCATCCAAAGCGTCCGTTCCCAATTGGTTGGCTAGTTGCCCCCAATAAACCTGCAAAGGACGTAACGGATCTTTGCCACCCGATCCTGCCAACGCTTCGGCAGCAACGGCCAAAGAATTTGCAGCACCGCCAAGATCCTCCAACGTGTCTTCTAGGATAGTTCCACCAGCGAACTCAGCTACAAGTTCAACCGTCAGGTTCTTCTGGGTTTCGTTAACAGTCGTCGGTTGGAGCACCACAAGAGGCGGTCGTTCCCTCAGCAGCTTCACCTCTTGTTCCAGACGCGCAATTTGCACCTCGGTATCAACTCGCGGGTCCGACAAAAAATTCTGTATCCTCGAAGTAAGTGCTATTGCCGAAGATGCTAGTTGATGCGTTTTTTGAGCGTACAGTTGCGGAAGTGACAGGCTAGGTTTTGCATCCTCAAGTTGGAACTGTCTTATCGTAGAAGCATTGAGGAATACGAGCCGGCCGGGCTCATCAACTGGAGCAAGCGCCGCCCATCCCCCATATTTGCCAAGATGGAAAACTGGTTTGGACACCACCGGACCCTCTCGCTCAGCGGACAAACCTGCATCAACAATCCTAAAATTCTCCAAAGCAGGTGGGGCCGACATAACAATCCTGCCGCAGGGTATCCGCGCGGCAATTGGCAGCTCAAGTTTTTCCAACCTATCAAGGATCCAGTGCCCAACGGAAATCGACGTGCAGTTCTTCGAAGCGGTCTCGATTTTTCCCTTAACTTCGCCTGCAATGTTCTTGGTAGTCAGTATCAGACTGCCAGCCAGTATTGCGATCAGTCCCATTCTGACCAGAACAGGGTTGATTCCCTTCTGTTTGCTATTGAGAAGTGCCCCGACCCAAAAACCAACTGCATTGTTGGTTCTCCCGATCCACATGTTGCGTGTAGCCTCATAACTGTCTCGCATCCTGCGAGCCAAAGCGAGCTCTGCTTGCTTATTGCGTTCAAACTCGCGCTCGATGCGCATCTTCACCGCCTGCTCCATTCCCCGGCCATGTCCAAACCGCAGGCCAATTTGAACCGCGAGAAACTTGATACGGTGCTTCAACGTCAAAACTGCCAATTGAAGCCACCCTCCTTTGAGCAACGTCACAAGTGTAGGAGATATCACTACACCAACCACATAGAGCACCGCCCAAGCGGCAAGCGCGGCGAGCAGATAAAGTGAAGCAAAAATAAGGACTAAGATTACAAACTCAGCTGAAAGAAACCGATCAAAGGTCGAACTGTTGTCGCCGATCGGCAGTACGATTCCAAGTTCATGACGCCAAACTCGTTCAAGAAGCGCGACAATGGTCGTGCCCGTTATCACAAGAAGCCCCGGAGTGGAAAACACCATGTCGGCAAGACGCGAGGGGGGTTTGGTGGGTTCTTTTGCACTCAGGTCTAAGAGCTTTGAGATTTCAGCAGATTTCAGGCTGGTCAGCACAGAGATCTTTTCTTTTCCCAGAGCTGCCAGATGCCCTTCGCACAGCAACCCTTTACCATCGTCGACGGCATCCTTCGGGCAACGCTGGCCCTTGTCGACGACCACACAGCGACCATCGGGCGGGATTTTTACTCTCTTTGTCATGACATAACCTCACCGTACGAGTTGCGGCGCTATGTTTAGACCCGTCAGATTTCGCACAGCGTACCCAAGGGCACGGACAGCTGTATTGAGAATGGTTTGCCGAAATTCGAAAGTCTCGTATTTCAGACCATTCAGATACACTTTCATAGCGCGCTTATGTGACCGCATTAGGAATTCAGCATTCTGCTTGCTGATCCGATTTGCGGCAAAGTCGATCTGTGTTTGAATGACGGCTTCCGAGATACTTTTCAGATAGCCGCTCGCCTGCTCTTTGCTATCGGCGAACCAGGTTTGGGCTTCGGAAGAAATCGCGGCACCTAAACCATTTAGCAAATCATCTACAGAGCTGGGTTTGAAGTTTTCATAATCAAATGCCATGGCAACCTCACTGCAAAATGTTGTTGATGGGGATGGCGCAGGTCACCTGTACCAAGGTGTAGGCTTGAGACTGGCCGAGCCCAACGGTCCGATGCTGCTGAGCCATTTCAGTGACCCCGTCGACGCATTCCGTCAGGTCCGCCGCAAGCAGCGTGGCCGCTTTGGTCGCCGGCCTGCCGTCGTTGCTTTCTGCCCGGTTTTTTACCCAGCTTCGGGTGACCTCCAACTGCGCAAGCGCATCGGCATAGCGCGTGGCGGCACCGTTATAGGAGCCAGGCCCCTTGAAGTCGCCCAGCTGCGCAGATGCCACCAGCGACGAAACACTCTGCAATCCATCCGCCGCAGATTTTGTGACCTGATCGGGAAAGGCAGGTTCAAAATAGGTGCATCCACTGAGGGCAATGCCAATCCCGGCAACAATAAAAGCTGTCTTCGAAAAGTAGGTCATGCAATCAGCCCTCCTTGATTCAACTCACGAGCCCGATCCGTCGCGATGTCGATGCTGGCCTCGATAAACCCGACCCAGTTCGATCGGATCGACAGGCCACCCAGCCCAAGCTCTTTGCGCACTTCGCGCTCGATCGATTGCGTTTCCGGCCCCCATACCCCATCGATGGTAAGCATTTGGTCAAACAGGAATTTCAGAGCGTTTTGCAGGTAAAGCACTCGGCTTTTGGAATGCCGCTGAAAACCAACCGGCTCGCCATTATCAAAATGGATATGATCGCGATGGGCGGAGTCGTAGCCTGAGGTTAGCACTGTTCCAAAATTCTGGCGCAGCACGCCTTCGATCGCGAGATATTGATGCGGTTGCGTAGCAAAGGTATCGGCCATCCAGATGAAGCCGTTATCGAACACCAGACCGTCCAGATCGAACGCTCGGCCCTTGTGGTGAAGACTGGATCCACCTCCAGTTCGATCGACGCCGCCAAACAGGATGGCCGTGACCTGCCCAAGATCCATCGCCTCGAGCACCAGGAACATTTCGCCGAATGCGATGTCCGTTTGAAGCGCAAAGACCGTATCGACATGAGGATGCGTGCGAAAACCGCACTTGCCGTAGTTAGCTACCGGATCCCGGTCATAAAGCAGCGGGACGTCACCAAACTGACTGATCCGATTACGTGCCATGGGCATTCACCCCTTGGTCATCGGTGATGATGCCATCGTTGGCACTTGGGGGCACAAAGTACCCGACCAGAAACACGATAATTGTGATCAGCGCAGCCGACACTGCACCGGGCAACGTAGCACCTAGGAGGAACTCTTCGACTACATAAATAAAGACCGTCGCAACTGCCGCCCCGACAGAGCCGAAGACAACCTTTCGCGCAGGCAGGTTTGTTGACATCTGAGCCATGTGACACCTCTAAATAACTGTTTCCGAATGGCGCCAAACTCTCTCAAGCGCCTAATTTATTGAAAAAAAGTATCGTTTGCCTTGCCGAACAACCTCGCCCGGCGGGGCTGTGCCTGCGGATATAGCGGCGATGCAGTCCAGCGTTGAATTTCAGTTTTACGTCAGAGGCGCTCAGTCGATCTCCTGAGTTTCAGGGATCATTTCTGAACATCGAAGCGTCCGCTATTGAACCACCCTAGCTATTCAAAAAGCGACAAAGTGGGTGGTTCGCAGCCCTTAGAGCCACCGGTCAACCTTAAAGCCCGGACACGCTTTTGCTGCGTAGTCGTTATGACCGCTAACCCTCTTGACCAGCGTCCGCCCCTGAATGTCCGAGATCAGATTGCGCAACGCGGAATCTTGGGCGTCCGTAAAGTTGTCAGAAAAGGCATCGTTTTCAGATGAGCCGAAACCGCCAACCAAAGAGATACCAATCGTACCGGCGTTGCGGCCCGCCACATGCGCGCCCACAACGTTTTCAGCACGTCCTTTCGCGATGCCACCATCACGATCAATCAGGTAATGATAGCCGATATCTTTCCAACCGCGATCTGACACGTGCCATCTGCGGATTTCAGCAGCCTTTTCTTCAACAGATCGTCCCGCATACCATTCCGGACGGGTAGCTGTGCAATGGACAATGATTTCATCAACGGCATGGCGGGCGCTACCCTGATAAATCATCCCGCCTGTACTGACGGCTGCGGCGACTTTTTGCATCTCGGCCGGTTCACCATCGTTTTCAAGCCACAGTTCAGCTGCCGCACGGGTCCGGCGACCAAAGTCACCATCGATCGGACCAGGGTTGTATCCCAGAGCCTTCAGCGCTTGCTGAATAGACGTGACTGCGGTTGCCGGGTTGGTGATCAAAGCGAAGTTCGTCATAAGAATCTCCTTTTCCAATAAAATTTGGCCGTTGGAGGCAAGGTCAAAATCGTCTCTCAAAAGCACTTGTTTGCGAGCTAAAAAATGCCAATTGTCGAGCAGCTTAATGAGAGCAAACGCAGCGATCATGATCCAAACAGATCATGACACGACGACTAATTGTGAAATGTGAAAAAGCTGGATGGCCTTGAATCACCTACGAGCAAATTGCGGAGGCGATCACTTCATTCGCTGCACGACCTAATGCAGATGTTTCCGTTCAAAATCAAAACACCACACATACGCGTTGTTAGGCTACCGGAGGCAAAACACGAAGAATCAAGCGTATCAGTTCGTGCCTGCCGTTCACACCTGTCTTTGCAAGCACCGCTGCAACTTGGTTCTTTGCCGTTGTCGGACTAGTGTTTCGATGCTCAGCAATCTCAGCAACGCTTGCGCCTTCTGCAATCCATCGGCAAACCTCGGTTTCCGCTGGAGTTAATCCATAAAGGGCCGTGAACCGTTCTAGTCTTAGATACGGAACTCGCTCTGGATCAACTATTGTGATTAAGGCTCCATCCAGGTTGTTCTCAAGCTCTGCATCGCTATCGCTCAGCGGGGCAATGTCTAAAAGATACGGCGTCAGGCCAGATGGCCGCGAAACGGACAAAAGCGATTCATGGCGATTGGCTTGACCCTGCGCTGTGGATCCAATGTCAAATATATGCGCTTTGATTTTCGAAGTCACATCCGGATCAGAAGTTACAATTCTTCCGTCACGGGCCAGTGCTATTCCATCTTGTGCTTTCAGAATCTTTTTTGCTTCTGCGTTTTTGACAATCACCTGCCCATCCGGCAGCGCTATCGCAATGCCCGCCTGCACTTGATCCAACGCTGTGAGAGTGGCTTTGTATCTCGCCTTCAAAAAGGTAAACACGCGCCCTATCTCTAAAGCCTTCGTTAAATGTGGGAGCAATGCAAGAGATCTCTCACACGCTGACTGAGGTACTTCGGTGTCTTTTTGGTCGAAACCTAGACTCATCGCATCAAACCAGATTGGATCAGTGTTGAGACGTATTCCAATTCGGCGGGCAACACCTGTCCGTCTCTTTAAAAACGCATAATCCTTGCGGGCGTCCAAGACTTCGGCTGCAAGTCCGGTTTCAAGGTCTGGTATCGGCTGATGGGCTGGTTGAGTTCGAAGAAAATCCCAATCTTGATTTTGCAATCGTGAGAGCCAAGCTCCATAGAACCATCCTGCTGGTGTACGGGAGAAATCCAGATAAACACTGGACATCATCGTCAGGTCCTTTGCTCCCGCCTTACGTCCTCTGATCACTAAGGCTATTGCCTTCGCTCCAACGACAGAGGTCGTTGCATCCAAAGCCCTGCGCCAGCGCCCGGGATTGACCGCTGTGTCGTATATCGTTTCGAGGGCCTGATAGCCCCTAACATCTAACTCCAACTGTCACCTCCAGAGTTCAATAACCGCAAGGGAAACTGAGGTTCCCTAATGCGATTTGACGCTATGGACGAGTTGATCGGTCTTCGCCGCGCCCTCTAACAATAACGGCTAAAACCGCTACGCGCGACAAAAGATCGAAATCGAAGAAAATCCGGCCGATTTGGCAATCAGTGAAATATACGGTGTTTGAAACCTTTTCTTAGCAGACTTCGCTACCTGCCGCTGAATCTCCGGACCAGAACAAACTGCAATATTCGTCGAACCGGTGTCAGTCATGTTTCTTCACCTCTCAATTCAGTAAATCAACGTAGTTGGCCCAATCGAGAGACCGCCACTAACATTGATCAGCATGTGCGGCCGAGCATCAGATTAGCTCCACCAATTGCTTTTCTTGGTTCAACAGTTGCAGAGACACTCAGTTTGGTTTGACATTTTACCGCCATCATCAGTTCACGAACCACATTCTATGTCTCTTTTGGGTATCTAAAAACAAACCCGGTCTCGCAGGGGATTCGTCACGTGACAGACCATCAGGAACAGGCGCATTCGGCGTCTGATCTGCAAATTAGCCCCGATTTCCCAAAAGGAAGCCAAGATCAAACAAATCGGTCTGGGTGCTGGATGAAAGAAGTAAGGTGGAAATAGTAAGGTTCTGTCGCTAGTGGCAAAACTATGTGTCGTCTCACAAGGGCACTGTGGAACGTCACTGATAATTGACTCAATCGACGGCCAAAACTTCAATAAGTCGGTCAATGACGTCACTCATTTGCGACCCAAACGTCAAGCATTTGTGACCCAAAGCGAATTGCGGCCATTCGACCATAATAAGGAGGGGTTTTGTCTATATGGACGGGTTATGAACAAAACCTCCATTCGTGCCCTCAGCACCAAAGACGGCTTGGCATGACTTTTGACAGCAGTGGAAAACACCCAAGTTTGGCAGTTAGACAAATCTGTTCACATAATTCTCTAGTATTTCCTGGCGTCCAGATTGCGGTTCTGGGTTTATTCCTTCATTTAAAACGCGAGCGGAAATTTCATCCAGGCTACTGCCTAACATGGACTCCGCTTTGGGAGACTTCCAACCGGAGTAGCGTTGCGAAAGCGCGTTTTCCAAACCTCCATCTTCAATCATTGCAGCCGCTGCTTTCAAACCACGTGCGCATATGTCCATTCCGCCAATATGAGCCGCCGCCAGATCGACAGCGTCAATGGATTGCCGGCGAATTTTGGCGTCGAAATTTGTGCCGCCGGTGGTAAATCCACCAGCTTTCAGGATGTAATAGTAAGCTAAGGCAACTTCCGGTGTATTGTTCGGGAACTGGTCTGTATCCCATCCGGATTGGTAGTCGTTGCGGTTCATATCAATCGAACCCAGCATCCCTTCAGCAGCCGCAACCGCAATTTCATGCTCAAAGCTATGCCCGGCAAGGATCGCGTGGCCCTGCTCGAGATTTAGTTTCACTTCGTTCTCCAACCCATACTTCCTGAGAAAACCGATGCAAGTAGCTGCGTCATAGTCGTATTGGTGCTTGGAAGGCTCCTGAGGTTTCGGCTCCACAAGAATGGTGCCTTTGAACCCGATCTTATGTTTGTACTCTACGACCATGTTCAGAAAACGGCCCATGTGGTCCAATTCAGTTTTCAGGTCCGTGTTCAGAAGGGTTTCGTAGCCCTCACGACCACCCCACAGAACATAGTTTTCACCGCCTAGTTTGTGAGTTGCATCCATACAGGATTTCACTGTCGCTGCAGCGAACGCAAAAACGTCGGGATCAGGATTGGTACTGGCGCCAGACATCCAGCGACGATGACTGAACATATTGGCCGTACCCCAAAGCAGTTTGGTGCCAGAAACCTGCATCTTTTCGCCGATATAATCGGTGATTTCTTCTAATGTGCACAGGTTATCGGCAAAGTTTCCCTGTTCGGGTCGGATATCAGCGTCGTGCCAGCAAAAGAATGGCTGCCCCAAAAGCTCAAACAATTCGAATGCAATATCTGCCTTCTGGCGGGCCCGGCCCATATCGTCCTGAGGATGCCATGGGCGTTCGAACGTAAGTCCACCAAAGGGGTCTCCACCCTCCCACGCGAATGAATGCCACCAGGCCACCGCAAACCGCAGATGGTCCTCCATACGCTTGCCCATGATGATTTCATCCGGGTCGTAGTGACGAAAGGCCAACGGGTTCTTGCTGTCCACGCCTTCAAACTGGACCTTCTCGATCCCTTCAAAAAATCCACTTGGCATTTCTGCCCCCTACTCTGCTTTTTGTGCTGGCTGCTTGCCGAGAATGATCATCGACAAAAGATCGTCATCAGTTACGTCTGCTATATCGACCGTCCCAACCAGTTTTCCGTTCTTCATGACCGAGGCGCGGTCGCATAGTTCCATGACGGCATGCACGTCGTGATCGATCAGAAATATCCCGATGCCCTGCGCCTTTAGCTGGTGGATCAGATCCGCCACCATCTGAGTTTCATGCGGCCCAAGCGCTGCTGTCGGCTCGTCCATAATCAGAATACGAGCGTTGAAGTAGACAGCCCGAGCGATCGCCACTGATTGTCTTTGCCCACCCGACAAGGCGGAGACCGGGTCATTGAACTTCTGAAAGTTCGGGTTGAGCTGCGCCATGATCTTTCGGCACTCGGCTTCCATGGCTGCGTCGTTGACCAAACCAAAAGGCGTCGTCATCTCGCGCCCCAGGAACAGGTTCGATGTCGCGTCCAGATTGTCGGCCAAGGCGAGCGTCTGATAGATGGTCTCGATATTATTCGCCCGGGCATCACGGGGATTGCCAATCTCGACTGGCTTGCCATCAATCAGAATCTCACCGTGATCCATCTGATAGGCGCCGGACAGAACCTTGATCAACGTGGATTTTCCGGCCCCGTTGTGGCCAAGCAGGCCAACGACTTCACCCGGATAGAGATCGACCGACACATGGTCGACGGCCTTGATCCCACCGAAGGAAATCGAAATGTCGCGCATCTCGACCAATGGCGGCGCGCCTGAACCGCGCCCAGTACCGAGAGGTTTTTTTTGCGTATCCTGAGCTTGCATCACTTGGCCCCCAGTCGCTTGCGGTAAACGATGTCGATATAGACAGCCAACACGAGGACGCTGCCGACCACGATGTTCTGAAACGGTGCGTCGACGCCAACCATTGCCATGCCCGATTGCAGCGCCTGCATGATCAATGCACCAAGGATTGCGCCATAGATGGTTCCGATACCACCCGACAATGCAGTTCCTCCGATTACTGCAGCGGCTATCACCCGAAGTTCGTCGAGCGTACCAATGTCGTTCGAATGGTTTGCCAGGCGGGCCGAGGCGACCACCGCGGACACAGCGCACAAGAAACCCATCAAAGCAAAGATTTTCACAGTCAGCAGTCGAGTGTTGATACCCGAAAGCTCTGCCGCATCCGGGTTGCCGCCAGTGGCAAAGATGTACCGACCAAACCGGGTTTTCCGTGCCACGATCGTCAGGGTAACCGCGACTATGATGAGAATTAGGACAGAAATCGGTATACCGTACCCGACGACCAGCCCTTCTGGCATTGTCTCGCCGCGCGCTTCGAACATACGTTGCAGCCGGCGTGTCGGTATGGCGTAGCTGTTTACGATGTAAACGTACCCAAGGATGGCGATTGCGATTATCCCGGCCAGAGTGGCCTCGGCCCAGACAGGTTTGACAGGGAAACCATGTGCCGCTTTTGCACGGCGGCCACTCCACAAAGCCCAGATCGCGATTGCGGTAGCAAACAAGCCGAACAGCCAGCTTGTCGTCGTTCCCAATGTTCCGTTGGTCCCGCCAAACATCAGGAATGTACTATCCAGAGGACCAATCGTCTGGCCGCTGGTCAAATACCACGCCACGTTTCGCCAAACCAGAAATCCACCAAGCGTAACGATGAACGCTGGTATCGTCAGGTAACCAACCATCCAGCCATGAAACGCACCAATCAGCGTGCCGACAAACAGCCCAACAACAATTGTGATCGCCCAGGTTGCCGGATTGTTCAAACCCATCCCAAGTATTTGCGGCAAAAGCTCGGTTTGCGTCATTGCCATCACGGCCGAGGTTGTTGCCAATAGCGCGCCAACCGACAAGTCGATGTGTCGCGTGACGATAATGAACACCATTCCGCACGCCATAATGGCCACTGAAACCGTCTGGATGGAGAGGTTGAACAGGTTCCGAGGCGTCAAGAACCGTCCGTCCGTGAAGATGTTGAACCCGATACACAGGATGACAAACGCGCCGATCATTCCCAAAAGCCGCATATCCAGTTCCAACTGCTGGAACAGGCTGGGTTTCGCTTTTTCAGGTATCGGCTGAGACGAAGTTTCGGTCATTTCCGATCTTTCATATTCAGCATTTGCCCCAGGCCCAGACTAAGAGGCCCAGGGCTGAGTGGTTTAGTTACAAGGGGCAGGTCCGTTTTCAACGCCTTGGCAAAGATCTTCCAGCGGGATCCATCCGGCATCTACAACCACGGACAAGTTGTCCTTAGTGATTGGAACAGGCGCTAGGAAAACCGAGTTCATCTCGGTTCCACCCGGTGACGTCCAGCTTACTGCACCTTCGACATCAGCAGGGCTTGTTCCACCGCTCAACGCAACAGCGATTTCGCCAGCGGCCTTTCCAAGCTCACGCGCGTCTTTCCAAACAGAAACCGTCTGAGTCCCCAGCGCAACGCGGTTCAATGCTGCGTGGTCGCCGTCCTGACCGGAAACCGGAATGCCTTCCATGCCTTGTGCGGTCAGCGCAGCAACAACACCGCCTGCAGTACCGTCATTCGACGCAACGACTGCATCCACGTTGTTCTCGTTCGCGGTCAGGATTTGTTCCATGTTCCGCTGCGCGTTCGCGGGCAACCAACCATCCGTGTAGGCCTCACCAACGATTACAATGTCACCGCTGTCGACGGCTGCCCCGATAATCTCTTGCTGTCCACCGCGGAGGAAGTCCGCGTTCGGGTCAGTCGGAGAGCCCTTGATCATCACATAATTGCCCTTGGGCATGGCCTCAAAAACAGCGCGCGCCTGCATTCTGCCAACTTCCACATTGTCGAAGGTCAGATAGAACGCACGGTCGTCCTCAATCAGGCGATCATAGGCAATGACCGGAATACCTTCGTCCGCCGCAGCCTGAACAGCCGGTCCGATTGCCTGCGCGTCCTGCGCCAGAATGATAAGCGCATCTACGCCCTGGGCGATCAGGCTTTCAATGTCCGATAGCTGCTTTGCGGAAGACGATTGCGCGTCCGCCGAAATGTACTCAGCACCCCCTGCTTCAAGCGCCGATTTGATGGCCGCTTCGTCTGTTTTCCAACGCTCTTCCTGAAAGTTCGACCAGCTTACGCCGACCACTGGCTCTGCGAATGCGGTCGAAGCCAACAAAGTGGCCACTGCCGAAAAGCTGAGAATTCTTTTCATGATTTCCTCCCATTTGCCGAGCCATCGCTTTTCGATTCGCGGCTCTCACAGATTTGAATACCATATTTATTTCAGTCGGTAAAATATTTACTCTACAAGAGGCACTCAAATTCAAATAGATTGGGCCAACAGCAAGATTCGCGAGGACAAAATGCTGAAAAGCAAAGCCTCTCCGGTTTCTTTGGAACAAAGAAATACGACCCGCCTGCGGGTATTGGAGCACATCAGAGCAAAGGGATCCGTTTCGCGGATCGATATTGCATCCGCCTTGCAAACCAGCCCTGCGACTGTCACCGCCGCCACGGCTGATCTCATCTCGGCCGGGCTGGTCAAAGAGACTGAAAGCCAGGCACAGTCAAAGTCGGGGAAGAGAGGCAGACCCAGAGTATTGCTGCAATTGGACGGCCAGATGCACCTTGTGGCCGGCCTCAAGGTGGCTCGGCAAGTAATCTCAGTTATCTTGGTCGACTTTGAAGGTAACGAACTCGCATCCCATAAATATGCTCTGGATAAAGCCAGAATGTCGCCGCAAGAATTTGTATCGGCGATCCGCGAAGCTCTTGAAGAAACCTGCAGTCAGATCGATCGTTCTGTCGCTCATTTGGCAGGTGTTTCTATCGGGGTCGCTGGACTGGTCGATGCAAACAAGAATTTTGTCCACTGGTCTTCTTCGATTACTGAGAGAAACATTGATTTTAGCCACTTACTTTCAAATGAGCTGCCCTGCCCCGCATTCGTTGACAACGACGCCAATCTTGTCGCCAAGGCCGAACAGCTTTTTGGCTTGGGTAAGGGCCTAAAGAACTTCCTCGTTGTTACGATCGAACACGGTGTTGGCCTTGGCATCGTATTGGATGGCAAACTATATCGCGGAGAACGAGGCTGCGGCGCTGAGTTTGGGCACACCAAAGTTCAACTCGACGGAGCCCTTTGCCAATGCGGTCAACGCGGATGTCTAGAAGCCTATGTGGGCGATTATGCTTTGATCCGCGAGATGACAGTCACCGGTCATAACAACGACATGGAAACCGTCTCCGACATACATGACCGCGCCAACTCAGGTGACGACAGAGCATCATCGGTGCTTGCCCGCGCAGGTCAGATGTTTGGCCTCGGGATTTCCAACCTGATCAACTTGTATGACCCAGAGTGCATCATCGTCTCGGGGGCACAAATAAGCTTTGAGCATTTGTGTTCCAACGAAGTTATGACCCGTATTCAAAACGGCGTTGTGAATGTCGATGCACCTTTGCCCCAGATCAAAGTTCATCACTGGGGTGACATGATGTGGGCCAAGGGGGCAGCAGCCTATGGAATTGAACAAATCTCAATTCTCAAGGTCAAGGAGCTGACGGCGAATGCGTCTTGAGTTTGCGATATTTGCGACTTTGGGCACAGTTGCGAATGCGGGTGCAGATGCTCCTGAGTTTAATAACGTAGATGTACCAAAACATATCTATGATGGCGGGTGGGAACATTTTGTCGGCGGTGGCGTGGCCGTGTTCGATTGCAATGGGGACTCGCTGCCAGAACTCTTTTTGGCTGGTGGTTCCAACCGGTCTCAACTGTTAATCAATACCTCGAAGGAACAGATAACATTTCAGGCAAAGACGCCTGAAGATCTTTCACTGACTGGTGTGACCGGCGCCTACCCTCTCGACGTTGATAGCGACGGCGTAATGGATCTGGCGATTTTGCGTGTTGGCCCAGACCTGCTTCTTCGGGGCCATCCCGACTGCCAATTCAGCCCTTTCACTGAACTCGGGTTTCAGTCCGAGGATCACTGGACCACAGGGTTCTCGGCAACATGGGAAAGCGGGCAAACTTTACCGACCTTGGCGTTTGGCACCTATGTTGATCGGTTTGATCCCGAAGGTCCCTTTGAATCCTGCGGCCCAACCCTTTTGTACCGTCCAGAAGGCGACTCGTATCGCGAGCCGCTGCATCTTGAGCCCGGCTACTGCTCACTTTCCATTTTGTTTTCGGACTGGGCCCGAACTGGCCGCGCTGATCTTCGCATCAGCAACGACCGTCACTACTATGTTCGCGGCGGTCGCGAGCAGTTATGGGCGATGGAACCCGAGCCTCGGCAATACTCGGAAGACGAAGGCTGGCTTCCATTTTCGATCTGGGGAATGGGGATCGCCTCTCGTGATCTTACAGGAGACGGATTTCCCGAAGTTTATCTGACCTCGATGGGGGATCAGAAACTCCAGATTTTTGACCCAGCGACAAACGGCCCGACCTGGCGCGATGCAACTTACGAAAAGGGTACTACCGCTCATAGACCGCACATCGGCGGAGACGGAAGGCCATCCACCGGGTGGCACGCACAGTTTGGCGATGTCAACAACGACGGCCGGGACGATGTATTCGTGGCCAAGGGAAACGTAGAACAAATGCCCGATGCGGCTCTGAACGACCCCAATAACCTACTACTACAGAACCCCGACGGTCAGTTTATTGAAGCTGCAGCAGATGCCGGTGCTGCCTCGATGGCTAAGTCTCGTGGCGCGGCACTTGCTGACCTGAACAACGATGGGAAGCTGGATCTGGTGGTCGTCAACCGAGGTTCTGAGCTCGAAGTCAGCCAGAACACTTCTCAGGGTGGCAACTGGCTATTGATTGATGTCACTCAGGATCAATCCAATCACGCAGCAATTGGTGGATTTATTGAAGTCAAAACCTCGCTGGGTGCTCAGACCCGCGAGCTAACAATCGGCGGCGGTCACGCTGGTGGTATCGCTGGGTTTCAGCATTTTGGGCTTGGGAGTGAGGACCACGTGCAGGTTCGCATGATCTGGCCGGATGGAGCGAAAAGCGAGTGGTTGGACTATCAGCCCAACCAAATCATACGTCTTCACCGCTGATTACTTATCAACCGGTAACCCGCTTGGAACTTGGTCGGGCACACCTAGCCGCTCTGCCGGGTCTTCAAGGCTTGCCAGAAATCTGAGAAGAGCGTCGATTTCCTGATCCGTTAGCTTAACATTCGACAAGCTGTTGCTTTGGGCAATCGCCTCCACGTGCTGATTGTCCGACATTGCCCTTTGATCTTTGGGGCCCGGGAAGTCCGGCAATGCGGCCAACTCGATCGAGTAGTTTTTTAGGGACGAAACCGCGTCCAGATGATGCCGTACGACGTCCTCAAGTTCGGCAAAAGCTCCGTTGTGTCCGTACGGAGCTGTCAGTGTCACGTTGCGCAAAGATGGCGTGCGGAAAGCAAACGCGTCGTCGGGATCACCGGTCACGCGAAGACGCCCGTCGTCCCTGACATGGTTTTCAAATCGCGCCGCCTTTCCCGGGCCGATCTGCGGCAGTGCGATCGAATGAAACTTGTGATCGGTCTGGAACCAGCCCGAGTGGCAGTTGCTGCAGCCAGCTTTTCCGTAGAACAGGCCCATGCCAATCTCGGCGTCTTCTGAAAGCACGGCCTCACCTCGCATTGCACGATCAAACAGGCTGTTATCCGCGCGCCACTCGAACGCGATAAAGTCCGCGATTACGTTGGCAATTGCCGTGAACGTAACTCCATGTTCCGGCGCTAATTCCTCAAACCTCTGCTCATACTCTGGAATGGCCGCAACACGTTCTGCAATCAGATCCCACGCACCGCCTTGCTGTGTCAGAAATCCGAGGCGAACCGCTTTGCTCACGTCATTCTCAGAGTAGTGACCCGCCATTTCGTCTGGCGACAAAACCGGGAACATGGCCTGTGCGGCCAGCGCTGAATTGAAACCAGACCGCATATGAGTACCCAACGGGGTTCTGATACCATCAGGTTGCGTTGGGTCTGCCTCTAGTCGCCCATCGTGGAAAAACGTCGTGAACTCAGTGGCTCCGAGGTTCCAAAGCCCCGGTGAGTTTCGAGGAATACGTTGTTCCGGGGTATTCTCTGGGTCCAATGTACGCTCTGGCCCCAACCCAATTCCCCCTTCCCCTATACCAAGGGAAACCCCGTCGGACGTGCCAAGCCTGGGATGATGACAGGTCGCGCAGCTGATATTCTTGTTGCCAGACAAGATCGGGTCATAGAACAGCAAACGCCCCAGCTCAGCACTTGCAAAGTCGGGTTCGAGGAACTCTGGCAGAGGACCAAGCGATTGGGCACGCGCACCACCCACCGCTGAGATTGTTGAGCCAATAATCAAGAATAGCGAAACTGCTCTCATGTCATTCCTCAGAAACTTCTAGGATAAGTTCCTGCCGATACGGATTCTCCGGAGTATAGATGATTGAGGGAAACGACGAGATATTCGGTGCATTGGGATAACCCGATGGCTCGATACACACACCACGCGAGCCGCGACGCGGTTTCGTCAGCTCATAGCCCGAATAAACCTGTGCTCCGGGCTGGTCAGAGTACACTGTCAACGCAAGGCCAGAGGGTGAAGTGATTTCCGCCACCGGAGCATTTGGGTCGCGATCATGATCAAAGCAAAAAAAGTGATCAATCCCTTCGGAAGCACTTCCAATCGTATTGGGCGTTGAAAAATCCAACCCGTTTCCGTTGATCGGAAGCACTCTGCCCGACGGAATACCCTGATCGTCGATTTCCAGATACCAATTTGAAGCGAGTTTTAGCTTATGCTCGTCTACCCCTTCTGCAGCACACAAAGTGTAGTAGTTGTGCTGTGTAATGCTTATCGGCGTCGGCCGGTCAGGCTGTGCAGTTATTGAATAGACCAAGCGTGAGCCCTGCAGGCGGATCCTGACTTCGAACCTGATATTCCCCGGAAAGCCTCCCTCTCCGTCGTGAGAAACGTAGCTCAGCAAAACCTCGTTCTGTGCAATCTGTTCGAGTTCCCAAAACTGTTTAGACAGCCCATCGTCGCCGCCATGCAAGGTGTTTTTGCCCTCGTTGGCGTTCAATTCAAAACTGGTGCCATCCAAGTCAAACGTCGCGCCGCTGATCCGGTTGGCAACGCGCCCAACAATTGCGCCCAGGTAACGCGTATCGGTGAGATACTCATTTGGGTCCTCGAACCCAAGGATGAGCGGGACGTCCTTGTACCACCACCCCAGCGTAATAGCCCCATAGTTCAGGACCGAAACACGCATATCCCCGTCCGTGATAATTGCAGCTTCAATCCCAGAGGCTTTACCCGTTTCTGGTTTCATCTTACTGCCAGCGGCGCAAGCGCCTGATAGAATTGCTTGTATCTCCGGTATTCGTTTTCGTAGGCGTCAATCAGATCGCCGCGTGGTTCGATGCGTTCCTGAATTTCCGGCGGCGTCATGACTTGCGCTGGTTCCGCATCGTTGGCTGCACATATCGCGAGGCGCGCAGCGCCCATTGCGGCACCGAATTCGCTGCCTTTTGGCAAATCCAGTGGAACTTGCAAAACAGTAGCTAAAGTTTCTAGCCAGAACCGAGATCGTGCACCTCCTCCAACTGCCATAAGGCTATCTGGCTGGGTTCTGGTGCTCTTCAGTGCTTCCAGGCAATCTCTCATTCCGAAAGAAACACCCTCCATTACGGACTGGGTCAACTCAGCGGGTTCCGACGAGATGTCTACGCCCAAAAACGCGCCTCGAATATGGCTATCGTTATGCGGCGTCCGTTCTCCTGACAGATATGGCAGGAAGGTGATCGCTGAAGGTCCGTTCAGTTTTTCAGGCATAGCTGAAGCGAGTCTTTCCACGGGTTCGCCAAGGTTGCGAGCAAGCCAGTTCATGCTGTTCGTTGCTGAAAGCATGACACCCATCTGTATCCACCGATCAGGAACCGCATGACAAAAACAGTGCACAGCAGATTCCGGATCAGGAGCATAGGTTTCCCGCGCAACAAGCAACACGCCAGACGTTCCGATTGAGACAAAACCGGTGCCGTCGTTGATGCTCCCGATCCCGCAGGCAGCGGCAGCATTGTCGCCAGCACCGCCGGCCACGACGACGGAATTCGAAAGCCCCCACTCCTGCCTCAAATTGGCCCTCAACTCTCCACCCGGATCACTGCCCTCAACCAAGCGCGGCATCTGCTCGACACGCATGTGACCTACCGTTAACGCCTTTTCTGACCACCGCCGTGTGTCAACGTTCAACCACGATGTCCCTGCGCTGTCAGACATGTCTGAGACATATTCGCCAGTAAGCCAAAACCGCAAATAATCTTTCGGCAGCAGTACCTTGCCCACCTTTGAGAACACATCCGGCTCATGGCTGCGCAACCACTCGAGTTTCGGCGATGTAAACCCGGGGAATACGATGTTTCCCGATATTGCGCGCATCTCTGGCGATTGATCCAGTATCCTCGCCTCATCAGCTGACCGTGTATCGTTCCAAAGAATACAGGGCCTCAATATTTCGCCATCAGAATCCAGTAGTGTAGCGCCGTGCATGTGTCCGCTTAGGCCAATACCTCGCAATTTTGAGAATGCTTGCTGGTTGCCGACGCGAAGCTTTCCAACAACCTCTTCACAAGCGTTGGTCCAATCCAAAGGATCCTGCTCAGACCAGCCAGGCTTAGGCGTTGAGGTGGAAATGCTGACTTCAGCATCACCGACGACGTGTCCTGTGTCATCTACCAGAATCCCGCGGAGACCTGACGTTCCCAAATCTAAGCCCAGATACATTGAGGACCACCTGCATAAATATTTTAATGATTAAAATTATTTGAAACAGGAATCTTGTCAAGGCTCCATCAAAGGAGTTCCCTCTAATCATATCTTGATCAGAAAGCGCGAACGTAACGTCCTTCGATACCCCCGTTAGCCAAAAGAAAGACAGAGCAAGAGTTGAGTTTAATCGTCTGACCGGACATGGCTCAAACCTCTTTGAAAAGCCACTTTGGCGGCGGCAAGGTCTAGGCGAGTATTTCCCCAGTTTGACCGACCGTTAGCGTTCCACCATTAACCACTTCGACATAGACGCCCATATCCATATGGCCCATCAATTTCCGAATAAGGTAGGGAATTTTCAAGTCGCGCTCGGCCGTTTTCGGGTTCACTTCAGTTGCTGCACACCTTTTCGTACGTGAGAGTATCTTCAACTCGACATCGCCAAATCTTAAAACTGATCCAACTGCTTCCAGCTCAGCAAACGAAGGTAATCCGTCTATCTCAATATTCGCTCGGAAGCGCGCCGGGTGGACTTCTGCGTTCAGTTGTTCGCCCAACTTTTTCACAGAGGCCAGATTCAAAACGGATATCGCGTTCATCATTTGCGGTGATACGACAGATACATCTGTAAACCTATGAGGAGCAGCAGAGACAAACTTTGGCAGCTCCGGATCTTTTAAATCGATCTCTGAAGAAAGGAACTCTGCCGCCTTCTCCCGATCTTCAGACTCTCGCATATCAAAGCGTCGTGTCTTTCCGTTCGCATTGATCTCAAGTGCCTGGGACTCAATTTCAAAATTGGTCTGAATGCCTGCCAGTGCAGCCTCGTTCAACAAAACGACGAAACGATCTTTCGGCAGTGGCATTGGGTTCTGCATGTCGAAGCCGGAGTTGTAGCGAGCAAATCCGAACAGGCGATCGCCTGGAATGCCCTCTCCTGCTCGCAGCGTCACAGTTCTCATAGGCTCGGAACTCAAGCCTTTTATAGGGTAGCGGTTCAATCGGACGATGGAGAGATTGTTCATACGTTTGCACCCGACCAAAAAGAACTATGCACGGCCCCGAGTTGTCCGCGCTGTTTGACGCTATCTCGAATTCTCAAAGGTATCGACCAAATAATTTTTGAGCGCTTCAGAAGCTGGTTCACTGAACCTGTCGGCCGCATGACGGCTGCGCCCATTTAAGTCGATATGACCATTCAATACCTCGCTGCCGAAAATACATACACATCAGATTCAAAGAACAATTTCTCTAAGAATCAATAACTAAGAGACTAAATTGGCGATCTCTTTCGGACCCTTGAGGTACGAACCTCAAAAATATCTGGACTTGAGGTGCGTACCTCAAATAGCCTTGGATGTATGCCGCGATTCGCACATCCTCGATTGACGGCGCAAAAAAGGGAGGAATGGATGACTTACACAAAACTGGCCTCGGCCAGCGCAATAGTCCTTGCCGCTACTACTCTTTCTACCAAGGCAAATGCTGAAGATCTGACGCTCTGTTGGGCTGCATGGGACCCGGCCAATGCGCTTGTCGAGCTATCGAAGGAATTCGAAGCAGAGTCTGGCCACTCGATGAACTTTGAATTTGTTCCTTGGCCAAATTTTGCGGACCGGATGCTGAATGAACTGAACTCTGGGGGTAAGCTCTGCGACCTGTTGATCGGTGACAGCCAATGGATCGGCGGTGGCGCCGAAAACGGCCACTATGTCCAGCTGAACGACTTCTTCGATGCTGAAGGCATCAGCATGGACGATTTCGCGCCGGCCACGGTCTACGCTTATTCGACTTGGCCCAAGGGCACACCAAATTACTACGCGCTGCCTGCGATGGGCGATGCGAATGGCTGGTTCTATCGCAAGGACTGGTTTGAAAACCCCGAAATTCAAGCTGCATACAAAGAGGCGACTGGTCAGGACCTACGTGAACCGCAGTCTCAGAAAGAGTTGTTGCAGATCGCGCAGTTCTTCCAAGGTCGTGAGATCGACGGCAAGACCGTCTATGGGGCAGCAATCTTTACCGAGCGCGGCTCGGAAGGGATCACCATGGGTGTGACCGGAGCACTGTATCCTTGGGGCTTCAAATACGAAAACACCCCGGGCTCATATGACATGGAAGGCGCTGTAAACTCACCGGAAGCGGTTGAGGCTCTGGAGTTCTATAAAGAATTCTACAAAACGGCGACGCCTCCTGGATATACCAACTCTTACATGGGTGAGAGCTTGGATGCATTTAAGTCCGGTCAGGTCGCTATGGCTATGAACTGGTTTGCGTTCTTCCCTGGTCTATATGCCGATCCTAATACCGGCGGCGACAAGATCGACTTCTTCGTGAACCCACCACAAAATCAGCCAGGCTCGACACTCGGCGGACAAGGTATTTCTGTCGTCAGCTACTCTGACAAACAGGACGCCGCACTTGAGTACATTAAATGGTTTGCACAGCCGGAAGTTCAGGCAAAATGGTGGGAACTTGGAGGCTATTCGGCACATAACTCGGTGCTGCAAGATCCCGGTTTCGTAGACAGCCAACCGTTTGCCGGTGACTTCCTGGAAGCAATGGCTGGAGTTCAGGACTTCTGGCAAGAGCCTGCCTATGCGGAACTGCTGCTGGCAATGCAGAAGCGCATCCACGACTACGTGGTTGCCGACCAAGGCACAGCTCAAGAAGCGCTTGATCTTCTGATCCAAGATTGGACGGAAGTCTTCGAAGACGAAGGCAAGCTGTAGTGCGGAGGCAGGCAGGAGCGGGTGCAATCCCGCTCCACCTTCACCCGTGAGTCCGAAACCAAAAGAACTGGCAAAGAGATGTCTGACAGGACCGTAGATCGCGTTGCGCAGGCAACGCCCGAGCGAGTTGCGCGAAAAATCCGAGGGTTATCCGACCGCGCGATCGCCTGGATATTCATCTCCCCAACGATTTTTCTATTGCTGGCGATCAACATCTTTCCGTTGATTTGGACCATCCAACTGAGCTTTACCAACTACAAGGCCAACCGGATCGGGCGTGAGGTCAAAGATGTCGGGCTCAGGAATTACGAGCGTATCCTGACAGACTCAGACACCTGGCTGAATATGCAAGCAACGGCTCATTTCCTATTCTGGACGATCTTTTTCCAGGTCCTGATCGGGTTTGCTCTGGCGTGGCTGATCAACAAAAAATTCAAGGGCAACGATCTTTGGACCACGATTATCGTGCTGCCGATGATGCTGTCTCCGGCGGTTGTCGGGAACTTCTGGAAGTTCCTGTATCAACCTCAAATCGGCCTGTTTAACTACATCGTGTCCTGGTTTACCGGCAAGGACCCATCGAGCTTTGAAATGCTGGGATCAGTCACGTTGGCCCCGTGGGCGATCGTGATTGTCGACACCTGGATGTGGACCCCCTTCGTGATGCTGATCTGTCTGGCCGGTCTGCGCAGCATTCCCGACTACATCTACGAGGCGGCTGAGATCGACCGAGCCAGCAAGCTGCGGCAGTTCTTTACGATCACCATCCCGATGGTGTTGCCGTTCCTGATGCTGGCTGTGCTGTTTCGAGGGATCGAGAACTTCAAGATGTTCGACCTGGTGGTTCAGCTAACCGGTGGAGGGCCCGGTTCTGTTACGGAACTCACTTCAATCAATCTCAAGCGGGAGGCGTTTGAGAAATGGCGCACGGGCTATGCCTCGGCCTATGCGATCATCCTATTCGTCACCGTGTTCGGCCTTGCGTCGATCTACGTCAAAGCCCTGAACAAGGTGAAACAGAGATGAGCAGTTTTTCCGTCACTGAACCTTCGAAACGGTCCAAGTGGATCGCAGGATTCCTGGTCATTACTTATGCGCTGATCACAATGATCCCACTGGTATGGATTTTGCTAACAGGCTTCAAGTCCCCGGCCGATGCGATCAGCTACCCGCCCAAAGTGGTCTTTGACCCAACGCTTGAAGGCTACGTCAATCTCTTCACCACTCGCACGCGGCAAACGCAGGAGTTCCTGGAAGCTAACCCGCCACAAAACTGGGCCGATGAAATCGTGCGCCAATACGACATGGTGATTGTGGGGCCATCCAAGTTCGGTGAGCGCTTTATGAATTCGGTTATCATCGGGTTCGGCTCGACGTTCTTGAGTATCTTCCTTGGCACACTGGCCGCCTATGCCTTCAGCAGGTTTAAAGTACCGCTTAAGGACGACCTTCTGTTCTTCATCCTGAGTACAAGGATGATGCCCCCGGTCGCGGTCGCAATTCCGATCTTCTTGATGTTCAGAAACCTCGGGTTAAGCGACACGCATCTGGGAATGATCCTGCTGTATACGGGTGTGAATATTTCCCTGGCGGTCTGGTTGCTGAAGGGTTTCATCGACGAAATCCCAAGAGAGTACGAAGAGGCCGCCCTCATAGATGGCTACACGAGGTTTCAGGCCTTTTACAAAGTGGTGCTGCCGCAAGCCGCCACGGGCATCGCGTCAACTGCGATCTTCTGCCTGATCTTCGCCTGGAATGAGTACGCGTTTGCCGTGCTGCTGACATCCGCGAACGCGCAGACTGCACCGCCCTTCATTCCCACCATCATCGGTATTGGCGGCTTGGACTGGCCTGCTGTGGCAGCTGGCGCGACGATCTTCCTCATCCCCGTCATGATTTTCACCATCCTGATGCGCAAACACTTGCTGCGCGGGATCACATTCGGAGCCGTGCGCAAATGAGCGAATTTCTTACCGGATTACTACGGCTCCGCCGCGGCCCATGGGAGATGGTCGCAACCATCCTTATTGCACTGGGTGTCTTCATGCTGATGCAGCCCTTTGTCCTTTGGGCCTTCACCTATTCCTTCATCGTCACGCTGATCGGAACCGTCATGTTCATCATCGTCAGCCATTTCCCGGAGTAGAAATGGCCCAGATCGTAGTCAAAAACGTAAAGAAGATGTTCGGCGATTTCACGGCTGTCCGCGAAAGCTCGTTCACGATCGAGGATGGTGAGTTTTTCATGCTGCTTGGGCCATCCGGTTGCGGAAAGACGACGACGCTGCGGATGATCGCAGGGTTGGAACTTCCAACGTCAGGTGAAATCTATCTGGACGGTGAAGAAATCAGCCAGCGGCCGCCATCAGAGCGAGACATTGCCTTCGTGTTCCAGATGTTCGCACTGTATCCCCACATGAACGTGCGCAAGAATATCAGCTACCCCCTGATATCGCAGGGCATGCCGCGTGCTGCTGTCAAAGCCAAAGTAGAGGAAGTCGCCGGAATTCTGGGGATAAACGACATACTCGATAGCCCGGTAGGCGGGCTTTCAGGAGGCGACAGGCAACGCGTAGCGCTGGGTCGCGCGATTGTTCGGGAGCCCAAGGCGTTCATGATGGACGAACCTCTTGGTGCCCTGGATGCCGAATTTCGTGAGCACATGGCCGAAGAACTGCGCGCACTTCATGATCGCATGGGCGCAACCACCGTTTACGTTACACACGACCAGTTGGAAGCCATGCAAATGGGCGACAAGATCGTAGTGATGAACAACGCTGTGATCGAGCAATTCGGCACACCTCAGGAAATCTACGACAAACCGGCTACGATGTTCGTGGCGGATTTTATTGGGTCTCCTTCGATGAACTTCCTGCCGTTTCAGGGAAAGGTCGAACCCGGCTCGGAAATGGTCCGACTAAATGGCCATGACGAAGCCGTGCCCAGACTGATGGAAGGGGCCGAGGGTGAATTGGTTTTTGGTGTCCGTCCGGAACATGTCTTTCTGTCGGATGCAAGCGCATACCGGGCCAAGGTTCTGGCAGCGGAATACCTGGGAACCACTCAGATCGTGACGTTGCAAAGCCCGAACGGAGAGCTGAAAGCCCGGATTGATGCCCGCGAAGTCGTCAGTCCCGGTGAGACAGTAGGATTGGAGTTCCGCTCTCCCGCAGTAACTTTGTTTGAAAAATCTACCGGGCGCGCGTTGAGGTCCGCTCTGAACGACGAGGTACTAAGCAATGGCTGAAGTCGTGTTGGAGAACATCTCGAAGTCATTCGGCAACCTTAAAGCGGTGGATGACATCTCAATGACGATCCCCAACGGGGCCTTTGTGGTGTTGTTGGGCCCGACGGGAGCGGGAAAAACAACGACGCTGAGATTGATATCCGGACTTGAGAAACTGGATTCAGGAACGGTGCGCATTGCCGGGCGTGACGTTGGAATAGAAACGCCAGCCCAGCGCGATATAGCCATGGTCTTCCAGCAATACTCGCTGTACCCGCATATGACAGTGCGTGAAAACCTGTCTTTCCCTTTGCGTTCTCCGATCCTGAAAACACCAGAGGATGAGATCACGAGGAAGGTAAACGAAGTCGCTGAGATCCTCCAGATTCCGCAAAAACTGGACAACAAAGCCACTGAATTGTCTGGCGGTGAAATGCAGCGCGTTTCAATTGGACGGGCGCTTGTGCGCGACCCCCAGATATTTCTGATGGACGAACCGCTCAGCTCTCTGGACGCCAAGCTACGGGCGGATTTGCGGTTAGAACTGAAGAGAATTCAGGCAGATCTGGGATCGACTTTGCTGTACGTGACCCATGATCAGGTCGAAGCGATGACAATGGCGACCCATATCGGCGTTTTGGAAAACGGCAAATTGGTTCAGTACGGAACACCCCGGGACATTTATGAAAACCCGGGTAGTGTTTACGTAGCCAGCCGGTTGGGTCTGCCTCGGATCAACATCTTGCCGTCCGAGTTGTTCGGAGGCGATCACAAAGGTCCGCAGATTGGCCTGCGCCCGGAAAACATCATCGAAGGCGAAGGCAGTGAAGCACGTGTGATACGTGCTGAACATCTTGGGGATCAAACACGGTTGCACCTGGACTTAAACGGTCACCCGGTTGTGACCTTGATTGATGTCCATCAGGACTATCCATCTGGAAAAATTATAAAAATCCGTCCACACAACCCATTGTATTTTGACGCGTCCGGCGCGCGAGTGAATTAAGGAGCAAAAGCATGGCCCAGTTCCTCAACACAAAAGAAACCCTGGTGACAGAGGCCATTGACGGTCTTCTAGCCTCCTCCGGAGGGCAACTTACCCGATTGGACGGATACCCGCATATCAAGGTTGTCTACCGGTCGGATTGGGGTAAGTCGAAAGTCGCCTTGGTTTCCGGTGGTGGGTCTGGCCATGAACCCGCCCATGCGGGCTTTGTTGGTGCTGGTATGCTTACGGCCGCGGTCTGCGGGGAAGTCTTTGCATCCCCATCAGTCGAGGCGGTTTTGGCGGGCATTCTTGCGGTCACGGGTGAGGCTGGGTGCCTGCTTATTGTCAAAAATTACACCGGTGATCGGTTAAACTTTGGACTAGCAGCTGAACGCGCCCGTGCATTGGGTCGCAAGGTAGAGATGGTCGTCGTCGACGATGACATCGCCCTGCCCGACCTTCCGCAACCACGTGGCGTAGCCGGCACGTTGTTCGTACACAAAATCGCCGGGGCGCTTGCTGAAGGCGGTGCTGACTTGGACACCGTCACCGCCGCAGCAAGACGCACCATAGCCAAGGTCGTCAGCATCGGTATGAGCCTGGACACCTGTACCGTTCCGGGATCTCCAAAAGAGGACCGGATCGCCCCCGGGAAAGCGGAGCTCGGCTTGGGTATTCATGGCGAGCCCGGTGTACAGCAAGTCGAATTCTCAAATGCTGTATCGGCCATGTCCACAGTTGTGGAGAAGCTGAAACAACGAGTGGGGTCCGGGGATTGTGTGGCGTTGGTCAACAACCTGGGTTCTACAACGCCGTTGGAAATGGCTGTCCTCACGCATGCCTTGTCCGAAACTGGTATTGCCCATCACATCATAGGCCCGGCTCCAATGATGACATCGCTGGATATGCATGGGTTTTCTGTTTCTATTCTGCCTGTAGATCACGACGATTTATCGGCGCTTAAAGCGCCTGTTGATCTGGCGGCTTGGCCCGGTGTCAATTCTATCGATCCAATAAAAGTCGCACCTTTGCCTGACGGCCTGACTCCTATCGATCCAATTCCTTCGAACAATCCCGCCACAAGGGAAACAATCACCCGGTTGTCTGAACTGCTCATCAACGCTGAGAAGAACCTGAACGAGCTGGACGCGAAATCCGGAGATGGCGATACAGGAAGCACATTGGCGACGGCCGCAAGAGCATTGCAAGGTAGCCTCGACCGAATGCCGCTCGCTGATCTGACACAACTGTTTCCGGCATTAGGGAATGAGTTAAGCCAAACAATGGGGGGTTCTTCTGGCGTGATACTCGCAATTTTCTTCAACGCAGCCGGAGATGCCTGTGCGAGCGGCGCGTCTGTCCCGAAATCCTTGATCGAAGGTCTGAATAGGGTCAGCCAGGTTGGGGGTGCCAAGGTCGGTGACAGGACAATGATTGACGCCCTGGCACCAGCACTTGCCGCACTACCATCTGGTTTGACGCATGCCGCCGAGGCTGCCCGCGAAGGCGCGAACAACACCGCGAATATTCGTCGTGCGAAGGCGGGCCGCGCGGCCTATGTTCCCGAAGAGAACCTAGTTGGACATAACGATCCCGGCGCTGAAGCTGTTGCTTTGTTGTTTGAGGGCTTGGCACGGGAGATTGAGGGCTGAAGAACACGTGGAAGATCAAAAACAAAAACTAGAATTGGTGAAAAAGCCAACCGTCAATGACATCGCTCGCGTGGCGGGTGTCAGCCTGGCGACCGTTGATCGGGTCTTGAACAGACGCCCCGGCGTGCGAGCAGTGACTGTACAGAAAGTACAGAAGGCGATTGATGAGCTGGGGTATGTGCGCGACACCGCCGCAGCCAACCTGGCGCGGAACCGCCTCTACAATTTCCTCTTTGTTTTACCAGACACGGACAACGAGTTTGTGGAGGCAATCAGCAGTCAGATCGCTGAACAATCCCGTGATCAATTCATCGAGCGGACCCGCATTGTGATTAGGAATGTCGCTCCATTCGAGCCGCAAGATATCGTCAACATTCTGGATGCTGTCGACAGTTTGGATATTGACGGAGTCGCCGTTTTCGGGCCCGAAACGCCTTCTGTCCGCGACGCCGTAAAAAGGCTCAGGGACAAAGGCGTTCCGGTTGTTGCCTTGGTGTCTGACTTGCCAAGTTCTGAGCGAGACCACTTTGTCGGAATTGATAACGTTTCGGCAGGACGAACCGCCGCTCAGCTGATGGGAAGATTTGTCCATCGCGAAGGCAAGGTCTTGGTTCTTACAGGATCCCGTTTGGCGCGTGACCACCTGGAGCGTCGTCAAGGCTTTGACCTTGTTGTGGCTGAGGAATTTCCGAACCTCGAAGTCGTAGCGTCTGTCGAGGGCCGGGATGACCCGGATCTGATTTACAAGATGATGCCCGAGATCTTTGAAACCTACCCGGATCTGGTTGGAATTTATTCCTCCGCCGCAGGCAATGCAGGACTGATTCAATTTCTTTCAGAAAACAAGCTCAGCAAAGATCTGGTGATCATAGCGCATGAGCTTACACCGCTTAGTCGTGAGGCGCTTACGCTCGGTACATTTGACGCGCTAATCTCGCAAGACACTGGGCACATTGTTCGTTCAGCCGTCCGTCTGCTGCGTGCAACTTCGGACAAAGTGCCATTCAACAAAGCCCAGGAACGCATCCGTATCGACATCTATCTGAAGGAAAATTTACCGCCATAGAGGCTCAGGTTTTGGGGAGGAAATTTTATGAAAACAATCAAAGGTCCAGCTTTGTTTCTTGCGCAATTCGCGGGGGACGAAGCGCCGTTCAATTCGTGGGACGCGATCACTAAATGGGCGGCTGACTGTGGATACAAGGGCGTTCAGGTTCCTAGTTGGGATGGCCGGTTGTTCGACCTGGAACAAGCCGCATCCAGCGCCAGTTATTGCGATGACTTCAAAGGCAAAGCCAAGGAAAATGGCGTCGAAGTCACTGAACTTTCAACCCACCTTCAGGGCCAACTTGTGGCCGTTCATCCGGCCTATGACAGTGCGTTTGATGGTTTTGCAGCCGAAAGCGTCAGAGGAAACCCGAAAGCCCGGCAAGAATGGGCGGTAGACCAAGTTAAAAAAGCGCTATCTGCTTCGAAAAACTTGGGTATTACAGCGCATGCGACATTCTCTGGCGCGTTGGCATGGCCCTATGTCTATCCTTGGCCGCAGCGCCCTGCTGGTTTGATCGAAACGGCATTCGAGGAGCTTGCTCGTCGTTGGGTGCCAATACTGGATCACGCCGAAGACTGCGGCGTTGACGTCTGTTACGAAATTCACCCAGGTGAGGACCTCCACGACGGCGTGACGTACGAGATGTTTCTTGAACGGACAGGCAATCACCCACGCGCTTGCATGTTGTACGACCCGTCGCACTACGTGCTGCAATGCCTCGACTATCTGGACAATATCGACATCTACAAAGATCGGATCCGGATGTTCCATGTCAAAGATGCCGAGTTTAACCCGACCGGCCGGCAGGGTGTTTATTCCGGGTATCAAAGCTGGGTCGATCGTGCCGGGCGCTTCCGGTCGCTTGGTGATGGCCAGGTGGATTTCGGGGCGGTCTTTTCAAAAATGGCGGCGAATGACTTTGATGGGTGGGCAGTTGTCGAATGGGAATGCTGCCTCAAACACCCTGAGGATGGAGCGCGTGAAGGCGCTCAGTTTGTGTCAGATCACATTATACGTGTGACCGAGAAAGCCTTTGATGATTTCGCTGATGGTGGCGCAGACGAAGCAGCCAATCGTAAAATGCTGGGGATTGAATGATGGTCACAGGACGTAATGAAGAAACCTCAGGCCGCATTCGACTTGGCATGGTTGGCGGCGGGAACGACGCCTTCATAGGTGGCGTTCATCGAATAGCGGCGCGACTGGATGACAAGTTTGAATTGGTTGCCGGTGCTTTGTCTTCGACGCCAGAGAAATCTCTTGAAAGTGGTCAGGCGTTAGGGCTCGAACGGGTCTATGGAGATTTCAAACAAATGGCGATCAGGGAGGCCCGGCTGAAATCTGGGATCGAGGCGGTCTCAATTGTCACGCCAAATCACGTTCACTATGCAGCCGCACGTGAGTTCCTGAAACGCGGTATTCATGTAATTTGTGACAAGCCACTCACCTCGACCCTTGCCGATGCAAAAAAACTGGTCAAAGCAGCAGAAAGCGCGAATGCCCTATTCATTTTGACCCACAATTACACGGGCTATCCGATGGTTCGGCAGGCGCGTGAAATGGTCGCTAACGGAGATATCGGCAAGATCCGCGTGGTTCAGGTTGAATACCCCCAGGACTGGCTGACCGAGCAGCAGGATTTCAAACAGGCTGAGTGGCGAACCGATCCCGAACGCTCGGGCGCGGGTGGATCAACCGGTGACATCGGGACTCATGCTTACAACCTCGCTTGCTTTGTAACCGGGCTGAAGGCGGAAAGCCTGGCGGCGGACTTACAGGCCTTTGTGCCGGGGCGCAAAGTCGATGACAACGCGCACGTTTTGCTTCGATTCGAAGGTGGAGCGCGCGGTATGCTGTGGTCGTCTCAGGTGGCCCCCGGCAATGAAAACGCACTTCGTTTACGCGTCTATGGCGAAAAAGGTGGGTTTGAGTGGTCTCAGGAAGATCCCAATTATCTTTGGTTTACGCCATACAACGAACCCAAGCGTTTGATCACCCGAAATGGAGCTGGTGCTGGTGACGCAGCCAATCGGTTGAGTAGAGTTCCTCCGGGACATCCCGAGGGATATCTTGAGGGGTTCGCGAATATCTATGGAGAGGCCGCAGAAGCAATCCATGCCTTCCGAAATGGGATTTCACCTGACGTGTCAGTTGTTTATCCAACGGTTCATGACGGACTCAATGGTGTTAAATTTGTGGCCGCATGCGTGCAAAGCTCTTCAAGGAATGCGGCTTGGGTCAGTTTAACTTAAAATCTGGTTGTGGGCATAAGGCAGAAATCTTGGAAGGCAGCACAGGTATCTGCCAAAAACCGAAGCGCACCCAACCTATAGATGAACACTCCGGAACGACAAACCACGAACGTCTCTGAACGGCAGCTATGTGGCCCTATTGCTTTTTGCAGTTTGGCAGAACTGTACAATCGCAAATGGCGGCGGGCCTTCTTCCTCTCACTTTCCCTTCGTGGACCAGCGGGATTTAGACAAGTCAAACGCCCTTGGCCGCCAGGGTGAGGGCGCAACCCTCCCCCTCTCGCGTTCGCCACGTGGCAGATTAGCAGGAACAGGCAGTTTCGCTGTCTGACCTACAAATCAGCTCTGATTTTCCAGAGGAGAAGTCAGATTAAATGAAACAGTCTGCGGGAGTACGAAAAAAGGGGGTGTTGGGTCAGTTTATGACGCAAAGGTCAATTTCGTCTGACGTTCAACAGGATTGTCGGGCGACACATAGATTTACCATTCAATGTCAGCCAAGCCCTTGATATTAAGTCATTCGGTTTTGCATGGGCGCACGGGTTTCACCATTTGCGACTCAAAGGCCTTCCATCGCACCGGAGCCGCTGAAGAGATCTATGTATCGACCCAGTGAAATCCTGCTCATGCTGCAAGGAGGAAGCCGTAGCTATGAATAGACCTTTGGAAAGAGATATTAAGAGGTGTGCGGCGAGGCAGAAGTCAACACTCGTCATTGAGATCAATCAGGGCAAGACGATTGCTGCCGTGGCCAGCCGGTCGTATGATTAGCACCTCCTTGAGATCAAGAACTGGGTGGATGATGCGCGTAAGGGCATAGAGAACGCCCTGAAGACCAACATGCTGGCTGTGCGTCAGCAGTACGAAAAGCAACTCCGTGACATGCAAAAAGCCTATAGCGAGGCAATGCTGGACCTCAAAACGAACAAAACTTCCCACTCGTTTTGCGGTAGAGACAATCCAGATCACTCCCGAACACTTAACAATGACCGTTGGGGACGAAGGCCTTAACTGAGATCAAACGAATATCTCTGAAAACAAATGCTTCGGCCCAAAAAAATCTCTCAAACGGTTGTAGTTAGGATCCCCCGGTCCGAGCCCTAAATACTTGCGCGCGTTCCCTGCTTCAACGGCATTTATTTCACTATCTTCAAGTCCGATCTTGAACAAGGCGGTCTGAACATCTGCATAATAGCTTTGGTGTCCGGGTACCCGTCCGATCATCGACCAATCTGAACCGTACATCATACGTTCTAAGGCCAGAGGCTGGCGCTCGAGTAATGCTCGAGTACGGTTTATTACCCTGTCGTTGTCTGTAGCCTCGATCCAGTAACCAACATCAAAGTAAAGATTAGGATAGGAATCCAGCATGTCTGCCAACTCGTCTTCCCAATTGTCGCCATGATCGCCACAGTGATCACCCCCTGCATGTTCTTCGTCAAAACCCCCAAAGTGGGCGAGGTTCAAACGCAAGTCCGGGTACTGATCAAGGACGGGACGCCAATTGGCAGGGTTAGCGTATTGACCAGTACAAACATCGGCCGCAATTGAGTTATTCGCATGCGCCTTGATTGGCACACCTTCTGCAACACACCATTCATAGAGTAACTTTAGTTCGTCATCGAGCGCCTGCCCTCCACGGCGTGGCCGTCTATACGCGCCATCCAACGAAACGTTGGCATTGTGCCATGGAAGAAATCCCATCGGAGGATATAGCTTGACACCTACAAAACCCTTGTTTTGCACTGCATCACGAACTACCGATAGCGTATCCGCATTGGCATCGGCATCTCGCTCCAACGCAGCGCGCAACGGGCAGAATGGTGCGACGTTCAAGACAACAGCATCTCGCGACTGTTTGGCCAAAAGTGACATCAACTCAATTTGCTCTCGGCGTGGGGTCACCGTTTCCTGAGTGCGAAACCAATACTGAAAATCTACCAGAGATGGCGAAAAGACTTTGATCTGTTGTTCGCCACCATAAAGGCGGACAAGTTCAGCCAGCAAATCTCCGCGACGCCGAGTTAAGAGTGCAGCCCATCTCAAGGTCTGTACAAAGTCCGAGTTTCGCTGGAAGCTATCCGTTCTACCGGCCGCTTCCCGTTCAAAAACGCGCGCGGCCATTGTTGACCCGACTTCGTCAGCGTCCAGCAATGCGCCAGGGGTCGGCTCAAATCCCGTTTCAGAAACAAGTCGAGCTAACAGTTCTTGTTCATCCTGCGAAGTCAGCCCTGCGCCCCGGCTTTGCAGTTCATCGGTATAGTTAGCCAACGCTGATGCCATATTTTCTTCGTCTTCCTTCAGCAAAGTCGACGCATCGGCTGAGCGCAGCCCACGCTCTCGCAGCTCTTTGAGCTCATCCGCTGCAGTGGGCGTATTCGACCGTGCAACGCCTGCAACTAGTCGTAGAAAAGCTTCTGTCAGAAAATTATCTTCAACAGGGCGGTGTGGATCACGGATCAAAACTTGCTGAGCGAAACCTACAATCGGAACGTCATTCGCGTTGAAGATGTGCGCGTGAATATCGATGGCGCCTTCAGATGCAATTGGACGAGAAAAGTTCTCTTTCTTCCAGCATCCAGGCATTGCAAAAAAACCGTTAATAATTAGCGCATTGAACAGAAACGTTCTACGGTCAATCATTCTTATCTCCATGAATAACTTAATGAATACTGTAGACAACATCTATTCAACTAGGGCTATTTCTGCTAGCATTTTCCCGGTTTAGACAGATTCATGCCTTAAATTGATTTTGACAAGGGAGAGTATCGTGCGCTTCCAATGTTTTGTTTCAATAGCATTCGCGACCTTTCTGTTTGCCATTAGCTCCTTTGAATCGGCATTTGCGGATAGCCCCGAGGCTATAGCGCAAAAAGCTCTGGATAACCCTGATGATCCCGCGGCGGTCACAGCTTACCTCAGCATACTACCTAAAGTAGCAGGGCGCTATGTAGTCGATGGTGACCAACGGATGACGGCGCTGGAAGTCCGACTTTGGTTGAAGAAACAGAAAGAAGTTCGCAATACAGATCCCAAGGATCTCGTCCCTGAACTAATCGTAGATGCGGGAGGTGTTTGGCCCAAAGGACAACGTCAACTTACCTACGCGATCGACAAGGGCACCTTTTCGAATTCGGAATACCGCCTCGTTCGCCAGACACTGTCGCGTGCCGCGCGTGAGTGGGTTGCGGCATGCCAGCCGTGCGATCTACAGTTTCTGCACGCCTCGGCGTATGATGCTAAAACCGAAGATGCTCCCGTAACCTTCATCGTGCGCAAGTCGGACATTGACGGTGTCGTGGCGCTTGCCTTTTTTCCGTCGGACGACCCCTCGGAGCGCATCTTACATATTACGCCCAAATTCTTCTCGGCTACGCTGAAGTTTGATCGCACAGGTGTTATGCGTCACGAACTCGGTCATATCCTTGGATATCGACACGAACATATACGGTCACGCAACGCCGTTTGCATGATTTTTCACGCAGAGGATGGGGGGTGGCGGACTATTGAAGGGTTCGAAGCTCACGATCCCATCTCAGCGCTGTCTTATCCCTGCGGCGGCGAGGGCAGCACAACTTTTAAGCTAACGGCAATAGATCGCGCAGCGCATCGTAAAGTTTATGGCTCCGGTACAAATGCCGCGCTGATTGTACCAAGCCAAACTGGCAATGCGGCTCCGGCTGCGCGCGAAGATCGTGCCGCACTCCAAGATCATTCGCCCGTGATTGCGATGGCTGTGCAATCCAGTGCGGCCACCGCGGCCCAGGCGGACAGGTCGGCATCAGGTGCCTCGGAACCTGGACCTGCAATCGTTATCGAGTTCGTCGGCCCATCTATGACAGAAGATCTGTTCACATTCCTCAATGCTCTTCGAAAGGCTGGGGGTGAATCCGCGTTGCCTGCACGCACAATTGGAGTGCAGAAAGGCGATTTCGCCTGCAAGCTTTTTCGGGAAGCTTATGGTTTGAACGGATGCCCTGAAGTGGCAGCCAGTCTGCTGGCAGATAGCTACAACGTCAACGGTGTGCGGCTTGTGACAGGAAAGAATTTTGCGCTACCCGATGTGGAAGTGGAAACTTTTCAATATCAAGCGGATATCCACCGCTCACCCTACGGTTCGATTGAGGGACTGAACTCATATGTCGAAAACGATACAGTCTTGGACGAAACAGTTATTGCGAAAGACGGTACTCGTAGCATCGTCACATTGCGCGGGCGGCGGCTCCAGCTAGACGCCAGTGACCCAGAGCGCGCCAATCTCATTTTTGATACTTTCGAAAGCAGTAACTTCGAGCACGCTTCGATCGCCGTAGAGCGTAGCTTCATACCCAAACCAAAATACTCTGACTTCTTCGCCACCATCCCAGAGGTTGTGAGCAGCTGCCAAGAAGAACAGGTTTCCATGAACTTGGACGGCTCTTACTGGACAATGCTTGGAGACCCGAACGAGTGGCCAAGTTGCGCGCAAAGCTGTAGTGGTCCAAATTGCCCGCAGGTCGTGCTACCCGATGCCATTGCACACCCGCAACAAGACCTCGACTCAGTCCTAACTTTCCTCGACAAAACCGGTGCCGAAATAAGCTACGAGGCTGCTCTGGGGCGCTACGACGCATGCGAGCCTTACTCAGTGGCCGCCGCCAATCCAGCAGATGGATCCTGTAAAGTACGCGAGTTTAACCCAACGTGCGACCATACAACCTCCATGGCCAGCATTATCTCCTCGAAGGCAAATGAATTGGGTTTGGTAGGTCTCTCTCCAAATGCACCAATCAATGTCTATGACTGGGAACATGCAAGTTCGGGCGAATTGGCGCGGCTCATAACTGAGCGCGCCAACAAGCTATATCAGAAGTTCAACGGTCCGCAGGTGTTTGTGTTCGCCAGCAAGTTTCCAATTCCACGTTGCGAGATTGGAGTAACGCACAAAGACTGTAAGGGTGGCGACCCTCGTGGACACGACGCGCATTCGTATCCAGGTAAATGGATGCAGCGACATGAACTAAGCAGTCCAAATGTACGAGTTGATCAGGCCCCGGCACAGCAGGTCGCACGTGCTCCTGTGTTGTGGATAACAGCGGCGGGACAGGGAGCGAGTCCCGAAAAAGCTTGGCCACTTTCATCACGGGCACCCGTAGCGCCAATGAACTTGGGCGACCAGGAAAACGTGATAGTTGTGACAGCATGCGATAAATGCAAATGGCCCGACATCACGATTAGTGAAACTGCCAATCGCGGCGCAAGCGACGAGGACTCGCCCCACTCCAGTCGCGCGGTAACTATCGCAGCACCCGGAGACGGCTATACCTATCATGTGGACGCAGCGACCCTCTCAAGTATTCACGGCGGTACAAGTCAGGCTACTGCTTTTGTCGGTGGTGTGACTACCGCTATGCTACGCTGCAATCCCGAAGCCTATGTTGACGAAACAAACGTGGTGCGTGTTGAGCGCGTCAAGCGTCGAATTATTCTCACTAGTACGCCGCGTCTTGTCCCAGAAGACCAGGCGGGACAAGTGCCCGGTGTGATTAACCCATCTGCGCTCCTAAAGGACCCCGAGAAAGCTTGGTTAGTGCCAGTTGGCCAACGCGGCGAAGGGTACCAATCACTTGCAGACCCAGAGATTTGTCCCACATCCAGGCTCCACTTCTTCGTTTTCGACGAAGCTAGCGGAAGCCGTAAGTCAGGCAGTGTATCGCTGACCAATACCCGCCGAATATTACGAGTGCCCAAAGCTCTTGATGGTGGGCCGTTCGATGGTGACCGCTTCTATATCTATACCATCGATCCCGATGTCAGCAGCGGTGAGGCGGCAAGTTGGAATGTCGACATCGTCGGGCCCGTTCTGATCGACGACGCGGTCGCTGCCGAACCACTGTTCTTTACCGGCGATAACGCATTGTCGCTCTCTGATATCGAGGAAGTTATTCTGCCATTTCTTCCCTTGGACGTATTGCCGGAAGGTGAACAGCGATGCGAACTTTGAGCATTTTGGCAGCACTTGTCACGCTAGCGCCATACCCAACAGAGCTAGCAGGAGCGGAATGCAGCGGTTCACTCATCACCGAACTGGGAACCGTATATACCGTCACCGACACCCAAGTTTCTGCTCAAACAAAAACCGATGTAAAGCGTCATCCGGCTGCCGCTGGAACGTTGCGCTATATGCGATTACAACTGACCCGAAATGGGAGCGAACCTGCAGATTGGAGGGTTCATCTTCGAGAGCCTAACACTGGAAGAGTCCTGCAGCGGTTTGGGCCTTCTGATCTGGAGCCCGGGAAATCTGTTTGGTCAGATCGGTTGCAGCTTTCAGAAGTACTCGTCACCTTCGAGCCAATCGGCCCCGAAAATGCCGACCCCGGTGACGTCAAAGTTATCGTGACGTCATACTTCGCCATGCCGACCGTTGGCGAGTTCCATTTTTATTCCGCTGTTGATCCCGATCGTCCCGCCTGGGGCGATCTCCATGATCAGGCACCATCGGACCGGTGGCGGTATCTTGGAGACTCGATTGGGATTTTGATCAGCCGCGCCGCAGGGAAGGCATCAACCTGCACAGGAGCGATGGTCGGCGAAGGTCTATTCCTAACTAACTGGCACTGTGGTGCCCTTGCGCATGGCGGCGACACAATCGAAGACGCCTATTGGGACGAAGCCGCAGTTTGCAATAATGCTCTGATTGATTTCTCCTGGGACGATGATGCAATCAGCGATGACTTCAGTTGCGTCAGCGTACCGGCACAAAGCAAATCGCTCGACTACGCATTGCTTGAGATTGAAAGTGTGAATGGAACTGCATCGGTCCAACCCCTGCGCATCGTGCCTGACCGCTTACCGCAGTACGCACCAATTCACCTGATCCACCATCCCCGAGCAATGTCAAAGAAGATAAGCCTCGACTGCAGAATGGTTACAGATGAGGCCGTGGAAGGGTGGGTCGGTGGTCACGCAGATAGCGAATTTCTGCATCGCTGCGACACAGAAGGGGGAAGCTCCGGTGCACCATTTTTGGATGATGACGGAAATGTACGTGCATTGCACCATCTTGGATTCGATCTAAACTCTCACGATTGTACACCGGTCGCAGGACCCAGAGGCAACCACAACAAAGCCGTTTGGATGGATAGCATTCTCTCAGATCTTTCAAGACATGGCATCAATTTGTCAGAAGCAGGGTATCTACTTCGATCACTGCCCGAACCTGACTAGGTCATGTCGCGAAAACCACTGAAAGCTATTTCGGTTTCATTGACATCACGTCTATCCGCTTTTGGCTGTGTCATTTGTCAATATGACCTTCTGACTAACTGAGGAATACAAAAATGAACTTTCGACTCTCGTCAGTCTTAGTTCTGGTCGGACCAATGCTCCTATTTGGATGCTCAGAACCAATCGAAAAGCGCTACTCAAACAAGATATTTAGATCGGAAAATATGCCGACCACTGGCCTGACACTATATTGGTCGGGTGCCGCGTCTATTGTTGTTGACGATGGAAAAAACTCCATTCTTATTGATCCCTTCGTCTCGCGGAAAGAGAACAACGCTTTGGACATTGCATTACGCAGAAAAGCCGAAGTTAATGTTGCGGCGATATCAAATCGAGTTCAGCGACCAGAAATCGCGCGGGCAAAAGCGATTTTTGTAGGGCACACTCACTACGATCACAGCTTGGACGTCTCAGATTTTGCCAATCTGTTGCAGGTTCCAATCTATGGCTCGCCTAGTATGAAGAGAATCCTAAAGGCGCACAGGAACAGCCAAGATCTGGAATTTATCGTGCAGAAAGAATTTCAAACATACCACATCCAAGGCGGTTTCAAGGTAACAGTTTTACCAGGTGCACATGGTCAACCGCCAGCCTGTCTAGGTTCTCTCTGTATAGATCCTTTGGAAGAAGTCGTAGCAGATCAATTCAATTTACCCGCCGCTGTAAACGACTTTGGATTGGGAGAAGTTGTCACATTTTTAGTTGAACATAAACAAGGCAACGTGCTTCACATTGGTACCGCTGCCATCGTTCCCAAATCCTTTGATCATCTGAAAGGCAGGGTTGACGTTGTGATCCTATCGCTAGTCGGCCGCAATGAGCGGTACATTTACGAGGTCCTGGACACGGTGGAACCGCGCTTCGTAGTGCCGATCCACTACGACAATTTGTTTAAACCCATCGAAGATGGAGTGCATGTGGTGAAAGTCGCCGACCTTGAAGGTTACTTTGAAGAATTGGAACAAGATTTCCCCAACATATCGACCGGGGTTGTCCTATTCGATATGGCTTGGGTTTTACCGAGCAGACAAAATAGTGCAAATTAGCTAGCTGCACGTTAAGGCTGATGCTCGCTGTTTCCCCATTCTTGCGCATCGATTGGGTACGCTGTGATGGATTTCTTCATCAAATCGGACGGAACGCGTAAATGGCTAGATTTCGTGCTACAACGGACACTTGAATATTCACAACAAAAAACGACCTCAGTACATTCGAAAACCACATCGAATTTTGGGCAAGTAAAGCCCACGACGGGACTGACGACGTCCAGCGGACATGCCAGCTGTTACCGTACCTTAGTCGTTTTCCTTGTTTTCGCACTCGACACGGAAATCTCCGTGACTGTTCGGGTGCACAAATGAAGGGAAATGCATGAACTCCTCTGAAACACCTCTGATTCAACGTAAGCGCTTCGATCAAATATGGCCCACCCAAAGGTGGAGGCCGTATTGATGAGATTAGGCACACAGGTGCTGACGTCAGACACAACTGCAAACATCGCTTAAGAAGCGGTTTTATGTGAAGCGATCTCTGGTTGAGTGATCAGCGTCCCAGCGGACCCAACCCTATTAGACAAAACCGTGTCCTCGGCTGTGCCTGCGGGCCGCACCACTATTGTCGAATAGCATTGCCTCGCCCCCATCCGTGTTCGCCACGTGGCAGATCAGCAGGAACAAGCGCCTTCGGCGTCTGATCTGTTAATCAGCCCTGATTTTCCCAATGGAGAAGTCAGGATCATTGAAACCGGTCTAGGTGCTGGATGAAGGAAGTAAGGCGAAAATGGCAAGGTTCTGTCGCTGGTGGCAGAACTATGTGTCGCCCTACAAGGATACCAATGGCGGACCGAGGAGGATTCGAACCCCCGACCCCTTGATTCGTAGTCAAGTACTCTATCCAGCTGAGCTATCGGTCCGCGTTGGTGAGGCGGTATTTAGACCCAGGTCCGAGGACGTGCAAGGCGATTCTTCAAAAAAAATTCAAAAAGTCCCATCTCCGCGCGGAAGCCTTATTTCAAAGGTGGTTCCGTCAGACCCGGTGTTCTTCAACACCAGTTCCCCGCCATGACCGCGCACCAATTCCTGCGAAATTGCCAGACCAAGGCCAGATCCGCCTTTGCGAACACCGCCCTGAAAAGGGGTAAAGAGATTTTCGCGCGCCTTTGGCGGCAAGCCGGGGCCTGTATCCCGAATCTCGACGCACCAGTTCGCATCATTTTCACCGCCTGCAATTGTGATACGTCCAGGTTTTCCCGACGCCACCAGAGCCTGGCGCGCGTTGCGCACGAGATTGAGGATGACGCGAAACATCTGTTCCGGATCGGCGCGGGCGACCAGATCCTCGGGCACTTCGTTGACGATTTCGACGCAAGCATCAGCTACCGCCAACTGCTCGCTGGCAGCAACATCACTCGCAATGTCACGCAGATTAACCATTGTCAGTGTTGGCGCAGGCTCCTCGGCACGACCAAAGGCGAGCGTGCTTTCACACAACGAAACCGCACGCGTGATCGAATTCACCAGCTTTGGTGCCATGCGCCGGACCAGTGGATCGTCGCTGACCTCGATCCGGTCAGTGAACAGCTGTGCTGACGTCAGAATGTTGCGCAGGTCATGGCTGACCTTGGCAACGGCCCCTCCAAGCTGCGCAAGGCGTTCCCGCTGCTTGAGCGCCTGTGTCAAATCGGTCTGCAGCATCTGAAGCGCCTCTTCCGCCTCGCGCAACTCCGTTACCTTGGAGTTTGGCGAGATGATGCCGCGCGCATCCTCGGGGGCACTGGCGTAACGCTGCATGTATCCCACAACGCCCTTGATGGGGCGCACAAGCACCACGCGCACGGCCAGAAACAGGAAAAAGGCGGTGATGATCGAAATGACAAACGACAGGCCTAGAATACGCAGGCCATAGTCTGTCATCGCCATGCGCAGCGGTGCGCTGTCCATCGTGACTTCGATCAGCAGACCAGCACCTTTGACCGGCTCGCCGATCACGCGAATGACTTCATCATCCACAGTGAAGAACCGGATCATTGCATCCCGGATCAATATCCACGGACCTGCATCGCGCAAATCATAGGTCTTGGTGATTTGCTCGGGGATAGGTGATGACAACATCAGTTGGCGCACTTCGTCCCGACGCAACACAACGTTGTAGACCCCTGCATTTGCCAACAACTCGGCTTCAAGATCCTCGGCCAGCATATCATCGGCCAACAGGGCAAGGGACGCGATCTGGGCACGCTCCAGCCGGTTCAACAGGAAATCCTCACGAAAGCGGGCGATCGAAGGAACAAAGATCAGCACTTCGGCCAACATAACGAAGACCGTCGTCAGGATCAGGAAACGGCCCGACAGCGAGTTCAAATGGCGCTCCTTTCCCGGTCAGGGGATCCAGCGCTGGACGAACCTGACCACTCGTTTAACTGTCTGATTCTCAAACAGCCTTGGCGAGAAATAGGCTCCCGCCACACGTTTGTTAAGCTCTCCGATCGTCGGATATGGCGATACCATCGCAGCGATCTGGCCCATCTTCAGGTTATTGGCCAATGCCAGCGACCACAAGTTGATCAGTTCCCCAGCCTGATGCCCCACGATTGTGACGCCGACGGGACGGCCTTTTACGACCATAGCCTTAATGAAACCTTTGGTTTTTCGTTCTGCCACAGCACGGTCATTGTGGTGATAGTCAAAGCGAGCAATTTCCAGCTTGTCGCCGTGCTGCTCACGCGCCTGCGCTTCGGTCAGACCCACCTGGGCCAACTCGGGGTCGGTATATGTGGCCCACGGAATATGAGAGGTTTTGGCCTTGGATGGCAAACCAAACAACGCCGAGCGGATGATAACCCCTGCCTGATAACCCGCAACATGGGTGAACTGCATTCCACCCGCCACATCGCCAATCGCATAGACCCTGCGATTCGATGTGCGCAATGAGGCATCCGTTTTGATGCCTGTCCGCGTCCGGTCAATCCCAGCCGCTTCGAGGTTCAGGCGTTCGATGTTTGCCTTTCGGCCCGCTGCTATCAGCAAATGAGATCCCGCGTAGATATCACCATTTTCAGTGACAACTTCAACCGCCCCTGCAGTGCCGCGAATTTGCGCAACCATTTCCTTTTCGTGAATTTCAACACCTTCGACGCGCAGAGAATCGATCACGATTGCTGCCGCTTCCGGGTCATCCTTGCCTAGCGCAGTCATGCCTTCGATCACGGTTACCTTACATCCGAGACGGATATGCGCCTGCGCCATCTCCATCCCGATCGGGCCCGCACCTATGATCAGCAGATGCTCAGGCTTGTCCCGCAGATCAAAGATCGTCTCGTTGGTGAAATGCGGCACCTGATCCAGTCCCGGGATCGGAGGCACCAACGGTGAAGACCCGGTCGCAACAACAACGCGCCGCGCGGTGATCACGTTGTTTCCCGCCTGTACCTGCGTTGGCGATATGAAAGTGCCGTATTCCCGGATCACTCGCACGCCGAACCCTTCAAACCGTTCCTGGCTGTCCATCGGTTCGATCTGCGCGATAACATCCCGCACATGTTCCATTGCTGAGGCATAGTTCACCTGAGGGGTAGCATCAGCGACGCCAAAGGCCGAAGAATGCGCCTGCGCATATGCCGCCTTGCCGCTGGCAATCAAAGCCTTGGAAGGGACGCAGCCGAAATTCAGGCAGTCGCCACCCATTTTGTGCCCTTCCAGAAGGATGACATCAGCCCCCATCTGACTTGCACCTGCGGCAACGGACAAACCACCGGACCCGGCCCCGATCACGAGGATGTCGGTTTTCAGCTCTTGCATCTGTCAGACGTCCTTTCGGCCACGCAGGGATTTGATGATGATGGGCAGTGCCGCGAGAACACATAAGCCAAGGATCGGCCCGATCACAAACGGTTCCCACAGCAGCGATACATCAGGGGTTTCGCCGCGATCAAATACACCACCCAAGCCAACGCCTATCCATGTGTAGACAATGCCACCCGGGATTATGCCCAGCGCGGTGGTCAGCAGAAAGTTGCGGAATTTCACGCCAACCAATGCCGGAACCAGATTGGCCACAAAGAAAGGCACCACCGGAACAAGGCGCAACAGGAACAGCACTGAAATCTCGTTCTCGCGTAAACCATCCTTAAGCCTTTTGATCGTCCCTTCAGATGATTCCAGCCGCCGGGTCAGCGTCTCTCCCAAGCCCCAGCGCGCTGCCAGAAAGATCGCCGAAGCTCCGATCGTCGCCGCGACAACGTTGAAAACCGTCCCGGCAAACAACCCGAACAGAAATCCTCCGGTCATCGAGGCGATGGCCGCACCGGGCAGGGAAAAGGCAACAATCACGATGTAGATCGCGATGAATGCTGCCGCCATCGCCCAGTAGTTCGCATCACGCCATGCCAGCAGCGCCTCACGATTGTCGCGCAAAGTCTCAAAAGTCAGGTAGTCGCCAAGCGTAAAGAACCCTGCTGCAGCAACGCCCAGGATCACAAGCAATGGTATATGTCGCGCCAGCCCGCCCCGCGGCGCCGGTGTTGTGTCACTCATCTGACTTTCCGGTTTCTTATGAATCATCCTGCCCACAACATGCGCTGCCGGGGCAGTCGGCAACAGGGACCTCACGTGGCCTTGATGTTTGTGGCTGTGAATGTGAGAGTTTTCCGCATCAAATCCGGTTTTTGAAACCTTTTGTCAGCCTCGACTACAGAATTGTTGCAAAAGCAGCGAAAACCCGGCTCTTGGGGTTTGACTTACCCCCCGCTTAGCAGTAGAGGACGGGCTTCGAACACTACGGGCAGGCGAATCCGCGCCGCACCCGACCGATATAGATTGGAGACGGAGCGATGAAACGCACCTATCAGCCTTCGAACCTGGTTCGCAAACGCCGCCACGGTTTCCGCGCGCGCATGGCCACCAAGGCCGGCCGCAAGATCCTGAACGCACGCCGCGCACGCGGCCGCAAGTCGCTGAGCGCATAAACCGCCCACCGACAAGGTTCTGATGAACATGACGCCGCCGGAGGCCCCTGAGGATGGTAAGAA
>NZ_SMMF01000962.1:172439-199232 GCF_009711355.1 Roseibium sp. RKSG952 | reverse complement strand
CCGGCGGCGTCCGTTTGCGCGCCTGAAACTCTGACTGTGCTAAAAAACCGGTCAGACTTTCTAAAAGCGGCCCGCGCACGCAGACAAGGCACCGCCTCGATGATGGTGCAGGGCCGCAAACGTGCGCCTGATGAGGCCACGGGCATACGTGTTGGATTCACCTGCTCCAAAAAGGTTGGCAATGCCGTGGCGCGCAATCGCGCCAAGCGCCGGTTGCGTGAGATTGCACGTGCTGTGATACCCAATCAGGGCCGTGATGGGTGGGATTATGTTCTGATCGGTCGGGCCAACGAAACGGCCAATCGCCCCTTCGAGGCCATGATCGAGGATTTGCGTCAGGCGCTCACGCGTTTGCACGCCCGCAAGTAGCGTTACGTGCAGTCCCAGGTGCAATAAGCCTTGGCAAAATCACGCGCCAGCAAGTCCTTATGCGCGATCATGAGGTTCAGCTCTCCGGCATCACCCATACAGACATGTTTGTCGAAACCCAGATGCAGAATGACACGATCGAGGTCATGCAGTTCCGGATCATGACGAACATCCTCCTGCGTGAAGCTGGGATGCCCGCCCGCCCAATGTTCGGATGGCAGATCGGCAAGTTGTTCCATTCGCTCTTCCCAACCCTCCAGCATCTCTGCGGCGGTATCATCCGCCGGATTTCTGTCGACCAATTCCCACTCACGATCTGAATACGGCCAGATATATGAGTTCGCGGGTGCGCTGGTCACTTCACTTCTAAGGGCTACGCCGCGTTGTCGTGCCTGTTCGGTCCGAAACATTCCACGTTTGGCCATAGCCAGCCGCTCAGGGACTTGCTGAACGACACCCTGTGAAGGTTCCGGAAACCACCTGACTCTAAAACCCTCATGTGGATCCAGCCATTTCAGTTGTCCGTCTTCCCCCACCTGCAGAAATACCTGCAATATCCCCTTATCGGGAAACTCGTTCAGGCCATCGAATTCTGCAAAATTGAGTAGCGCCGCAAGCAACATGGGCTTCCCATCTTCATCTGATGGCCATTGCGTTTCTTCCGGAGACCAGAGCGGTCCGCCAATGCGTGACGCCGTCATGGATGGATCGCCATCGACCGGGTGCAACGCAGCCATTGGCAGGCGCGCTGCTTCCAGACTGTCCAGAAACGTGTTCAGCTCTTTTGTTGTAACTGGCGGTTTGGCATCCCGTTCAGCTTTGGCAGCCTTGCGATTTCGCCATTCGAGGTACAGATAGGCAGTGACCGCTATAGCCACGACAATCCAAAGATACATGACGTCACCCCTTTTCAATCAGTGATAGAAAGTCTGACTTCACACCACCCGTCTACAAATCCGGTCAATTTGACGGGTTTTCCCTAACTCTTGCTGCAATTAGGTTACAGGCATGACACCTCTTGCCTTCATCGCCGCTCTCCCGGTTCGCGCCTATCGCTTGCTGTTCAGCCCTTGGGTTGGCTTCAATTGCCGATACCAACCGACCTGCTCGGCCTATGCTCTGGAGGCTCTTGAGAAGCATGGAGCCGTAAAGGGAAGCTTGCTGGCTGCGCGGCGCATCAGCCGATGCCATCCTTGGGGCGGAGATGGATATGATCCGGTTCCCGATGCGACAGACACACCGGATGAAAAGTCCTGAGGCCATGTGACGAGCCGTCAGACTTGACCCGTTCTGCCGAGCGCTCGACACTTGGGACATCAGATTCCGAGGCCCCCATGATATCTGCAGCGCGACATACCCTGCCCACACACGAAGTTCACAACCAACCCCCAGTTCGCGGCGATTGTGATCTCTGGACTTCAGATCCGGTGCTGCAAAACGTGATCGCCCTCGCAGGCGGGCGTACAGAACCGCTGGCCTCGTATGGTAATATTCTGGGGCGCAGGGAAACGCGGAACGCAGGTATGGATGCGAACCGCCACCCGCCTGAGATCAGGCTGTTTGATCAGGGTGGCAGACGTCTGGACGAAGTCCGTTTCCACCCCGCCTATCACCAAATGATGCAGATCAGTCAATCCGCCGGGTATGCATCAATTGCATGGGACAGGCAGCCGGGTGGTCATGCAACCCATGCTGCCATGATGTACTTGGCAAGCCAGGTTGAGCCGGGGCATTGCTGCCCTATGACTATGACCTATGCGTCAATTCCCGCGCTTGCTGCAAACGAAGCGATCGCTTCGGTCTGGCGCCCCAAGCTCACAGCTCGCAGCTATGATCCATCCACCAAACCCATCGGTGAAAAGGGCAGTGCCACACTTGGCATGGCCATGACCGAGAAACAGGGCGGCTCGGATGTGCGTGCGAATACGACAATAGCCACACGCGACGGGGATCATTGGCGGCTGCGCGGGCACAAATGGTTCTGTTCCGCGCCGATGTCGGATGGGTTTCTGACACTAGCACAAGCCCCGGGCGGGTTGACCTGTTTCCTGCTTCCCCGCTGGCTCGAGGGGGAGCGCAACGCCATTCACCTCATGCGCCTGAAGGATAAGCTGGGGAACAAATCCAATGCCTCGTCCGAGGTCGAGTTCAATGATGCGCTGGCCTATCAACTGGGCGATGAAGGCGCAGGCGTTCGCACGATCATCGAAATGGTCCATCACACCCGCCTGGACACTGCGATGGCCCCCGCCGGGCTGATGCGCGCCGCATTGGCCGAAGCACATCACTGGGTTGCACATCGCAGCACCTTTCAACGCCGCCTGATCGACCAGCCCCTTATGCGTTCCGTTCTGGCCGACCTCGTGCTGGACTGGGAAGGCGCGCTGACGCTGGGCATGCGGGTGGCGCAGGCCTTTGACGGCACAACCCCCGAAGACCGCGCATTCGCCCGCATTGCCGTTGCATTGGCAAAATTCCTTGCCAACAAGCGTTGCCCTGTCGTTACGGTCGAGGCGATGGAGGTGTTAGGGGGCATGGGATACGTCGAAGACACCCCCATGCCCCTGATCTACCGAGAGGCACCGTTGAACGGCATCTGGGAAGGTTCGGGCAACGTCATCTGCCTCGATATCCTACGGAGCCTTGCTCGTGATCCTCTGGCAGCGGAGGTGCTGCAAGCTGAACTGAGTGCCGCCGTCGGTACGGATCGGGGATACGATGCAGCATTGAAGGAGCATCGGGAACGCTGGCCAACCCTGCCTGCCGAAGCCGAAGCGCGCTGGTTTGCTGAACGGACAGCGCTTTTGCTGACAGCATCACTGTTGCTACGTCATGCGCCGGGTGCGGTGGCGGACGGCTACATAGCAACACGCATTCTTGGAAACAGCGGGCACATTCCCGGATCGGTCTCAGGACTGGACACCGAAGCCCTTATCCAGCGTCTCTCAACTCAATAAGCTAAGGCGCATCTGACCTCATACTTGCCCGGTCGCCACATCTGATATAGGGGCAGCCCATGTTTGATGAAGCAGACGATATCCACCCGCTATTCGCCGGCGCGCCCTCGACCACCGAGTTCAAAAAGCTGCGCAAACGCATAGTGCGCCAGACCCGTGAAGCGATCGAGCATTACGGGATGGTAAACGAGTCTGCCCATGCCAAGGACGCCAAACCGCCCAAATGGCTGGTTTGTTTGTCTGGCGGAAAGGACAGCTATACATTGCTTGCTGTCCTGTATGAGCTGAAATGGCGAGGCCTGCTGCCTGTGGATTTGCTCGCCTGCAATCTGGATCAGGGGCAGCCCGGCTTTCCCGCAACAGTATTGCCTGAGTTCCTGGAGCGAATGGGCGTCCCTCACCGGATCGAATATCAGGACACATATTCAATTGTCATGGACAAGGTCCCTCAGGGGCGTACCTATTGCGCACTTTGTTCACGGCTGCGTCGCGGCAATCTCTATCGCATCGCGCGTGAAGAGGGGTGCTCTGCCGTCGTTCTGGGTCATCACCGCGACGATATTCTTGAGACGTTTTTCATGAACCTTTTCCATGGCGGGCGTCTCGCCACGATGCCACCCAAGCTTGTGAACGAAGAAGGCGACCTGTTCGTCTTCCGCCCGCTGGCCCATGTGGCTGAGGGCGATTGCGAGAAATTCGCCAATGCGATGAGTTATCCTATCATCCCCTGCGACCTGTGCGGCAGTCAGGACGGATTGCAGCGGCAACAGGTCAAACAGATTCTCGATCAGTGGGAAAAGAACTCACCCGGTCGACGCCAGGTCATGTTCCGGGCTCTGACAAATGCCCGCCCATCCCACCTTCTGGATCCAAAACTGTTCGATTTTAACAATCTTTCTTTGAATCCATCCAATGAAGTTGAGGATCCGGACGAAATTCCTCAGCTGCGTTAACGTCTGACTCAGACTGGTTTCCTACGGTTGGCGTGTGCGTTTCATGCCCAAGCGGAAGGCCGTAAGAACCGATGCGGACAAAATCCATTTTCGAAAAACTGCGCGATCAGTTTGTGGTCATCATCTTCGGCCCACAGGTTCTGGCGTTTCTGCCAGCATTATGTCTTGGCGCATTCTGGCTTGGTGGCGAACGTGCTTTGCTTGCAGTCGCACTTGGCTTGCCTCTTCTGTTCGCCGTGATTGGCAATTTCATTACCTGGCCGTTGCACTTCAAAAGCAGCGCTGGACGTTCCAGGGGTATGATGGGAAATGATCTGTTCCGCGAGACATTGGATGAATTCTCAAAAGCCGCAGGGGCAGCCGGCAGTAACTCGGCCTGTATAATCGTGGCGCTTGATGACTACGCAGAAATTCATGACCTGCACGGGCAGGCGACCGCTGAGTACATTTTCAGCCAGTTCAGCGCACGGCTTCTGTCGATGATCCGCAGCGAAGACATCGCAACGCAAATCGAGCAGAACAAGTTTCTTATCGGCCTGACCCCTTCCGAGCACCTTAATCTTGAGGCCTGCATACAGATGTCCGGCCGAATTCAGGGTGCTGTGGAAGAACCCATCACCCTGAACGAGGCGAGTATATATATCTCGTGTTCAATCGGTTTCTGCATGCAGTCGAACATACCTGAAACAAATGCGGAAGATTGGATCGAAGCAACACGTACAGCTCTGAGCGAGGCTCAAAAAAATGGACCATCCACAATTCGGGCCTACACCGCCGAGACGCATCGCAGATCGATTGTGCAGACAAATCTGCGCAAGGAAATTGATAATGCACTGGACAATGGTCAGATCTGCCCATGGTTTCAGCCGCAAATTTCGACTGATACCGGACAAATTACCGGCTTTGAGGCGTTGGCCCGATGGGAACATCCCGTAAAGGGCGTTTTGTCACCACATGTATTCCTACCTTTTGCGGAACAGGCAAAATTGATGGAACGATTTGGGCAGGTCATTCGCCATCACGCCTTCAGTGCCATGCAGGCGTGGGATCGCGCTGCGGTCATCGTGCCGAGGATCGGAATAAACTTTTCATCTGATGAACTAAGGAATCCGGCCCTGCTGGATCGTTTGAAATGGGAGCTGGATCAATTCGACCTGACCCCGGATCGTCTGGCCATCGAAATATTGGAAACTGTTTTTTCCAGACGCCCGGACGACGTGATAACGCGAAACATCACAGGGCTCGCCAAACTGGGCTGTTGTATCGACCTGGATGATTTTGGCACCGGTCATGCGTCTATTGCGTCCATTAAGCGTTTTGAAGTCACTCGAATCAAGATTGACCGATCCTTTGTGACCAAATCTGATCAGGACCCCAGCCAACAACAGATGGTAAGCGCCATTTTGACCATGGCCGAAAGGTTGAATGTGGAAACGTTAGCAGAAGGCGTCGAGACGCCGGGCGAACACGCGTTGATGGCACAACTGGGCAGCAATCACGTTCAGGGTTTCGGAATTGCCAAGCCGATGCCATTCGAAAAGACGCTGGACTGGATCACCGCACATCGCAGCAAGATGAAGGGTACACCGAAGATCGGGCGCAAAACCGGCTGAAAATCACTAAATCCCGTGATCAACCGCAGTGTCATCGGCAAATCAGGGGCGATTCCGCTTGACCTTTGGGGCTGCACTCTGTTGAACCCTCCGGTGTCTTTCACTGCTCAAGGTGGCTGTCCCCGATGGACGATCAGAACAAGAATCTCATCCTTGCAACCGCGCTCAGCTTTCTCGTGATCCTTGTTTGGTTCGTGCTGTTCCCTCCGCCGGAACAGACACCGACCACGGACCAGACGACTATCAGCGCCACTGACGGTAACGAGGTTCAGACACCCAGTGCATCCAGCACCAGCACCGTTGGTGAAGCGACAGCCGCAACATCCGAGGTGCAGCCCGAAGCCGAAGCACCTCGCGTTACGATCGACACTCCTCGCCTGACCGGCAGCCTGTCACTATCCGGTGGCCGGATTGATGAGCTGTCCCTGAAAGACTACAAAGTTTCGCTTGCAGCGGATTCCCCTATTGTCGAGCTGCTTTCGCCTGTTGGCACTGAATCCGCCTACTACGCCCTCTACGGCTGGGCACCGGGCGCGGGTCTGGCCGGCGCGGATGTCCCCGGCCCCAACACGCTGTGGGCACTGGATCAGGGCGAAACGCTGGGTGTAGATAGCCCGGTTACACTGGCCTGGAACAACGGCAAGGGTCTGATCTTCCGCCGCACGATCTCGGTTGATGAAAACTATATGTTCACGGTGACGCAGTCGGTCGAAAACACCGCCGACGGCGAAGTCGGCATGGCACCCTATGGAATCCTCGCCCGCCACGGCATCGGTGAAGATGGCGATCTGCCGGGTCTGAAAAACTTCTTCATCCTGCATGAGGGTGTGATTGGCATGGCCGATGGCACCTTGGCCGAAGTTGACTATGGCGATGTTCGTGATTTCGACATCGATCCGAATGAACGAGCGCAAGCCGAGGTATATCAGGTCAAAGAAGACGGTTGGATCGGCTTCACCGATCACTACTGGATGACCACACTGATCCCGGAACCCGGTTCGGCATTCAAAGCAGCTGCAAAATATGACGCACGTCGCAAGATCTATCAGACCGAAACGGTTCTGCCGACGCTGACAGTTGCACCCGGCGAGACGGCTGAGGTGACCACACGCCTGTTTGCCGGCGCTAAGGAATGGGAAGCCATCCGAGAGTATCAGTCCCAAGGCGTTCAGAAATTCATCGACAGCATCGACTGGGGTTGGTTCTTCTTCCTGACCAAGCCGATTTTCTGGCTGCTGCACAACATCAATGCTCTGATCGGCAACATGGGCTGGTCCATCATCGGCCTGACGCTGATCATCAAGGCGATCCTGTTCCCGTTGGCCTTCAAGTCCTACGTCTCGATGGCGAAGATGAAGGAACTTCAGCCGCAGATGGAGGCCCTGAAAGAGGCTGCTGGTGACGACCGCCAGAAGATGCAGCAAGGCATGATGGAACTGTACAAGAAGGAAAAGGTGAACCCGGCCGCAGGCTGTTTGCCGATCCTGATGCAGATTCCGATCTTCTTCTCGCTCTACAAGGTGATCTTCGTCACGATCGAACTGCGTCAGGCCCCCTGGTTCGGTCCGTTCCGCGACCTCAGCGCACCCGACCCAACCTCAATCATGAACTTCTTCGGCTGGCTGCCCTGGGCAGGACCTCAGCCGGACACGTTCCTGGCCCTTATCTTCATCGGGATCTTGCCCCTGCTGTTGGGTATCTCGATGTGGCTGCAGCAGAAACTGAACCCGGCGCCAACCGATCCGACACAAGCGATGATCTTTGCCTGGATGCCGTGGGTGTTCATGTTCATGCTTGGCAGCTTTGCAAGTGGTCTGGTGGTTTACTGGATTGCGAACAACACGATCACGTTCACCCAGCAGTACCTGATCATGCGCAGTCAGGGCTACAAGCCGGACGTGTTTGGCAATATCAAGTCCGGCTTCAAACGGACGCCAAAGACGGATGACAAATGACCGGAGCTATCACCAGTATCTGGCGGCATCCGATCAAGAGCCACGGCCGTGAAAGTCTTGATGATGTAACCTTGATCCCCGGGCAGACCATGCCCGGGGATCGTGTTTGGGCTGTTGCGCACGAAGCCTCGAAAGCCGATGGCTCGGAATGGGTGCCTTGCGCCAACTTCAGTCGCGGGGCCAAGGCACCGCAGCTCATGGCAATCTCAGCGCGGCTGGAAGGCGACACCGTCACGCTCAGCCATCCTAAACAACCTGATCTCAGCTTCGATCCCGACACCCAGCAGGATATGTTCCTGAACTGGGTCACACCGTTGATGCCAGCAGATCGGGCGGCATCAGCACGCATCATCCGTGCCCCCGGCCGCGGCATGACCGATAGCGACTTTCCTTCGATCAGCCTGTGCAACATGGCTTCGCATCGCGCCGTCGAACAAAAGCTGGGCCAAAACCTTTCGATAAACCGTTGGCGCGGAAACATCTGGTTCGACGGTCTACCCCTGTGGGAGGAGTTTGACTGGCCGGGCCGCGATATCCGGATCGGTGAGACCCTGCTACGGGTGCGAGAACGGATCACGCGCTGCCTTGCGACCACTGCCAACCCCGAAACCGGCGAGCGTGACGCAGATACGCTTGGTGCGCTCAGAGCGTGGGAGCATCAGGATTTTGGCGTCTATGCCGAAGTGATCGAAGGTGGCAAGATCGAGATTGGCAACAAGGTCGAAGTGATATGAGCGCGTTACCATTCCCATTGGCCGAAGATCCGGATGCGATTGCTCTGGAAAGCGGACGCAAACTGTTCGCTGGTGAGTCTGAATTCGTCAAAGGCGTTGTAGCCATGGACGGATTGCCCTCGCCCGACCGGTTGGAGGTCTGCTTTGCTGGACGCTCGAACGTGGGCAAATCCAGTCTGATCAATGCACTGACCGGCACAAAAGGTCTGGCTCGCGCCTCGAACACACCGGGCCGCACGCAGGAAATCAACTTTTTCACGCAGGGCCCCGATCTCTATCTGGTCGATTTGCCCGGATATGGCTACGCCAACGCTCCGGTCAAAGTTGTCGAGAAATGGCAGAGGTTGCTGAAAAAGTACCTCAGCGGACGTCAAACCTTGCGTCGTGCCTTTGTTCTGATCGACTCGCGCCATGGGGTGAAACCCGTTGATGATGAGATCATGAAGCTTCTGGATACCAGCGCCGTGACCTTTCAATGCGTCATGACCAAGGCGGATAAAGTCAAAGCCAAAGATCGCGAGAAGGTACTGGAACAGGTGCGCAAAGCCCTGTCCAAACACCCTGCCGCCTTCCCTGAGATTGTACTGACCTCGTCTGAAAAAGGGGACGGAGTTCCGACCCTGCGATCCATCATCGCTCATCTGGAATGATTGCGTTTGCCCGCATCCTCGGCGTTCTGACGCTGCTTGCACTGGCAATCACCGGTGCTATCCCGCAGGGCTGGATGCCCGCGCGAGGTCACGATGGCAAAATTCTTCTGGTGCTCTGCACTGGTGAGGGAACGGTCGAGCAATGGGTCGACCTTGATACAAGCGACCCGATCCATGACGAAACGGATGAGCGTGTCATGTGCCCCTTTGCGGGTCTGACCGCTGATGCCACTGTGCCGGAGCACAAGGTCATCCTTCCTTTTGAGATGCCGATTCAGCCCCGCTGGTCGCACGAAGACTTTACGCATCGAAGCGCGGGTTTCTTTGCCCGATATGATGCAAGGGCACCGCCCCTACACTCCTGATTTCGCGAAACAAACAGGTAAGTCCGCGCGTCAGCTGCGCGGGCCTCTTTCTCGAATTTGGAGACTATTATGGCAATGGACAGCCAAAACAGGGCCGCCGACGCGGCCCCGCGCGATGCTGCGCAAAAATTCTACTTCGCCGCTTGGCGCTGGCACTTTTATGCAGGGATATTTGTGATCCCGTTCCTGATCATACTGGCCGTGACAGGGCTGATGATGATGTTCATCACTCAGTTCGACGGTCGTGATGGGGAAAAGATTGCGGTCGAAATTCAAGGGGACCCGTTACCGGTTTCTCGGCAGGCAGAGCTAGCCCTGGCCGAAGTTCCGGGACAGGTTGTGGAATGGATCGGCCCCAAAGCCACTGATCTGGCTACAGTCTTTCGCATCAAAACAGACGCGGGTCAGCTTATGGTCGCCCTAGACCCGTATAGCGGTGATGTGATCGAAACATGGGACCGTCGCGCTGGCTGGTATGACTTCGCCGATAACATCCACTCGACCCTGATGATTGGCGATACGGGTGACCGAATTCTCGAGATCGCAGCCGGACTCAGTCTGGTTCTTGTTTTCACGGGCCTCTATCTCTGGTGGCCGCGCGGGAATTCCATGTCGGTCTTCGTCCCCAACCTGCGTGCTCGTGGGCGGGCGCTCTGGAAATCGCTGCATGCTGTTGTTGGATTCTGGATGTCAGGGCTTCTGGTCGTCTTTCTGATCTCAGGCCTGTCGTGGGCCGGCGTGTGGGGTGGCATGATCGTGCAGCCGTGGAGCAGTTTTCCAGCCGAGAAATGGGACAACGTGCCCCTGTCGGATGACATCCATGCCAGCATGAACCACGGCCACCAGAATGATGTACCCTGGGCGCTGGAGCAGACGCCAATGCCTGCCTCAGGGTCTGACGCCGGTATCGATGGAATTGCTCAGGGCGTGCCAATCGATATTGATGCGCTGGTACAGCTGGGCACCTCACTTGGAATGCAGGGCCGGTTCCGCGTTGCCTATCCCGGCGGGGAAAACGGGGTCTGGACCCTGAACCGCGACAGCATGAGCAGTGACTCCACGGATCCGATCAACGACCGAACCGTGCATGTTGATCAATACACTGGCAAGATTCTGGCTGATGTCAGATATCAGGATTACTCCGTGATGGGTAAAAGCATGGCCATTGGCATCCCACTGCATATGGGCCTGATAGGTGTCTGGAACTTTGTTCTGAATCTGGTGTTCTGCCTATCCGTGATTTTTGTCTGCATCTCTGGTGTCGTTATGTGGATCAAACGTCGTCCCAAGGGGGAGGCGCGTCTGGCACCGCCCCCCTTGCCAGCGGAAATGCCGATCTGGAAGGGAGCCGTGCTCATCGGCCTGTTCACCGCGATGGCGTTCCCTCTGGTGGGGCTGACGCTGCTTGGCGTTCTGGCACTTGATCTGCTGATCATCAGCAACATTCCTGCGATGAAGCGCGCGCTGAGCTAACCGGTTGGGGCTGCACCTGCCGGTGCGGCCCCGCTGCGTGGCACGTTTGCGTCCCTTATGGCGTGCCGCGCAGCAAATCAGGTGTTTCGGGTCATCTGGACTTGGCAGCCCTCTCCAAAGCCCCTAACAGGGTTGATCAGAGGGACGACAGCGATGAAGACAAGAGACATGGACCGGGACTGGATCGCCACTGCGGCCACTTTGAACAGTGCGCTGCCTTATCTGCAACGTTACGACGGTGCTATCGTCGTCATCAAACTGGGTGGTCACGCCATGGGCAGTGACGAAGCGATGGAAAGCTTTGCTCGAGACGTTGTTCTGATGCGACAGGTTGGCGTGAACCCGGTGATCGTTCACGGCGGTGGCCCCATGATCAATTCGATGCTGGATCGGCTGGACATTCAGTCCGACTTCGTCAACGGCAAACGCGTCACCGATCAGGCCACGGTCGAAGTGGTCGAGATGGTGCTGTCAGGTGTCGTCAACAAACGTATTGTTCAGGCGATCAACGCACAGGGTGGCATGGCTGTTGGGCTTTCCGGAAAGGACGCACATCTGATGATGTGCGAGCAAACAGACGCCTCGCTGGGATACGTGGGAACACCTGCGAAGATGGACCCGAAGATCCTGCATGACCTGTTCTCGCATGACGTTATCCCGGTGATTGCCCCCTTGGGCGCCGGCCCTGAAGGGGAGACCTTCAACGTAAACGGTGATACGGCTGCAGGTGCGATTGCCTCCGCTCTGAAAGCGGATCGCCTGTTGCTGTTGACCGATGTTTCCGGCGTAAAAAACGCGGCCGGAGATGTCGTGACCGAACTGAAGGCCGGGCAGATCCGTGAAATGACCCGCGAGGGCACCATTGCAGGTGGTATGATCCCAAAGACCGAGACCGCGCTGGACGCCCTGCACAGCGGTGTGCGTGCCGTTGTCATCCTAGACGGCCGTGCACCAAACGCCGTTCTACTGGAACTGTTCACCGAGCACGGTGCTGGGTCTCTGATCCGACCAGACTAACACCTAAGTGATCCCGGTGGCCTTGCGCCGGGCACTAACATGCCTGAATGTGAATGTATGGACAATGAAACCATCATTCGACTGGGTGTGTTTGTGGTGCTGTTTGCGATCTTTGCAGGTGCCGAAGCGCTTGCACCACGTCGGCCACGCAACTGCCACAGATCGCGGCGCTGGCTGACCAACCTATCGATCACTGTTTTGAACACAGTGATGCTCCGGGCGCTGGCGATTGGCTTCCCGCTTCTGGCTGTTGGGGCCGCAATTGATGCCAGCCAGAATGGGATGGGTCTGTTCAACAACCTCAACTGGCCCGGTTGGTTTGAGGTCACTCTCAGCGTCCTGATCCTAGACTTCGCGATCTGGCTGCAGCATCTGATTACGCATAAGGTTCCGATCCTCTGGCGGCTGCACCGTGTACACCATGCGGACAGAGATATGGATGTCACCACGGCCATCCGGTTTCACCCAATTGAAATCGCGCTGTCCATGATCCTGAAAATCGGCCTGATCTATGTTCTCGGGCCAAGTGCGCTGGCCGTGGTCCTGTTTGAAATTCTGCTGAACGGGACTGCCCTTTTCAATCATTCGAACCTGAAACTCCCTCTTGCTGTGGACGCCGTGTTGCGTAGGGTTCTTGTGACACCCGATATGCATCGGGTGCATCATTCGGTCCTGAGATCAGAGCATGACAGCAATTATGGCTTTGCGCTGTCAGTCTGGGACCGGCTGATGGGAACCTATGTGGCGCAGCCCGGGGACGGGCATGAACAGATGAATGTGGGGCTGGAATGGCAGGACGATCGACCGACCCGACTGGGATGGAGCCTGTCTCTTCCGTTTCAGCGCAGGTGACCTATCAGGAGGTTGAGAGAGCGGCGCAGGAAGTCGGCCTCATCGTGATGGGTGCCCAGCATCCCAGAGAAAGCAGAGCAAAGCAGCTGGACACGGGCACATTGATCCTGCTGGGAACGGCAGCCGAGTTCTGGCCTCGTTTCATCGCCTCGCCTGAATGGACTGATGGCCGTTCAGATCCGGTGGATCGCTGGTCATCGCGTGTGATTGGCGAACTGGCTGCCGACATGGGCGCCAAACCCTACTTCCCCTTTGGCGGACCGCCCTATACCCCGTTCATCGACTGGGCGTTGAAATCCGGACGCACATACCAAAGCCCGGTTGGCGCACTGGTGCATGACACGGTTGGTATGCTGATCTCATACCGAGGGGCGCTGCACTTCCCGATGGAGTTTGACTTGCCGCCAGTTCCCGGCAGCTCGCCCTGTACTGATTGTCCAGCCCCCTGCACAACGGCCTGCCCCGTCAGCGCGCTGAATGCTGACAGCTTCTATGACGTCGAAGCCTGCCATGGCTACCTTGACACTCAAGCCGGACAAACCTGCATGACAAGTGGCTGCATGGCGCGATTGGCCTGTCCCGTCAGCGAAGGTGCAGGTCGGCAGCCCGATCAAACAGCACATCACATGAAAGCCTTTCATCCTTCATGACACATACCCTGATCCTGACACGCCACGCCAAATCAAGCTGGAATCACCCCGGCCTGACCGACCACGACCGACCCCTGAACAAACGTGGCCGAAAGTCCGCTACAGCGATTGGTGACTGGCTAAAGCGACATAGTTATTTACCGGATGAAGTCCTCAGCTCCAGCTCAACCCGTACCCGCGAAACCTGGGATGGCATGGGGCTGGAAGCGTCGAACATCAGATTTACGCAGGACCTGTATCACGCAGACCCGGCGCAAATGCTGAACATTCTTGCAACAGCGCAAGGGGCCACAGTTTTGATGCTTGGGCACAATCCCGGGATCGCCGAATTCGCTGAGCGCGTCGTTAAAAAAGCGCTGGACCATCCAAGGTTCTTTGACTACCCCACCTGCGCAACCACCGTGATCCGTTTTGATTTTTTGGGTTGGGAAGACCTGCACTGGCACAGTGGAAAAGTGCAGGATTTCATAATTCCACGCGAATTGCTGGAATAGAAAAGGCGGGGAACGCCCCGCCTTTTCATAAGCTTACTGATCCGGGTTTGTCTTAGTGCCCCAGGATCTGGCTGAGGAACAGCTTGGTCCGTTCGCTCTGCGGATTGTTGAAAAACTCTTCCGGTTCGTTCTGTTCCACGATCTGACCCGCATCCATAAAGATCACGCGGTTCGCCACCTGACGAGCAAAACCCATCTCGTGCGTTACGCAGAGCATGGTCATGCCCTCTTCGGCCAGTTCGATCATGGTGTCGAGCACCTCTTTGATCATCTCCGGATCCAGCGCCGATGTCGGTTCATCGAACAACATGATCCGCGGGCGCATGCACAGGCTTCGTGCAATCGCCACACGCTGCTGCTGACCACCCGACAACTGGCCAGGATACTTATTGGCCTGCTCGGGAATCTTCACCTTCTCAAGGAAATGCATCGCCGTTTCCTCGGCCTCTTTCCGGGGTGTCTTGCGAACCCAGATCGGAGCCAGCGTGCAGTTCTCCAGAATGGTCAGGTGTGGGAACAAGTTGAAGTGCTGGAACACCATGCCAACCTCGGACCGGATCTTGTCGATGTTCTTGAGGTCATTCGACAACTCGGTCCCATCCACCACGATCTTGCCCTGCTGGTGTTCCTCCAGCGCGTTCAGGCAGCGGATCAAGGTGGACTTACCCGACCCTGACGGCCCCGCGATCACGATCCGCTCGCCCTGATTGACGGTCAGATTGATGTCGCGCAGCACGTGGAAGGATCCGTACCACTTGTTCATGTTGTTGATTTCGATGGCGACCTCGTCGCTCACCTGCATCTTTGAGCGGTCAATTTCGCGTTCTACGGCAAGTTGAGACATTGGGCCCTCCTCAGCGATGGCCAGTGTGGAGCTTGCGCTCCAGATACATGGAATAGCGGGACATAGAGAAACAGAAGATGAAGAACAGCAGGCCAATAAAGCCGTAAATCTCCCATACAATACCGTTCCAATTCGCGTCCGCGCGGATTGCGGTGGCAAGGCCCAAAGGATCCAGAAGCCCGATGATCGAGACCAGAACGGTATCTTTGAAAACACCGATAAAGGTCGAGACGATGCCCGGGATCGAGATTTTGAGCGCCTGAGGCATGATGATCAGTCGCTGTGCCTGCCAGTAATTGAGGCCAAGCGAATCCGCGCCCTCATACTGGCCACGTGGCAACGCGGCAAGACCACCCCGGATCACTTCAGCCATGTAGGCTGCCGAGAACAGGGTCACCATGATCAGAACCCGCAGGATGATGTCAAAGTTCGTGCCCGGCGGCAGAAACAGGTTCAGCAGGGTCGACGCCACGAACAGCAACGTGATCAGCGGAACGCCCCGGATGAACTCGATGAAGCCTACACTCAGGTATTTGACGATCATCAGGTCCGATTGACGACCCAAAGCCAGCACAATACCCAGAGGCAGTGAGCAGGCAATGGCCACGACACCGATGGTAATCGACAGCATGAAGCCACCAAACTTGCGGCTTTCGACAACCTCGATGCCAATCGCCGCAACAGAATCCATTGCACCGACAAAGTAGCTCGAGATAACCAACCACCAGACCAGCGAAGCAAGAACACCGAGGATGATGCCAAGCAAACCGCTCATCGTTTTGCTGATGAGTGTGTAAACTGCCCAGCCCACAACAAAGCCAAGCAATGCCGAGATCGGTCCCCAGATCGTTCCACCCCAAAGAAGCCAGGGGAAGATGAACGGGTACAGGCCTGAGAAAATCAGGAGCTTCGACGGTACCTTGTCAGCGAACAGCACAGGTGCCAGTGCAACACCCAGCAGCACAAAGGCTGCAATCGGGCGCCAGTACAGTTCCGGTGGGTAGAACCCGAAGATCAGCTGAATCCAGCGCTCGTGGATCACACCCCAGCACGCGCCGGCATAGTGGCCTTCACGTCCCAGCGCATGCAGGATTTCACGACACTCCGACAACGATCCGGCATCCCATGTGGGAGAAATTATCCACGGGACCACAGCTGCCAAAATCTTGTAGACAAAGTAGATCGATAGCAGCGTCAGTATTGAGTTGAACCAACCCGAGAACAGGTTGTGGCGCATCCAGCCAATGATACCAACCTCTGAGGCTGGTGGCTCCTTCTCAGGGAGCATTTCGGTACGGACATATCCAATGTCAGACATCTTAACGCTCCTTCAGCTTCACGGATTCATTGTACCAGTTCATAACCGCCGAGATCGTCAGCGAGATGGACAGATACACAAGCATCAGCAACAGAACGCATTCCAGCTCGCGACCGGTCTGGTTCATCGTAATGCCACCCAGAGTACCAGTGATATCCATGTAGCCCACGGCGATCGCCAGCGACGAGTTCTTGGTCAGGTTCAGATAGTTCGAGATCAGCGGCGGAATGATGACGCGCAGCGCTTGTGGCAGGATCACCAGATTCATGATCTTGTTCTGACGCAGACCCAGAGCGGCAGCAGCCTCAGACTGACCTTTTGAAATCGCCATGATACCAGCACGTACGATTTCTGCGATAAATGCCGCTGTATATAACGAAAGGGCAAGCCACAGCGCGATCAACGAGTTCCGCATATGGGTCCCGCCCTTGAAGTTGAACCCTTTCAGTTCGGGGTAACCAAGGTGAAAGCCCAGAGCATACATCAGAAGACCAATAGGCACGACGAAGACAGCAAGGCGCTGCCACCATGTGACAGGCCGGTCACCTGTCTGTTCCTGAATCCCGTCTGCGCGACGTTTGATCCACCGCGAAGTCCAGATAGCGCCCCCGAGTACGATCAAAAAGGCAACCAGGTCCAGGCTGACATCGAAACGCAGGCTGGAGGCACCAAACAGGTGAATATCGCCCAAACTGTTCGAGAACAAAACCTCGGGCACATAGACACCGCGGTTCGTCACCGCAACACTATCGGCAAGCATCATACTTGCTTCCGGGTTCTCTCCTCGGAATGCGCGCGGTGCGGGTAGAGATTCGATCAGGACCGCCATGATGAAAACGATCCAAAGAAGGACAGGCACGTTGCGGAACATCTCGACATAAACGGTCATCAACCGCGCGATGATCCAGTTGTGCGACAGACGCAGAACACCAATTACCACGCCCAAGATAGTGGCCGTGATACATCCCAGAACCGCAACAACCAACGTGTTAAGCAAGCCGACGAAAGCTGCCCTCAGGTGCGTGTCGCGTGAGGAATACTCCAGCAGTCTCTGGTTGATGTCGTAGCTGGCGGGTTCACCAAAGAAACCGAATTCAACCGGTTTTCCCAGTGCTGCCAGGTTGTTGATAGTGTTGGATACAATCCAGGCTGCCAGTAGCATGAAACCGATCAATGCGATGACCTGAATGGTCGCAGATCGATACCGCGTATCATAAAGGAGCATGGACAGCCGGAACTGCTCCTTCGGCGGGTCAGTGAGAGTCGTCATGACCTATGTATATCCCCGTGACATCCCGGTTATTTTTGTCGGCAGAGTTTCTCTCTGCTCAATCTATCCGGGCATGTTTTTCTATGATGCAAAAAGGGCGCAGGTTGCCCTGCGCCCTTTTCGCGGTTTTCTTAGCGGAACGGCGGCGAGTACAGCAGACCACCTTCGGTCCATTGTGCGTTCAGGCCACGTGCCAGACCGATCGGAGTTTCTTCACCGATGTTCTTGGCAAACACTTCACCGTAGTTGCCGCCCGCTTTAACAGCGCGCTTGGCCCATTCGGCGTCCAGACCCAGCATCTCACCCAGAGTGCCTTCGCTGCCCAGCAGACGGTTCACTTCGGGGTTGTCGGTGCCAGCTGCCATCTCGTCGATGTTGGCCGAGGTGATGCCCAGCTCTTCAGCCGAGACCAGCGCGTTCAGAGTCCAGCGGACAACGTCGCCCCACTCGTGATCGCCGTGACGGACCAGCGGGCCCAGAGGCTCTTTCGAGATGATTTCGGGCAGCAGGACGTGGTCACCGGGGTTTTCGAACGTGGCGCGAGTAGCAGCCAGGCCCGATGCGTCGGTGGTGTAAACGTCACATGCGCCAGCCAGATACTGCTGCTGTGCTTCGGCGTTGGTTTCGATCGGAACCGGCTCGTAGCTGATGTTGTTCGAGCGGAAGAAGTCCGCTAGGTTCAGCTCGGTTGTGGTACCGGTCTGGATGCAGACGGTCGCACCGTCCAGCTCTTTGGCCGAGGACACGCCCAGCGACTTGGGAACCATGAAGCCCTGACCATCGTAGTAGTTGACGCCAGTGAATTCAAACTTCAGGTCCACGTCGCGGCTGAAGGTCCAAGTGGTGTTGCGGGCCAGCATGTCAACTTCGCCCGATGCCAGCGCGGTAAAGCGTGTCTTACCGGTGGTCGGAACGAATTCAACAGCGTTTGCGTCGCCCAGAACAGCTGCAGCTACAGCGCGGCAAACAGCCACGTCAAAACCTTGCCATTCGCCATTTGCGTCGGGCGCAGCAAAGCCGACCAGACCGGTGGTAACACCGCAGTTCAGCTTACCGCGCGCCTTGACGTCGTCTACGGTTCCCGCCGCAGCTGCGCCAGCGGCCAGACCGGCAATCGTAGCCGCGCCCAAGATTACGGATTTTTTCATTTTTACCTCTTCCTGATTTCCCATCCCCAGAGGGAACGGTTTTGTCCGACAATAGATGCCGGTAAGGTTACCCCAAAGGTGTCTCCCCTTTAGTGGGCATGAGTTTGGTCGCATTCATAAACAAACGTCAAGGGTTCGATCAGGGAATTCGATGAGTTGACCGGTCTTGAATGCGCCAGATCACTGAAAATCAAGAAAATAAGGCTCAAACCGATAGATCGTAGAACCGTTTGGCGTGCAAAAAGGCCTCTCGTTTGGTCTTCTCGACCTTCTGAGCCTCTTCATCCTCGCCCCATTGCTCAGTCTGCCAAATTTCGTCCAGCCTAGAAATGCGCCATATCTCGTCCGGATTGCGCCAATTCTGCGCTGCGGCGAAACCAAGAATCAGGGAACCGGACAGACTGACAAGGTCGTGAAAGGCGGCGAGTCGGTACTCATCCAGCTGATGGACCTGCTGCCGAAGTGTGTCCAATGCGGTCGACGATTGAGGCTGATGCAAAACACCCGATACCGGAACCAGACGGGCGTTCAAAACGTCCGCCGCCCAGTCCAGCGCAGGATCCCATGCCTCGGCTTGTCGCTGTTCCAACGCTTCGGGATGCGTGGCGCGATAGCACAGCAAATCCGTGTCGCCGTAGTCGGCGAGCATGTCGGCAACTTCAGCCTTTTGATGGCGCACTTTATCGATCGCGGCATTGGCGGACCGAGTGAATGGCATCGTGGTCGGATCGACCTCTTTCTCCTGCGCGTCCCATTCATCTGCGACCGCTTGCGCCATCGCAGCCGTAGGCAGGATCAAAGCCGCTTTTGCCGGAGTTTTCACACTGCGACCATCCAACTCGACAGAATAGCCCCCGTCAGCCTCGACCACAGCGCTTGATGTCCAGAAGCGTTTCGGTTTCCATTCGCTCATGTTCTTAGTCCCATATCCCGGCCAAGGCCGCTGGTAGCTGATCAAAGGCATCGATCACACAGGATGCGTCACGCAGGGCAGATCGATCGTGATATCCCCAGGACACTCCAACGCCCGCGACACTGGCTGCCCGCGCCATTTCCATGTCAAAACTTGTATCGCCGATCATGACTGCATCTGCAGCAGAAACACCTGTATCTGCCAGTGCAGTTTCAATCATTGAAGGATGCGGTTTCGACGGATGGTGATCCGCCACCTGCCGAGTGACGAAGTAGCTTTCCAGCCCGTGCACCTCCAGCAAGGCATCAAGACCACGCTGTGATTTGCCTGTTGCCACACCCAGCAACACTTCCGGAACCGCGTGCAGAGTTTCGATGATGTCTCTGGCACCTGGAAACAAGGGTGAGCTTGCAGCACCCTGATCCAGACGATGTGCGTGATAGGCCTGCTTATAGCCTTCGACCAGGCGATCCTGCACCGCCGGTGCCTCGGTCGGGGCCAGCCGGGCAATTGCGACCGGCAGCGACAATCCGACAATCGAAATGACCGCACTTCTGTCGGGTACGGGCAGCGAAAGGGCCTCGAAACTTGAAGTCATGGCCAGAACAATGCTGCCCTGGCTGTCGACCAGCGTTCCATCTACGTCGAACAGAACCAGACGCAATGGTGCGCTCATTGCAGTTCCTCGAACGGATCATCGGCTGCCAGATCTTCGGTCCAGCCGAACGTATCCCAACTGTCTTTCATGTGATCCGGCAGAGGTGCCTTGATCGTCACCTGCTTGCGGGTAACCGGGTGTTCAAAGGAAATCTGCCGTGCGTGCAGGTGCAGTTTCTTACTGATGATCCCACCCAGTTGCGCACCCCAGCCATCGCCGAGGTTTTCCTGACCCGAACCGCCGTATTTGCCGTCTCCGATGATCGGGTGACCAATCGCGGCCATGTGCGCGCGCAGCTGATGGGTTCGGCCCGTGATCGGCTCCATCGCCACCCACGAAGCGCGCCCGGCAACCCGATACAGCGTGGCATAAAGCGTATGCGCCCGCTTGGCACCCGGCGTGCTGTCCACCTCGTTCAGATGTACGGCGATCATCTTCTCGCCCTCGCCGTGTTTGCCGTGCCCCGGGGCCTTAACCAGCCCGGTCTTGATCTCGCCCAGATATGGCGTAGGCACGCCGGCAACCAGCGCCCAATAGATTTTGCGCGTATTGCGATGACGGAAGGCCGCCGTCAGTCCTTTGGCAGCCTCTCGTGTGCGTGCCAGCAGCAGGACGCCCGAAGTATCCTTGTCCAACCGGTGCACAAGCCTCGGGTTTTCGTCAAAGCCAAAGCGCAATGCTTCGGACAGGCTGTCGACATGGCGGCTCTGGCCGCTGCCGCCCTGAACCGGCAATCCGCTGGGCTTGTTCAGCGCCAGTACGTGATCGTCACGATAGATCACGCAGGACTGGATCATCTCGGCGTCGCTGTCCGAGACACGATGCTTGACCTCGGCCGGTTTGTGATCGGCATCCGGCAGCGGTGGCACACGAACGGTTTGTCCGACTTCCAAACGGGTCGAGGCCTTCACCCGCCCGCCTTCAACACGCAATTCACCCTTGCGGCACATCTTTTCGATACGCCCCTGGCTGACATGCGGGAACAGGCGCCGCAACCAACGGTCCAGACGCTGGTCGCCATCACCTTCGGCTACCGTGATCATTTGTACGCCACTCATGCCAATGCCCCTTGCCCCGTGCGGCGATCCCGCCCGGATTGCGTGTTCGTCAGTGCCTTAGAAAACATGCGCGTCTGTCGCGCGCTATACCAAAAGAGTCAAGGCGGGACGGAGCATGCAAGCAACACCGGATTAGATTTTTGAGAAATCTCCGTGACGTCCCGCACCATCCCGGAAACGTCCGGCACCGGCAGTCCCTTCCCTTCGGATCGCTTCGGTCCCATTGGCCCATTCTACCTTCAGGGCTTCACGAACGGGCATGCCACGGGTCTCGATGATTGAACGGCGGTCCGCCAACACGGCCTCCTGAGGGAAGCGGGCGATTTCATGGGCCATCGCTTCGGCGACCGCACGTGCTTTGCCATCCGGCGCGATCTTTTCCGCCAGACCGATACGATAGCATTCCTCGGCTTCGACCTTTCGCCCCGTCAATGCGATCTCCAGCGCCTTGCCCTGCCCCACAAGCCTCGGCAACCGCACCGTTCCGCCATCCATCAAGGTTATGCCCCAGCGACGGCAATACACGCCCATATAGGCTGTTTCAGCCATCACCCGGATATCGCACCACAGAGCCAATTCCATCCCTCCCGCGACAGCTGCCCCTTCAATCGCGCCGATAACCGGCTTGGACAACTCCAGACGAGACGGCCCCATAGGTCCCAGTGTTGAGGGTGCCGAACCCAACGGAAAGGCGTGCTTGTCCATGTAGCGCTGAAGCAGGTCGGGATCGGACAGCGTTGCGGCCATCTTCAGATCCCACCCCGCGCAGAAGTTGCCACCTTTGCCCCAGAAAACTGCGGCTTTGGCCGGGCTTTCATCGAATTCCAGAAATGCCTCCATCAGGGCCTTGGCGTGGTCTGCATCCACTGAATTCCGTGCTGCTGGCCTATCGTGTACGATGGTCCAGACGTCGTCGGTTTTTTCGATTGAGACGGTCACAGGCTTCCCTCCCTTGAAACTGCTGCCCCAAGGGAAACCGTTATGCCGTGCCTGTCGCATGTAACGCCACGGCACACGCCGAACTGACCCTGCGTAATTAGCTGTTTCGCTGTGTGCGCAGTTTGGCGAAGTAGTCCAACCGCTTTTTCAGCTCTCTCTCGAACCCGCGTTCGACAGGCTGATAAAGAACCGGGCGTTTCATCGTTTCCGGAAAATAGTTCTGCCCCGAAAACCCATCCTCGGCATCGTGGTCGTAAGCGTAGCCCGCGCCGTACCCCTGATCTTTCATCAATGAGGTTGGCGCATTCAGGATATGCTTGGGCGGTGGTTCACTGCCGGATTGCTTGGCCAGCCTCATGGCAGCTTTGTAGCCAACATAAGCACCGTTCGATTTCGGCGCGAGTGCGAGATAGACAACGGCCTGCGCCAGGGCAAGCTCACCTTCGGGGGAACCCAGTCGTTCATAGGTCTCCCAGGATTGCAGACAAACTGCCTGCGCCTGAGGGTCGGCCAGCCCGATATCCTCGACCGCCATGCGGGTAATTCGGCGCGCCAGAAACCGGGGATCCTCACCTCCGGTCAACATCCGGGCAAACCAGTAAAGGGCCGCATCGGGATCTGACCCTCGGACCGACTTATGCAGGGCTGAAATCAGGTTGTAATGCTCGTCACCTGATTTGTCGTACTTTGCCGCGCGCTTCATCAGACGGGTGGACAAAGCATCAGGGTCCAGTGGCGTCTCGACTTTCCAGGCAGATACCTGCTCGATCAGGTTGAGCAGCGCGCGACCATCGCCGTCCGCCATCTCGTGCAGCGCGTCACGCGCGGCGGGCGTCAGCGGCAGGGCTCGACCAAGTTCCTTTTCAGCCCTTTGAGTCAGTCGCTCAAGATCGCTCAAACTCAGCCGTTCGAGCACCAAAACCTGTGAACGGCTCAGAACCGCTGCGTTCAGCTCGAACGAGGGGTTCTCGGTCGTCGCCCCGACCAGGAGAATGGTGCCATCTTCCATATGTGGCAGGAATCCATCCTGCTGCGCCTTGTTGAACCGATGAATCTCATCAACGAACAGCAGAGTTCCCTTGCCGTTCTGCCGACGCAATTTTGCTGCTTCGAATACCTTCTTGAGGTCAGGGACACCTGTGAAAATCGCGCTGATCTGCACGAAATGCAGGTCGGTCTCGCTGGCCAGCAAACGTGCGATGGTCGTTTTACCTACCCCTGGAGGCCCCCAGAAAATCAAACTGGAAAGGCTGCCTGATGCAAGCATCACGCCCAATGGCGCGTCCGGCCCAAGAACCTGTTCCTGCCCGATCACCTCTGCCAAAGTTTGCGGCCGCAACCTGTCGGCCAATGGCCGATGGGGTTCAGCCGCAGGCTCAGCCGTACCGGTGTCGAACAGATCGCTCATCGGGTCACAGCCGGAACCGAAGGGATACGACCTGACCGCCACGCAGTACGTCCATCTGCAACCGGCGCCCCGGCTCGGTCAGCACGGAAACCACATCTCCGGAACGTTCCATCACTTCACCATTGATGGCCTTCAGCACATCTCCTGCTCTCAGACCAGAACGCCCCCCATAAGGACCGGGATCAACAACAACCACGCCGGTCTGAGACAGCAACAAACCCATCCGCGCGATCAGCGCCGGGTTGACCCGTGCCACTGTGAGGCCGGGCATGACCGTGTCCTCATCCAGCGTCGTTTCTTCGGCGGGTGGCGTTTCCGGGGCCTCGATAAGTGCCACGTCGATCTCTGGCTGTTCCTCACCACGCAACAGCGTCAGGCGCGATGTACCCCCAACACCGGCAATGGACATACGGAATTTCATCTCGGCCGGAGAATTCACCTCATCCCCATCCACATGGGTAATGATATCCCCGACCTTCAGCCCGGCCTCGGCAAGTGGACTGAGATCGTGCAAGTCCGAAACCACTACCCCCAAGGGCAAAGCCAGACCCAGCGACTCGGCAATATCAGCACTCATATGTTGTCCCGCCATGCCGGCCCACGGGGTGACAAAGCTGTCATTGCCCGCTTGCGCCTGGCGCAGGAACTCCGCCACCAAATTGGCCGGTATCGCAAACCCGATGCCATTCGAACCACCGGATCGAGACAGGATCGACGTGTTGATGCCTATTAAATCTCCGTTCACGTCGATCAGCGCGCCACCAGAGTTACCCGGATTGATCGGTGCATCGGTCTGAATGAAGTAGCCACGCGCATTCCCGGTCGCCGTACCAGTACGCGCTAGTCCAGAGATGATCCCTGAAGACACTGTCTGCCCCACCCCGAACGGGTTGCCGATGGCCAGTGCAAGCTCGCCTACTTCAACATGATCAGAGTCGCGCATGTTCAGCGACGGCAGGCCTTCTGCTGCGTTCAGACGCAGGATCGCGATGTCACTCTCCTGATCCCCCAATACAACTTCGGCCGAGAATTCACGGCGATCCGTTGTCACCACCCGGATTTCGGTCGCAGTTCCCACGACGTGATAGTTTGAGACCACATATCCATCGTGGGTCAGAATGACCCCCGACCCCAACGAGTTCTGCACGCGGGGTTGTGGTGCACCGAAACCACCACCAAAGAAGTCCTGAAAAAACGGGTCCGAGAAGAACGGGTTCGCTCGGCCCTGCCTGACGATCTTGGCATAGATGTTCACCACCGCCGGTGAGGCCTGCTTGACGACGGGCGCAAACCCCAGACTGATCTCGGACTGGCTTTGAGGGACCCGGGTTTCGGCGGCGGCGGAAAACGCCCCCAACAGCAAAACAAGCGAACACGCGATTTTCCGCATCATCAGTCCTCCGGCACCTTTGCTCATCGGATATGCGGGGCTGACGGCGGGAATGCAAGCGGCTTGGACTAAACACTTATTGGAAAGCAAATTCCCCGGTTTGAGGTATAGTGAAAGGGAAGTTGTTTTTTGAAAGAGAATTACATGCATCAGGATCGTGAACTGACATTCGTATCAGCCGTCGCAAGCCATCATCAAAAGCGGCAATTCACCCCGGATGAGCACGCGCATGAATACTATCAAACCTCGTTGCTCAGTGCCGTGATGCAAGGTGTCTATGATGGCACTGTGTCCATTGATGAACTTCTGAAACATGGCGATTTCGGTCTGGGCACGTTCAACGCGCTGGATGGAGAGATGATCCTCCTTGACGGCATCGCTTATCGTCTGGATGGAGACGGCAAAGCGACAATTGCCCAAGGCAAAGCGCTGACCCCGTATGCAGCGGTCATAAACTTCGCACCCACAGTGTCACTCGCACTGGACGCGTCTGTCGGCAAACAGGCCTTCGAAAACGGGCTGGATTCCATCGCCGAGGCCAGAAACCTGTTCTATGCAGTGCGGTTTACCGGGCAGATCAAACACATCAAGTATCGAAACGTTTTGCGGCAGGAACGCCCCTACAAACCACTGCTGGAAGTCGTGAAAACGCAGGCCGAGTTCGAATTGAGTGAAACCGATGGCACGATACTGGGCTTCAGATGCCCTGACTACGCCGTAGGCATAGGCGTGCCCGGATATCATCTGCATTTCATCTCCAGCGACCGCTCAACTGGCGGTCATGTCCTAGACTACACTCTGACCAGCGGCCAGATCGAGATCGACCACACGTCGTCCCTACATCTGGAACTTCCGGAAACCCGAGATTTTTCCGACGCCAACCTGTCAGCCGGAGCTTCGGCCGATAGTATACGGAAAGCGGAAGGCGATTAAGTCCGCAAGGCTACAAAGCACCGTTGGTCAAAGTCCCAGGGCAACGAAAAACCCCCGCGCCTTGGGCACGGGGGTTAGAAATCTGATCTGGATCGATCTTATTCTTCGTCTGCTGCCTCTGCGGCGGCAACGCGGGCTTTGTCAGCCGCGCCTTTGGCGTCAACGTCACGATCAACGAATTCGATGATCGCCATCGGAGCCATGTCGCCATAGCGGAAGCCAGCTTTCAGGATGCGGACATAACCGCCCTGACGCTCGGCATAGCGGGGGCCAAGAACTTCGAACAGCTTTGCGACGTCTTTGTCTTCTTTCAGCTGTGCTGCGGCCTGACGACGGGCGTGCAGGTCGCCGCGCTTGCCCAGGGTGACCAGCTTTTCGATGATCGGGCGCAGTTCTTTTGCCTTCGGCAGAGTTGTTTTGATTTGCTCATGCTCGATGAGCGAGCCAGCCATGTTCGCAAACAGCGCCTTGCGGTGCTCATGAGTACGGTTCAGGCGGCGGTAACCACGTGCGTGACGCATTTTATAGTTCCTTCTTTCGCGTTTTGCTTTGTCTGGCCGGCGATGCGTGTCACCGGCTCTCCTTGGGGCGGAAGTGCCCATATGGTCCCCGGCAGCCCGGGCATTGGGGAAGACGCGCTTAGAACGCGTCTTCGAATTTCTTCGCCAGATCTTCGATGTTGTCGGGCGGCCAATCCTCGACATCCATGCCGAGGTGCAGACCCATGCCGGACAGCACTTCCTTGATCTCGTTCAGCGACTTGCGGCCGAAGTTCGGGGTGCGCAGCATCTCGGCTTCGGTTTTCTGGATCAGGTCGCCGATGTAAACGATG